>JAPPDJ010000157.1 GCA_028824555.1 Gammaproteobacteria bacterium | reverse complement strand
GGTCGGGTTTCACCTTCCGAGGGAATATGTCGGGGGCACGGACCCCTACACGCCGGAGGGCAACGTCGCCTCCGTTCAGGTCCGCCTCAATCCGCCGACCGTCCGCAGCATGCCGGTTCAGGAGTTCAAGCATCGCTGGCGGCAGGCGGTGGCCGGCATCCCCGGTGTCGAGAAGGTCGTCTTCGCGGATCGGAATCGGGGGCTCGGCGGCATTTCCTACGCGCTGACGCACACCGACGCGGACGTCGTCCAGGCCGCCGCTCGGGAGTTCGGCAAGGCACTGTCGCGGCTCGAAGGCGTCACGAACGTCAACGACTCCCTGTCGATGGGAAAGCGGCGCTTCGAAGTTCGGCTCAACGAGGCCGGCCACGCCAGCGGGCTGACCTCGGCGTCGGTGGCACTGCAGCTGCGGCACGCGTTCTACGGCGCTGAAGCCCAGCGAGTACAGCGAGGACGGGATGAGCTCCTGGTCATGGTTCGCTACCCGGAGGACCGGCGCACCAGCTACCGGGACCTTCGCAACGAGCTGATCTATCTCCCCGGCGGCAGCGAGCAGGTTCCCCTGTACGCGATAGCGGACTTCGTCGAGTCCGACACCCTCGCCGAACGCCTGCGCATCGACGGCCGCAGCGCCGCGGTGGTTTCGGCAGACATCGACCGCGCAACTGCGGCCGGAGCGGATCCCGGGGAAGAGGTGGCGTCCAGGCTGCTACCGAGGTTGCTGCGCGACTATCCGGGGCTGCACGTCCAGCCGCACGACCAGTCCAAGGAGGCGGCAAGGGCGCTCGACATCCTGCGGATTTCGATCCCCATCGGCCTGCTGGTCATCTACGTCGTCCTGGCGTCCTTCCTGCGCAGCTTCGTACAGCCGCTACTGGCCATGGCGGGCATTCCCATGGCATTTGTCGGTGCGGTCGTCGGTCACTGGGCGCTTGGCTATGTGTTCAGCTTCACGTCGATCCTCGGCCTGATCGCCGTCTCCGGCGTCGTCGTCAGCGACACGATACTTCTGCTGCACCGGTTCAACCGGGTCATGCAGGACCCGGACATGCCGGCGGTCGCCGGCATCGCCGCGGCAACGCGTCAGCGCGCCCGCGCGGTGCTGCTGACGAGCGCAACGACGGCGCTCGGTCTCATGCCGATGCTGTTCAACGACAGCGAGACCATTCAGTTCCTCATTCCGCTGGTCGTCAGCATCACCTTCGGGCTGGTGTTCTCGGGCATTGGGCTGGTGTTCTTCTTACCCGCCGTGACGATGCTTGTCGACTTCGCCAGGAGTCGCCTGCGCGAGCTGCGCTCCCGAGCCGACCCGATGACGCTCGCGGGGGAGTAGGGCGGCCCGGTGGCGAACGGCGATCGCATGACAGACGGCCCGCCCTGGCGCACGCCGTTCGAGTACATGGTGCACAACCGCGTCGGGGTCACCGCGGTCACGGTGCTTCTGCTGCTCCTCGGTGCCGCCGCGTTCAGCGCCAGCATCTTCGAGCGCTATCCACCGATCGACCTTCGCACGGTCGCCATCAACGTCCCCTACGACGGCGCGACCCCGCGGGAGGTGGAGGAGGACATCATCCGCCGCATCGAGGAACGCCTCGTCTCCCTCGACGGCGTCGAGCGGATGACCTCCAGTGCATGGCGCGGCCGTGCCGAGATCCTCGTTGAACTCAAGCAGTGGACCGACACGGCCGACAAGCTCGAGTACGTCAGGACCGCGGTGGCGAGCATCGAGGACTTTCCGCCGCCCGGCGCCGATGAGCCGGAGATCGTCCTCAAGACGATCCTGCGCAACGTGCTTTCCCTGGCCGTCACCTCCGCAACGCAGGACGGCGAACGTCTGAGGGCCTACGCCGACCTGCTCCGCGAGCAGCTGCTGCGCTTGCCCAACGTGCGCATCGTCGACGTGGTGGGCGGGCCCGTGCGGGAGTTTCAGGTCGACATCCACGAGTCCGAACTGACCCGATTCGGCCTAACGATTCGCGACGTCGCGACGGTGATTCGCACGGCCTCGTACAACGTCTCCGGCGGCGAGATCAGCACGGACTCCGGAGACCTCGTTCTGAGCGCGTTGCAAAAGCGCACCACCGCGCCCGGTCTCGCCGACATCGTCATTCTGAGCCGCGCCGACGGCACGATCGTCCGCCTCGGAGACATCGCCGAGGTGCGGGACGGTTTTGCCGAAGACCCGCTGATCAACACGGTCGACGGGGTGCCCGCCGTCTTCCTCGACATCGCCGTGCCGGACGGCATCGATCCGGTCAGCGTCATGGACGAGGTCCAGGAGTTCCTTCTGGCGCGACCCTCTCCCCCGGGCATGGAGGTCTCGCCTTGGCTCGACCGGGTGTTCTCGGTCGAGCGGCAGCTCACGACGATCGCCAACGGCGCGCTGATCGGCGTGGCGCTGGTCTTTGTGGTGCTGATCCTGATATTCGACCTGCGCGTCGGGTTCTGGATCACGGTCGGGATACCGACGGCGGTCATCGGCGCCTTCATCGCCCTGCACATGCTGTCCGTGACGCTCAATGTCATGGTGGTCCTGGGGATCGCGGTCGTCATCGGCATCGTCGTCGACGACGCGGTGATCGTCGGCGAGAGCATCGCCAGACATCGGCAAGCCGGACTTGACGGGGTGCAGGCGTCGATAGCCGGCGCGCGCGAAGTGATGGTGCCGGTCACCGTCGGTGTCCTGACGACCATGATCGCCTTCGCCGCGCTGCTGCCGCTCGACGGCAACGTCGGCCAGTTGATCGGCACCCTGGCCCTGGTCGTGCTGGTCGTGCTGGCATTCTCGCTGCTCGACGCGTTTTTCCTGCTGCCGGCGCACCTTGCGGCCGGCGGCGAGGCGACGCGCTGGCCGCTGAGCGTGGCGCAGCGCCGTGTGTCGGGCGCATTTCAGGGTTTCGTGGACGGCCGTCTCGGGACCTGGATCGCGGCTTGCACAGCACGACCGGCGATGCCGATTCTCGGCGGTCTCGCGCTCATCGGGCTCGCGGCCGGGCTGTTCGTCACGAACGTGGTCAAGTTCGATGCGGTCGGCGACAACCTCGACGAACGCCAGCTGCAGGTGGACCTGACCATGGTGGTCGGCACCCCGTTCGAGGAAACGGTGCGCGCCACCGAACGCATCGTCGGTGCCGCACACGAGGCCAACAGGACGACGGGCGGCACCGCCGTCAATGCGGTCAACGTCATCGTCGGCATGCACCGGCCCGTCGAAACCCTGCTCGGCGCGGCGGTGCCGGAACCGTCCCGGCACCGTGCAACGGTGCAGCTCCGGCTCAACGTCCCGCCGGCGCGCGAGGTGTCGGTTGCGGAACTCAAACAGGCCTGGATCGACCACCTCGGCGCTCTCGAGGGCGCCGAACGGCTGGCGTTTCGCACGTCGACGCAGGCGACGGCCGCCGCCGTGGGGTACGTGCTGCTGCATCCGGACGAAGAAGACGTGGTCGCGGCGGCAACTGCGCTGAAGGAGCGGCTGGTCGCGCTGCCGTCTGTCTACGCCGTCGACGACACGCTCGAGTGGGACAAGATCAACTACGAGATCAGCGTGACGGACCGGGGGCGTGCCAGCGGGCTCGCTGAAGCCGACCTCGCCTACCAGCTCCGCAACCGCTTCTTCGGCGCCAAGGTCGACCGGATCGTCAGGGGCGCCGAAACCATCGACGTCATGGTTCGTTACCCGATGGAGCAGCGCCAGAGCCAGGCGGACATGAGCGACGAACTCATCGCCTTGCCGAACGGCTCCATGGCGGCCTTCTCCAGCGTCGCCGAGACCGTGCAGCGCCAGGGACTCGCCCAGCGCCAGCGCGTCGACGGCTGGCCCGCAGTGACGTTCACGGTCTACTACGACAATGCGACGACATCCTCCGAAGAGCTGGAGGACCGGATGGAAGACCAACTGCTGGCCGAGCTGGCGGTGGACTACCCCGAGCTCAGGTTCCTTCCGGCCGGCTCCTCCCGGGACACGGTAAAGACGCTGAGTGGCCTCGCGGTCACTTTCCCCGCCGCCCTGCTCGTCATCTTCGCCTTGGTGTCGGTGCAGCTTCGCAGCGTCCTGCAGCCCCTGTACGTTCTCGTGGGGATACCACTCGCGCTGGCGGGGGCCATTTACCTACATTGGGCCCTCGGCTACCCGGTGAAACTCACGTCGCTGTACGGCCTTGTCGCGGTGTCCGGCGTCGTCATCAACGACACACTGGTGTTCCTTCACGCCTACAACCGCATCTGCCGCCAGGAACCCACTGTCTCCGTCGCAGACGCGGCGATCCGGGCCGCCCGGCTGCGTGCCCGACCCATCGTCGTCACGACCGTGACCACGATTGTCGGGCTGCTTCCGATCGTCTACAGCAAGTTTGAGTCCGTGATCACGATCCTGCCGCTGTTCGTGAGCCTGATCGGCGGACTGGCGTTCGCCAGCCTGGGTCCGCTGTTCCTGGTGCCGGCAACCATGGTCGCGGTGGACCGCATCCGCTCACGCCAGCCGCGCCAGACGCGGCTGGCCTCTGCGTGATTCGCCGCTCTGCCAACGCCGCGGCATCGATCTAACCCGCCCAACATCGCCCAGGGAGAAAAGAAATGACATACGCAGTGGCCGCGGGGGAATCCGCTCCGGAGCCCGAACGCACGATGTCCGCGAGGGTGCCTGCCCTGCAGCTCGTTGCCAGCGCGATCTGGGGCCTCGTATGGGCCATGCCGGCGTTGGCCGAAGCGGCCGCCGAGGGCGGCGGCAGAGCCCAGCTCGAGGAGGTCCTGGTTACCGCGCAGAAGGTCGAAGAGAACATCGAGGACGTACCGTCCTCGGTGTCGGCAATCGACGGCGGCGAGGTCGAAGCGCGCGGCGCGGTGGACCTGACCGACCTCAACGGGCTGGTGCCGAACATCATCACGCAGCGGGTGATGGTCGGCAACGGCGGCAGCTTCGCGATCCGTGGCATCGGCTTCTACGAAACGGACCCGCTGTCGGACTCCAAGACCCAGGTGCTGCTCGACGGCGCGCCCCACGCGCGCAACACCGGCGTTCTCCACGACCAGATCGATGTCGAGCGGGTGGAAATCCTCCGCGGTCCGCAGGGGCCGCTGTTCGGCCGAAGCAGCCTGGCGGGGACGATCAACGTCATCACCAAGCCGGTGGGCGACGAGGCGGGGATTGTCGGCCGGCTTTCCCTTGCCGAGTACGGCACCAGGCACCTGCGCCTGTCGGCGGAGACCGGCGGCGTGATGGACAACACGATGCGGGCAAGGCTGTCGGTCGGACTCCGGAAGTACGACGGTCATGTCGAGAATGCCCATGACGGCCATCCGTTGGGGGGGATCGATGCAAGCAACCTGCGGCTGAAGGTGGACCACGCACTGGACAACGTCTACAGCACGCTCACCGTCTACGCACTTGACGAGGACATCGACGGTCTGCCGGTCACCAATTTCATCCAGGATCCGCGCGGTGTCGCCGACGGCGACGTCCATCTGGTGCGCCAAGACGAGCGGGGGCTCGCCGACTCGGCCGAGAAGGGAGTCACGTTCAGATCGGACATCGGCACGGCCGCCGGCACCGTCACGGTGCTGGCGAACACCCAGCAGGCGGACTTTCTCTCCTACTTCGATCTCGACGGGCGCGCCGGAACGACGCCGCCGGTCCGGGGCTCGGGCCTCATCATCAATCTGGGCTTCGGCATCGAACACGAGGAGGACAGCCTGGAGATACGTTTTCGCGACTCCCACAGCCAGCGCTGGGATTACACCGCGGGCCTGTTCCTGTTCGGGGAGAAGTCGACCCGCACTTCGTACCAGAACACCGGTGCACCCTACTCCGCGACCTACGGCCTCGAGGACGCCTTCGTCACGGTGGAAGCCGGTCAGCGGACCAAGACGGCCGCAGTGTTCGGCCAGACCGACTTCCATGCGACGTCCGCGCTGTCGCTGTTGCTCGGCTGGCGCCTGACCCGCGACGAGAAGACGGTCGACATCCGGCACGATCCGAGGCCCCCGCCGGCGGAGCAGACGCCGCCACGCACGCTGGATCTCACCAACGCCTGGAACGAGACCACGTGGCGGGTCGGCGGAAGCTACGACCTGTCCGAGTCGGCGATGGTGTACCTCACGAGTTCCACCGGGTTCAAACCGGGAGGATTCAACGGTCGGGCGACGCGCGTCGAGAACATCGGTCCCTACGAGGCCGAGTACGCGACCAACCACGAGTTGGGGCTCAAGACGCACGCCCTGGGCAAACGCGCGCGGATTTCCGTGGCGGCGTTCCTCACCGACTACGAGAAGCTCGTGGGCCTCGTCCGGCGCCCGAACTTCACGGGCCGGGGAACCGAGGCCATCGCGATCAACCTCGGCGACGTCGGCATCCACGGGCTCGAGCTTGAGTCCGAATGGGTACTGACGGAGAACCTGAGCGCCGACATATCCCTCGGCTACCTGGAGGCATCGTGGGACGAGTTCCTCGTCGACCTCAACAACGACGGCGTCGCCACAGACAACTCCCACCTGGACGTCGTGCTGGCGCCGCGCTGGAGCGCGTCGGCCGTGGTGCGCTACGTGCGTGACGTGGATCGCCTAACCAACGGACGCGTCGAGTACCGTCTAGATGCGCGCCACCAGGGGCGGTACAACGCCTACGGGCAGAGCAACGACGACATCTACTACAGGCTGCCGGCAACGAAGCTGAACGGTTCGATCTCGCTGCTCTGGGGGGACGGCAACAGCGTCACGCTGTTCGGCCGCAACCTGACCGACGAAGACGCCTTGGCGTTCGCGTACAACGCCCTCGTGCCCTGGGGCAGTTTCGATCCGCCGAGAATCCTCGGCATCGAGGTGCAGCTCAGCATGTGAAACGTTCGGGCCCCAACAGGCGGCCTGTTTCGTGTCCTGTGGAGTCCCGGCGAAAGCGTCTCGGCACAGCCCCGAGTTTGGCCTGCATCCAGCGCAGACAAATGGCTGCCACATCGTCAACATCCGCGGCAACAGCTACCACATGCGCGACCACCAGAACCTGCTCCGGCGCCGCGCCGGTTTGAAAAAAACCCAGTTATCAGATGAAAAAACGAGACGATTAGGGGCGAGGCGAGAAGCGTGATTGGTGGAGCCAGGGGGGATCGAACCCCCGACCTCTACAATGCCATTGTAGCGCTCTCCCAGCTGAGCTATGGCCCCACGCGGGAGCGGACAATCCTACACCGCGTCGATTGGCTACTTCAATCCGGCGCGGCGGCGCAGGAGTTGGGCTTGGTCGGCCGTGATTTCCTGGAAGCGGCCCAAGCGACAGCGGGGGCCGGTCTGGATGAGACCGCCGGGGTCCAGGAACTCCACCTCGTCACGTTCGCAAAGATGCATCGATGAGCGCGAGATGAAGTTCTTCACCTGGCGCCGGAACACGTCGCGCAGGCAAGGGCGCCGTAGCGTGTTGACCCAATACTGGTCGCGGCGGCCACTGAACAGGAGGGTGGTGCGGTCGATGATCCAGGAGTTGCGATAGAGGCGACGGCCTATGCAACGGGTGCTCGCAACCTCGGACTCCGCCGGTTCGGCGTTCAGGATCTCCTCCACCGTGGGTGCCGGCGCATCCTCGTTCGCGGGCGCCGACGCATCCTCGTCCGCGACCGCAAACGAGCCGATGACCAGGGTCGCCGCCCAAATGATGCCCCGCATAGCCTCGCTCCGCTGCCGCACCGACTGTCGCATCGTATCAGGGCGGGCGTGACGGCCCTATCTGTTACGCTTGGCTCCTTAGAACCACAACCCACTTGCCCCGAGGGAGGAACGACCCCATGTCGGAAGTTTCCGAGCAATTGCTTGCCGATCTCGCCACCATCGACACGCCCACGGTGTGCAACGCGCTGGAGTCGGTGGCACCCGACCGGCGCGGCTTCGGCTACACCGTCGAGCCCTTGGTGTGTACCCGTCCGGAGCTTGGCGTCATGGTGGGCTATGCCCGCACCGCCACCATTCGCGCCCAGCATCCCGCCGATCGCCGCAACCGACCCGGGGACTACTACGAGTACATCGACAACGGCGGGCCGAAGCCAGCCATCTCCATCATTCAGGACCTCGATGGGGACTCGCGCGGCTACGGCTCCTTCTGGGGCGAGGTGAACAGCAACATCCACAAGGGTCTCGGCTGCCTTGGCGTCATTACCGACGGCAGCGTGCGGGACCTGCCGGATGTCGCCGACGGCTTCCAGATGATGGCGGACCGCATTGGCCCCTCCCACGCCTTCGTGCATGTGGTCTCGTTCGGCGGCATCGTCAGCGTCGCTGGCATGACCGTCGCCGGCGGCGACCTCATCCACGCCGACCAGCACGGCGCCGTGGTCATTCCGTTCGACGTGGCGGACCAGGTCATGGACGCCGCTGCCGCCATCGCCCGGCGCGAAGGCGTCATCATCAAGGCGGCACAGCAGCCCGGCTTCAACATCGACAAGCTGCGCGAAGCACAAGGCAACGCCGCCGAGATCCACTAACCGATGGCCGCCGAGCTGCCCGCATTCGCCCTCGACGACATGGCCGGCAACGGCCATGCCTTCCCCGCCGGCCAGCGCACGGCGCTGTGCTTCGTCAAGGAGGACTGCCCCACCTGCAATCTGGTGATGCCGCTCATCGAGGCCTTGGGCGACGCCGATGAACTGACGGTGCTGGCGCCCGGACAGACCGCCGACGGCAACCGCACCCTCATCGAGCGGCATGGCCTCACAATTCCTGTGCTGGACGACTCAACGCTCAAGGTGTCCTTCGCCTACGACCTCGAGACGGTGCCGCTGCTCCTGATGTCGGACGAATCCGGCACCGAGGTGGATCGGGTCGTGGGCTTCGACCGCGCTGAATGGCAGGCCTTCTTCGAGCGCCACGCGCCCACGGTGGACGTGGATTGGCAATCCCTGCCCGAATGGCGCCCTGGCTGCGGCTCGCTCACGCAAGACCCGGTCATCGCCGACCGGCTGCGGGCGGAATCCGAGAACAGTCCCCTGCGCGCCCGTCGCATCGAAATCGCCCCGGCAGACGACGTGCACGAGTTCCTGTTCGACCAGGGCTTCACCGACGGCCTGCCCGTGGTGCCGCCGACCGCAGAGCGGGTGCTGCGCATGCTCGGCGGAACCCGTCGCGACAGCCAGGAAGTGGTGGCCACGGTGCCGCCCAACTACGCCCCGGCCACGGTGGAGAAGGTCGCCATCAACGCGGTGATGGCCGGCTGCAAGCCGGAGCACCTGCCGGTGGTGATCGCGGCGCTCGAAGCGGTCTGCAACAAGGAGTTCAACATCCACGGCGTGATGGCGACGACCATGGGCGCAACGCCGGTGATGATCGTCAACGGCCCCATCCGCCACGAACTCGGCATGAACATGCGCTTAGGAGCGCTGGGGCAAGGCAACCGTGCCGCCAACTCGATCGGGCGCGCCCTGCGACTCGCCGTGCGCAACATCGGCGGCGCCCGCCCGGGCGGCACCGAGCGATCCACGCTCGGCAACCCGATGAAGTTCACCATGTGCTTTCCGGAGTGGGAGGAACGCAGCAACTGGGAGCCGTTGCACGTCGAACGGGGCTTCAAGGCGGAAGATTCGGTGATTTCCATCTTCGCCATGACCAGCGGCCCGACGCTTTGCGTGGACCAAAGCTCACTCACGGCGCGCCAGCTGGCCGGCAGCTTTGGCCTGTCGATGGAGGCGTCGCAACACGTTCACGCCCACAACGCCTCCGACGCCATCTTGGTGGTGTGCCCGGAACACGTGGACACCCTGGCCCGGGACGGCTTCAGCAAGGACGACGTGCGCGAGCAGATCCAGAAGGTCACCGCGCGCCCGCTCACCGACCTTGTCGCCACCGAAGACATCGGCGGCGGCATCCCCGCGGATCGCGTGGCGGCCATGCCGGCAGACCGGCAGAGCCGCCCGATGCCGAAGTTCGCCTCCAAGAGCAACATCCACATCGTCGTCGCCGGTTCCGACGCCGGCAAGTTCTCCGGCATATTCCACGGCTGGGTCGGCGGCGAAATCGGCTCGATTCCCGTTTCCGTCAAAGTCGAAGATTGATCTCCGACGCATCCAAGGCAAGAGGAGCGACCATGACCACAACGATCCTGGACCCCGGAGACGAGCGCACGCCCGTCGCCCGCAAGATCACTCCAAGGCCGGAGTCGATCACGGGCAACGTTGCGCTGCTCGACATCTCCAAGCCGCGCGGCAACATCCTGCTGGACCGGCTCGAGGCGCAGCTCGCCGAACGCCTGCCCAACGTGACGCTGAACCGTTACGCCAAGCCGACGTTCACGAAGCCAGCACCTGACGACCTCCGCCGCGACATCCGCGCCAAGAACGACTTCGTGATCGAGGCGCTGGCCGACTGAGGCTCCTGTACCACGTGCAGTTTGCATGACACGGTATGGTTCGAGATTCAGGGCGTGCCGGCAGTGAGCATTGCCTCGAGCGAGTTCAAGGACGCCGCAGCCACCCAAGCGAGCATGCTCGGCATGGAAGAGGCCCAATGCGTTTTCGTCCCGCATCCCATCCAGGACGCCACGGATGCAGAAATGCAAGCCAAGGCGGATGAGTGCGTGGAGGCGGTAGTAGCGGCGCTGACGAACTGAGGTTCCCTGGTCCGGAACGAATCCACGCGTGGGTTCCGGGCCGTTTTGACTGTGGGAGAGCGCTGACTGCTGAACCCGACTTGACCGCGCGATGCCGAATTGGCTATAGGAAGGCATGACCCTCCGCAGTTTGGTGCGCGAAGCCCGCAAGCGTGGCGGCCTGACCCAGGCGGCGCTCGCGCAGCGTGCCGGCGTGCCGCAGTCCACCGTTTCCCGGGTCGAGTCGGGCAGTCGCGTTCCGTCAACCGATCTGGTGGAGCGGTTGGTGCGCGCCGCCGGCTTCGACATCCACGTGACGCTTGCTGAACACGACGAAGCCGCAGCCTCCCTGTTCGAGCGCACACTCCGCCGCACGCCCGACGAGCGACTGGCGGACGCCACCCGTGCCGCCAACTTTGTCCTACGCAGCCGCAGAGCCCTGGAACGGCAACAGCGTGGATGACGCCTTCCGCCCCGAGGAGATCCTCGCGGCACTTGCGGCACAGAACGTGCGCTTTGTCTTGATCGGCGGCATGGCCGCCATCCTGCACGGCGACGCCGGGGTCACGGTGGACCTCGACATCGTGCCTGCCGGGGATTCGGAAAACCTCGACCGGCTCGCCGCCGCCCTGCGCCGGCTCAATGCTCGCATCCGCACTGAAGGGGAACCGAACGGGTTGCCCTTCGACTGCTCCGCCACATTCCTTTCGAACCTGGGCCCGGACGCATTGCTCAACCTCACGACATGCGCCGGCGACATGGACATCGTCCTCATGCCTGCCGGCACGCGCGGTTTCAACGACCTGAGGCAGGACGCGGTCGCGATCGACACGGCCGGCATCATGTTGCTGGTCGCATCCCTGCCGGACATCATCCGCTCCAAGGCCGCCGCAGACCGCGACAAGGACAGGCGAGCGCTACCCCGCCTCAGGGCGCTGCTCGAACGAAGCCGACGGTGACCTGTCAGAACCTTGCCAAGGCGATCTCACACCCGATTGGAGAACCCCTCGCGCAGCTTTGGCTTCACCTTCGCCACCGTCAGCAACGACTCCACGCAGTCGCGCAGGGATTCGTCGAAGGGGCGGAAGGTTACGCCGGTGACGTTGCGCATTCGGTCGTTGCGCAGTTCTACGCCAGCCCAGATGGCGCGGTACTTGGTTTCGCGGTCCTTGATGTGGTCGGGGTGGTTGTCGATCACGTCAGGGGTGTCGTGGCCGAGTTCGGGAAGGAGGCGGTCGATGCTGGCGCAGATGTCTTCCACCTTGATGGCGTCGGTTGACCAGGCGATGTAGCGTTCGCCGTTCTTGACCTTCACGCTCTCGAGCAGGCCAACATGGCAGTCGGCGTCGTCGCGCACGTCCACCGTCATCCACGGGCGATAGACGCCGTTTTGGTAGTACTCGCCGAGCAGCATCATCTCGATGTTGTGCTGCCACGGGCCCATGTCCTTCTGGTGCGGCGACTGGATCGGCCCCACGTTGTCCGCCGGGCAGCAGGTGATGGCCTCCCACTCGCCGCTTTCCTCGGCGGCGTCCGAGAACGCACGCTGGGCGATGACCTTGCCCATCGAGTAGCCCTGGCGGTCCGCGGTGCGGCGCGGGTTTTGCTCGTCGGGATAGCGGTCTTCGTAGAACACGGGGCGGCGAACGTATTCGTTCATATCCATCTCCGACATCACCGCGGCGATGCTGGAGGTGACCACCACTCGCCCCACCGTACCGGCCTTGTTGACGCTGGCAATGATGTGGTCGCACACGCGTTGCACGTACTCGTGGTCGCTATAGTTCGAGACGTGGGAGACGTGGGCAACGCCGTGGCAGCCGGCGAAGATATCGTCGAAGCAGCCTTCGTCGTCGAGGTTGGCCGAGTGGATCGTCAGACGGCCGGAGGCGTAGCCCGGCATGGCGCGCAGGAAGCCGCAGCGATTGTCGTCGTCGGCATCGCGGACGCACGCACGCACGCGATAGCCCTTGTCCAGCAGCCGTCGAACCACCCAGCCGCCGATGAATCCCGCAGCTCCGGTGACTGCAACTGTGCCGCCCTTTGGAATGGGTCCCATGTCTAGATCTCCTGTTCGGTTTAAGCCTGATGTGTCTGCACGAGGATGCCTATTCCTCGCACGCCATGGATTGCTCGCTCTCGCATAGGCCAACTCCCCATCTAGCCTGCAGCATGATGTGTTGGCAGGATGGGGCTACGTCAACGCTGACCAAGCGACTCCATTTCGAGCGGAACTTGGGCAGGTCTTCCTTTTTCAGCTTGATCGTGACAGCTTGGCCGCCCACGCTTCCTGCCAGACTGACGTCCTCGTCGTCCTCGGTGTCGCCGGTCAGCCTAGTGTGGAGGAACGCCTCTGGCATGGCGTCCGGCTGCAACACTACATAGCACGCATCGCCGTCGTTCCACGGATTGACATAGTTGCCGTTGCCGTCCCACGAGCACGACAGCACACGGTCTGCGCCACGCGCAGATACGTCGCCAGAACGCAGATTCACTCTCGTGGCGCGGACATCCTCCGTGCTCCCAAGCGATAGCAGCGCGGTTCGCCTGAACGTGGCTCCAGCAATGGTGGTGTCAGCGTAGCCGCGCAACACGAAAAGGTTGCCTGCAACTGCCCCGGCACCACTTTCTTCGCAGACGGGCACGTATGTCACGGTTCGTGCGTCAACGTTGCCTGCGACAATGACACAGGCCAGGATGGGGATGGTTCTGACATGCATTGCGTGCGATTTAAATGGTCGTGGGCAACGGGCTCTGCCCTTCCGCGCGCGGCCTGCGGCCGTGCACCATGAGGCCGGGCCTGCCGAGTGATTGCCCTGCAGTCTGCAGGTTTTCCGGGTCGCGGTAGCCGATGCGGACGATGCGGCGGACGGCGTCTGTGCGATTGATGCGGGAGCCGTGCACCATGTGGATGCTGAAGAGCACCACGTCGCCGCGCTTGGCCGGCACCGGCACGGTGTCTTCGAGGCTCCAATCATCGGTGGGAAGGTGCGGTGTGCAGGGGTTGCCGTCGGGGTGCTTCACCACATGGTCAAGCGCGCCGCCCTTGTGCGATCCGGCGAGGAAGCGGATGCAGCCGTTGTCGTCGTCGGTGTCGTCGAGGTGAACTAGGCAGTCCACGTAGCGCCCATTCTCGTGCTGGTAGAAGGCCCAGTCCTGATGCATCGGGAAAGGATGGCCTGTCTCCGGCGGCTTGGCGTGCAAAGTGGTGTGATGCAGCTCGACGTTGGGGCCGATGAGCGCCGCGACCGCGTTCGTGAGAGGGGGATGGGTCACCGCGTCGCACCACGCGCGGGAGTAGCGGTGCAGATCGTGCAACGCCACGAGCTTCGAGGCGCGCTCCGTGGCCGCGTTCATGTACACCCGCCGCCAGCCGCCGCTCCAGCCGGGTCCCTTGCCGGCCCAGGTGTCGATCTGCCAGTCGAGTTCCTCTTCCATGCGACCGATTTCGTCCGACGAGAAGACGCCCGGCAAGTGCAGGTAGCCGCTCTCCTGATAGAAGGCGACATCGACCGCGTCAGAGCTCATTGCATCGCTTCCGCCAGCCGCCTCTCTAGCTCGTCGCCGTCGGCACAGTCAAAGACGAGCCCGCCCAGCTCCGTTAGCCGCCCAACATCATCGACCGTTCCCAGCCGTCCAAGGGCGCGAACAACCACCGCCTGATCGAATCTCCGCGACGCAACTCGTCGCAGCACCTCCAATTGCTGCGCCAGTGCCTTGGCCTGGCTCTCTGCCTGACCCTGCGCATGCCCCTGGCGCATGCCAAGCCGGTGCGCTTCCCTCCGGTGACCGCGAGTCTGCATGTCGTCTTCCGGCGTGGTGCCTTCCCCGCGCCCGAGTTCGCGTCCCACCCGCGCCAGACCTGCCATCGTCTCGCGCGACAGTTGCGCCTCGTTCAGCGCGACGTGAATCGACTCTGCGCTCCAGTCGAAGAATGCGCGGCTTGCATCAACGCGACGGTATTCGCCGCCTTCGAGAACGTAGATCGTGAGCCCTGCCGCAAGCCCCCGTGGCCGGCTGGGCGCGCCCGCATCCGGCACCTCCACCCACAGCTCCGGAAAGCCCCACCGCTCATACATGCCGAGCTTGCGCCGGCGAACGTCGGTGGTGTGGTCCGTTTCCATGACCACGTCTGGCAAGCGGTCCCTGCCGAGCACAATCCCGTCCCCTCGGCCCGGCTCGCGCGGATGGAGAAAGACGGACTGGTCTGGCTCCATCATCTTGCCGGGCTTGCCGTCGGGACGGCGAAATACAAGGCTGGCACTGCCGAAGCATTGGATGGCAGAGCCGCGCTCCTGGGAGATGCGCGTCATCAGGCTTGGCAGCCGGTGCGTCGGCATTTCGTGGTCTGCGGTGATCTCCCGCACCACCCACGCCGTGTTCGTGTCGCCATCCCAGTACCAAATGTCTTTGGCCTCATGCGCCACCACGTCATCCCACGACATTGGCACCGGGTCACAGCCGGGGAAGTCCTCCCGCTCGTCCGCCGGTGAGGGGACCGCTCCTACGGGACTGTCAGACATGGGTTCGCTCCAAGCACCCTAGCGAACCAAGTATTGCACGGCGTCGCGGTCAGTTCACCGCGCCGGCGGCTCGAAGCCGCTCGATTTCGGCATCCGCCACGCCGAAGCCAGCGAGTATGTCGTTCGTGTCTTGGCCCGGGTCCGGCGCTGCGTGGTCGAAGCGGTCGGGGTGGGGGAAAGCAGAGAGGTTGATGGGCGAGCGAATGAGGTGCAGGTCGCCGAGTTCCCGGTGGGGCGCAGCCTTGCTCATGCCGAGGTGTTGCGCCTGCTCGTTGTCGAAGCCGCCGGCGATGTCGTTGACGGGGCCGCAGGGCACGCCGGCCGCGTTTAGGCGCTCTACCATCTCTTCGACGGTGAGGTGGGCGATGGCCTTCTCGATGTCCGGGTTCAAGTCTGCCCTGGCGGCGATTCGATTGCGCGGCGTGTCGTAGCGGGGGTCGCCCTGCAGCGCGTCCGCTCCCACCGCCTCGCAGAAGCTTGCCCACATGCGCGGGCTGGCGGCGGCGATGTTCACCATGCCGTCCTTGCAGGCGAAGGCGCCCATCGGCGTCGCGGTCGGATGGTCGTTGCCCTGTTGCCCCGGCACGTCCCCTAGCATGGTGTAGCGGGCGCCTTGGAAATCGAGCTTGTTCAGCATTGCTTCGAGCAGGGAGGTGTGAACCCATTGCCCCTTGCCCGTGCGCTCGCGGTGCAGCAAGGCGAGCAGGATGCCTTGGCCCAGGAACATGCCCGCCGCGGTGTCGCTGATGGCGATGCCGACGCGCATGGGGCCCCGCCCCGGCTCGCCGGTGATGGACATGAGGCCGCTCATGCCCTGGACGATCTGGTCCACGCCTGGACGCTTGCTGTAGGGGCCTTCCTGGCCGAAGCCGGAAATGCTCGCGTAGATGATCGACTCGTTCACCGCCCGCACCGAGTCGTAGTCCACCTTCAGCCGGTGCTTCACCTCGGCGCGGAAGTTCTCCACCACCACGTCGGCCTTGCGCGCCATGTCGAGGAAAAGCCCGTGGCCGGCCTCGGTCTTGAGGTTAATGGCGACGCTGCGCTTGTTGCGGTGCAGGTTCTGCTCGTCCGGGCCGCGGCGGGCACCGGTCATGTTGCCGCCGGGGCCGGGCGGCGGCTCCACGCGAATGACATTCGCACCCCAGTCCGCCAAGAGGCGCACGGCCGTCGGCCCCGCGCGGGCGATGGTGAGATCGAGAACCGTGTATCCGGCGAGCGGTCCGTTCATTTGCGTCACTCCCTTGTCAGGCCTTAAGTCAGGCAGCGCGCTGCACCCCGCCGCCGACGCGCCCGAGCACCACCTCGTTGCCCTCGTCGGGCCTCTGCGGCACGTTGCGCGCCAGCAGCAGCGAGCAGAAGGCGAACGCGGCGCCGATCAGGAACACCGCCGGGCGCGATTGCAGCCAGACGAAACCCAGCACTGCGGGGATCACCACCGCCGCGATGTGGTTGATGGTAAACGACACGCCGGCGGTAGAGGCAATGTCGGCGGGGTCGGCGATCTTCTGGAAATAGGTCTTGATGGCGATGGCCATGGCGAAGAACAGGTGGTCGATGATGTAGAGCCCCGCCGCGATCATGCCGTTCTCGACGAAGGCGTAGGCGATGAAGACGCCGATCAGACCGCAGTACTCCAGCGTCAAGGCATGGCGTTCGCCGATGCGCCCGATCCACGCCCCGATCCGCTCGGCAAACAGCACGTTGAAGACGTGGTTGACGAGGAACAGCAGCGCAATGTTGGCGGCGGAATAGCCGAATTTCTCCACCATCAGGAAGCCGGCGAAGACGACGAAGATCTGCCGCCGAGCGCCGGAGAAGAACGTCAGGCTGTAGTAGAGCCAATAGCGCGGCCGCAGCACGATCTCCTTGCGTTGCGGCGTCTTCGACTCAAACTGGGGGTATTGCGCCAGCAACACCGCGATCACCACCGCCGCGCCACCGGCGAAGACGTAAATCCACTTGTACTCGAGGCTGAACACCTCGAGCACCAGGAAGATGGCGCCAAAGCCCACCAGTGATGTCGCTGAGCCCACCGCCATGAGCCGGCCAAGGATGCGCGGCGTCTCCTCCTTCGACAGCCATTGCAGGGAAAGCGACTGCCGGATGGTCTCGAAGTAGTGGAAGCCCACCGACATCAAGAGCGCCGTGAAATAGAGACCGTATTCGGTGGGGAAGTAGCCGGTGATGGCGACGCCGACGCCGAACACCGCCACGGACAGCACGGCGAAGGTCTGCTCGCGCAGCACCAGGATGACGAACACCGCCGTGAAGGCGAGAAAGCCCGGCACTTCCCGCAGGCTTTGCAGGATGCCCATCTCGCGCCCGGTGAACGCCGCCATCTCGATGGCAAAGTTGTTGAGCAGCGCCTGCCAGGCGGCAAAGCCGAGCGGCATCGCCACGCTTGCAAGCACGAGAAACCCGGTTGGCGTGAGCCAGCGCTTGGCGATCATCCGTCGTAGAACCCCGGTGGATGCAGGCCCAGCAGGCGGCGCTCGCGGCGACTGCGGATGCGGCTCCTCGCCGCATCGTCCACGTGGTTGATCGTGGCGGTGGTCTTGATGCGCTGGGCGATGTCGCGCCGAGCGTAGTGAACTTGCAGAAAGAAGCGACCGGTGTCGCCGTCCCCGGTCGGCAGCCGCCGATGCCAGACGTCGGAAGCGAACAGCGCCACGTCCCCTGCCTTGGCTTCGAGCGGCAGCACCGAAACCCCGTTGCATGTGAGCGTTTCGTCCATGCGCCGGTCGGCTGGTGGCGGACGGCCCGACTTGTGGCTGCCGGGGATCACGCCGGTCGGCCCGCACTCCATCGGACAGTCCGTGAGGAAGATGTGAACGCCGATGGCGAACACGGGATACGGCACCTCCTCCGGCCATTGTGTCCCTTCCGGCCGCGGAATGTGCGGCCCAGCATCGATGTGCCAGCCACCGCCGCCGTGGCGGTGTTCGGTATTGGCGGGATTGCGCCAGCAAGTGTTGGCAATGATGTGGCAATCCTCGCCGATGAGCGGCTCGATCACGTCGAGAATCTCGCGCCGACCAACAAGCTTCTGCGCCCGCGGGCTGCGGTTGAACATCTCGTAGCGGAAGTCGCTGTCCTGCACTCTGGCGCGGCTATCGCCGTCGCCCTTTGCATACACGGCGGCGATTTCGTTACGGATGGGCGCGATCTGCCGCGCCGAGAACGCCCCGCGCAGCACGGCGTAGCCCTGGCGCTCGATCTGCGCGCTCGCCGCCGGCGCTTCGTCGGTGCGCGGGAAGAGGTAGCCGCCTACGCGCCTAAGCAACTTCGCGTTCCCCGCCGGCCGGAAGAACCCGCGCGGCACAGTGGTGGAGGGCACTTTCGATGTGGCGGAACTCGTCGCCGAGTACCGCAAGCACCTACAGCGCAAACCGTGGCGCCGAAGCCGGCGCAGCTGGGAACGACCTGCACGGCGTTACTTGGTCAGGCTCGTGTACACCCGGTTGACGAAGCCGAGAGACTGCCCCTCGGGGCCGTAGGTCTCGTCGAAGTCCGCGGTGGGCTTGGCGGCGATCACCTCTTCCATCGACTTGCCCGCCGCGACCATTTCGGCAACCCGTTCCCGCACCGTCGTCAGCATCTCGATGTACGCCTTGAGCTCGGCCGTTCCGACAATCGGGCCATGGCCGGGAATGACGGTCGCGTCGGGAGCGATCTCGTCGAGCACTGCCTGGCAGAAGGCGATCATGCCGTCGATGTCGCCGCCGCTGTCGGCATCGATGAACGGATAGCCGGCGTTGTTGAAGACATCGCCGAAATGAACCGCGTTGTGCTTGCGGAAGATCACCGCCGCATCGCCGGCCGTGTGGGCGGGGCCGACATGCACGAGGTCAATCTGGCCGCCGTTGAAGTGGAAGCCCATGCGGTCGTCGAAGGAGATGGCCGGGCGGGCCTCTTCCGGATACGCCTCCTGGCGGTACTTGGCCATGACCATGTTGAGGACGTTGGTCTTGGCCATCATCTCGGTCGAGTTCTGCTGCGCGACGATCCAGGTTCCGGCCGGGCCCAGCGCCAGGTTGCCGTCGGCGTGGTCGAAGTGCCAGTGCGTGTTGACGGCGAAATCGACGCCACTGCCACCGAGCTCGGCGATGGCCGCCTCGATCTTGGGCATCAGTTCCGGGAACATGTCATCGACGATCAAGACGCCCTGCTCCCCCACCGACACCGCAATGTTGCCGCCAGCGCCGAACAGGACATAGAGCCCTTCGTCCACCTTCTCGGTGGTGATCTCCACCGCGTCGAAGTCCCAGCCGAAGTTCGAGAGCAGGGCCTCGCGGGTCAGGGGCTCGCTGTCTTGGGCGTTTGCTGCGCCGGCCAGCAGCAACGCCGTCGCGATTAGCTTCTTCATCGGTCTCTCCTTCAGTCCGGAAGGCGCCTCAATCCGGCAGGCCCAGGATGCGCTTGGCGATGATGTTGAGCTGCACCTCGGAGGTGCCGCCCTCGATGGAGTTGGCGCGGGAGCGCAGCCATTCGCGGGTCACGCCCAGTTCACGTCGGTCGAATTCCTCGCCTTCCCAGCCAAGGGTCTGACTGCCCATGAACGACAGCATCAGGTCGTAGCGGTCCTTGTTCTGCTCGGTTCCGTAGAGCTTGAACATCGACGACAGGAACGTGGGCGCGCGGCCCGACTGCATCTCCTCGCCGCTGCGGCGGGTGGTGAGACCGAAGGCGCGGTCGGTGATGCGGTGCGCGGTGACGCGGTCGCGAATGTCGGGATCGGCGATCTTGCCGTCTTCCTCGCCGACGTAGTCCTTGGCGTAGTCGGCAATGGTCTTGGTCGGACCGCCGCCGCCGATGCCGCCGATGGACGTGCGCTCGTACTGCAAGAGCCGCTTGGCGACAGTCCAGCCCTTGTTCACTTCGCTCACCACGTTGCGCTTTGGAACGCGCACGTCGTCGAAGAAGGTCTCGCAGAACGGCGACATACCGCTGATGAGCTTGATCGGCTTGACGGTGACGCCCGGGGTGGTCATGTCGAAGAGGATGAAGGAGATGCCTTCGTGCTTGGGCGCGTCCGGGTCGGTGCGGACGAGGCAGAACATCCAGTCGGCGAAGTTGGCGCCGGAAGTCCAGATCTTCGAGCCGTTGATGATGTAGTCGTCGCCGTCCTCGACGGCGCGGGTCTTGAGGCTCGCGAGGTCCGAACCCGAACCCGGCTCGCTGTAGCCCTGACACCACCAGATGTCGCCACGGACGATCTTGGGCAGGTGTTCGTGCTTCTGATCCTCGGTGCCGAATTCCAAGAGCGCCGGGCCGATCATGGAAAGACCCATGCCGCCGTGGGGATAGCCAGCGCCGATGCGCCGCAGTTCCTCGTTCAGGATGCCGGCATCCTGCTTGTCGAGACCGCCGCCGCCGTACTCGGATGGCCACATGGGCGCCGTCCAGCCCTTCTCGGCCATGCGGTCCAGCCACACCTTGAGATCTGGGTTCGGATAGGTGGCACGCCGGCCACCGCCCGTGCTGCCGCCGCGTCCGTCCCTCATGCTCGGCGGGCAGTTTTCCGCAAGCCACTCCCGGGCCTCTTCCCTGAAACTCATCGCCTGGCGCACCCTCCGGTTCGCATTGGTGGAATGGCGGCGTAGTCTAAACGACTTGCGGGTCAAGCAACCGTCCGGCAGCCACCACGCGCACGGGGTCCACCAGCGCTCCCAAGTCCGACAGTGGATCGCCGCCAAGAAAAACGAGGTCTGCGCCAAACCCCTCGGCGATGCGGCCCGTCACCCCGCCCAGGCCAATCGCTTGAGCGCAGTCGCTGGTGGCTGCACGCAGCGTTTGCACCGGCGTCAGCTCCGCGAGGCGTGCGAACACCGGCAACGCTCGCGCAAGGTCGTGATGGTGGACGTTGGGGATTCCGGCATCGGTGGACGCGACCAGCCGACAACCCTCGTCCTTCATGGCTCGGAAACCGGCCGTTACGACCTTGGCGAACGCATCGCCAAAGCGTGCCCAGCCGGCGTTGACCGTGGGCGACACCCAGATGCCCTGGCGGACGATTTCCCGTGCCACCAACGGATCGTAGGCTCCGCGCTTGCCGTCGGCGCCGAGCCAGGAGCAATGCTCGATGGTGCGGACGCCAGCGCGGGCCGCGTTGCGGATGCCGGAGGTGCCGTGGCAGTGCGCCGCCACGGGGAAGCCGAAACGAGCTGCGGCGGCAACGATGGCGCGCATCTCGCCGCCGTCGAACTGGGCATCCGAAGGACGACTCTTGGGAGTCAGATTGCCGCCGGTGGCCATCACCTTGATGAGGTCCACTCCGGCCGCACGCTGGCGCTCCACCACTTCCCGCGCCTCGTCGGGACCCGCCGCCTCGCCGTTCCAGAAATGGCAATGGCCGCCTACAGATGTGATGGGTTGCCCGGCGCACACGAGCCTCGGCCCGATGACTTCGCCGGCCGCGATGTGGTCCCTGAGTTCCAGTTCCAGCCAAGCTCCACCGCCAAGGTCGCGCGCCGAAGTGATGCCGGCCCGCACCATGGCCTCGGCCCGCGCTGGGAGCTTTGCGCGAATGGTGTCGTCGCTCTCCCCCACCTGCGCCATCGCCGACTTCAAGGACGGGTCCAGCACCATGTGGACGTGCGCGTCGATGAGGCCGGGGATGACCGTGAGGCCCGCACAGTTCTCGCCGCGCCAACCCTTGCCGACGGCGGCGATCTTGCCCTCTTCCACCGCGATGGAGTCGGCGTCGAGGTAGTCGTTCGAGGCACCGTCCCAGATGCGAAGACGCGAGAACACGTTGGCCAAGGGTTTCTCCTCCTTCTGCTGCGACGGACCCCAACGATTGTAGCGATATGATTTGCGCCACGACTCACGAGGGCCGGAGGGGCCAATGCTGCCAAGCGACTACGAAGAGCGCGTCTATGCCGGGGTGCTCGGCAAGATCATCGGCGTCTATCTCGGTCGCCCGTTCGAGGGCTGGCCCAACGAGCGCATCGAGGAGCGCCTGGGCGAGATCGACTACTACGTCCACGACAAGCTGAACGTGCCGCTCATCGTCACCGACGACGACATCAGCGGCACCTTCACCTTCGTGCGCGCCTTCGAGGACTACGGCTTCGACCCGCAGCTCAGCCCCAGGCAGATCGGCCAGACGTGGCTCAACTACCTGATCGAACGGCGCACCATCCTCTGGTGGGGCGGTCTCGGCAACTCTACTGAACACACCGCGTACCTGCGCCTCGCCGCTGGCGTGGACGCCCCGGCAAGCGGGTCGATGGAACTCAACGGCAAGGTGGTGGCGGAGCAGATCGGTGCGCAGATCTTCATAGACGGCTGGGCCATGATCAATCCGGGCGATCCCGAACGCGCCGCCGACTTCGCCCGTCGGGCGGCCTCCGTCTCCCACGACGGCGAGGCCGTGTACGGCGCCCAGGTGCTGGCCGCCATGGAAGCCGCCGCCTTCGGCGAAAGCGACACCAATCGCCTCATCGACATCGGCGTCGAGCAGATTCCATCGGACAGCGTGCTCTATCGCATGATCGCCGACATCCGCGACTGGCATGCCGCCAATGGCGACGATTGGCGCGCCACCTATCAGGAGATCCGCGCGAACTACGGCTACGACAAGTACGGCGGCAACTGCCACATGGTGCCGAACCACGGCCTCATCGTGCATGGCCTGCTGCACGGCAACGACGACTTCCAGCGGGCGCTGAAGATCGTCAACACCTCCGGCTGGGACACAGACTGCAACTCCGGCAACCTCGGCTGTCTGCTCGGCATCCAGCACGGTCTCGCCGGCATCGACGCCGGACCCGACTTCCGTGGCCCGGTTTCCGACATTTGCTATCTGCCAAGCGCTGACGCCGGCGGCGGCATCAGCGATGCCGTGCGCGAATCCGACCGCATCATCCGCATGGGTCGGGCCATGGCTGGCGAAGAAACACCCCAGCACAAGCCTCGCTTCCACTTCAGCCACCCAGGCGCCGTGCAGGGCTTCACCGGGCACGCATGCCACGTGGCCAACCGAGAGGCGTCTGACGGCCGCCGGTGTCTCGCGATTCACTTCGATCCGGTGCACGGCGGCGCACCTCGTGCCACCACCGGGACTTTCCTCGACTCCCTCGACACCGCTCGCTACTTCGAGGGCCGTGGCTACGCGCTGATGGCCAGTCCCATGCTCTCCCCCGGCCAAACGGTTACCGCCGAGGTGGAACTCGGTCGCGCCGAAGAAGCCGTGGAGGTCGCGCTGTGCGTGCGCGCATTCGACGGCGAAGACAAACTGGTGACATTACGGGCGCCGAGCGAGAGCCTGCAACCCGGCCAACGCGGTGAGCTCTCGTGGCAGGTGCCGGCGTTGGATGGCCACCCAATCGCCGCCGTTGGCGTGGAGGTGACATCGGCGCCGAGCGGAGGCGTGCTGCACCTCTACGGCATGGACTGGAGCGGCGCCCCGGACGTAACGCTGCGCCGAGTTCCCGGCAGCATGTGGCATCGCGCCTGGGTGAACGGAGTCGATCAATACGCCCCTCGCTATCCCGAGTCTTTCCGTCTCGTCCACAATCAGGGCACGGGTCTGCTGCTGCACGGCTGCCGCGACTGGACCGATTACCGGATGCAGGCAGACGTGACGCCTCACCTCGCCAAACGCGCCGGCATTGCCGCGCGCGTCCAAGGCATGCGCCGCTACTACGCGCTCGTCGTCGCATCCGGCAACCGCCTGCAACTCGTGCGCGAACTCGAAGGCACCACGGTGCTGGCGGAAACCGACTTCGACTGGCAACTTGGAGGCACGCTGGATTTCTCCTTGCGCGTTGAGGGCAACCGCATCGTCGGCACCGCCGGCGACGCCACCCTCGAAGCCGAGGACAATGCCCTCTCGGCCGGTGGCATTGCCCTCTTGATCGACGAGGGCCGAACGGCAACGCAGGAGGTACGCGTCTCGCCGGCCTGAGGCAATCGATGGTGCGCCAACGACAAGGCGAACTGTCGCAGGAGCCCGGATCCGTCCCCTCGAACCCTGTCGTCATGCGTCCGACTTGCGCCGTCCGGATATCCCCACCGGCTGCCGGCGCGCCCCTGAAGGGTTCGTCGGCAGTTCGCGTACGCGAACTGCCCACCTTGGGCTCGCTTTGGCTCGCACTTCGGCTAGGAGCCGGCGCTGTTTGCCGCGGCGCAGGCACCAACGAACCCATCAAGGAGATCGTCCCGACGTTCCGCCAAACACGGAACTCCGGCGGCGGCTTCTAGAGTGCCCCTACGACAGCGCCTCCGAGAGCACCCACCGGACCGCCGTACGAACCGATGATGGCCCCTACACCGGCGCCGGTAACGATGCAGTCGCGGGTGTTGGCGTCGAGAGCGGCGGCCACAAACGCGCCGACTTGCGCATCTGGCGCCGCGACGGGCTCCGAACCCGCCCAAAGGCCGCCTCCGAGCGCTGTCACCAACGCGGCCGCTGCAATGGTTTGTTTGATCATGGTCTGCTCCTTGGTTGATTTGGGAGGCGCCATCTTGCCGTTCTCCAAATCGCAGAAAAACCGGACTTTTGCCATACTTGCGTAGGAGACTTGCCATTCGTGGGGGCCAGGTGTCGGTGTGCGCGCGGAGGCCGTGCAGCACCGCAAAGCCCCGGGCGACACACGGAGCAACCAAGCGGCGCGAAAGACGCTGGCTACGCTTACAATCTGGTGTGTCAATGCCGTGCGAGGAACCGAAGCGATGCAGGCGGTGGATCAGGAAGTGCTTGGTCAGGCGCACGCCTGGCTCGAAGACGGGCAGGCATGTTGGCTCGCGACCGTGGTTGCCACCTATGGCTCTTCGCCTCGGCCGGTGGGTTCGCTGCTCACCTGCAACCAGAGCGGCAAGCTCGTGGGGTCGCTCTCCGGGGGCTGCGTCGAGGATGACCTGCTCGGCAAGCTCACGGACGGGGTGTTGGCGCAGGATGCGGCGCAGTTCTTCCGCTACGGGGAAACGGACGAGGAAGCGGAGGAACTCGGGCTTCCCTGCGGTGGCCACCTCGACATCGTCATCGAACCCCTCAAGGCCGAGCCGTCCGATAGAGCGCACATCGGCGCCTTGGTCGAACGCGTCGAAAAGCGCCGGTGCGTGGAACGAAGGGTGGACCTCCGTGCCCGGAAGACATCAAGCCAGCCGGTGGAGCGCCACGCGCCGCTTGCCTACGACCACGATCGGGGCTTGCTGGTGCAGACCTTGGGCCCCCAGTACCAGCTCTTCATCATCGGCTGCGGCATGGTGTCTCGCTATGCCGCCGATATCGCTGGGGCGCTCGGCTACGACGTGACCATCTGCGACCCTCGCGCCGATGTGCTGGCGGACTTCGACGCGCCGGCTGGCGTGCGCAAGATTCGCGACATGCCGGACGATGCCATCCGCGAGAGCGCCAACGACCCCTACACCGCCATCGTTGCCCTCACGCACGATCCGCGCATCGACGACATGGGGCTGATGGAAGCGGTCAGGACCGAGGCGTTCTACATCGGCGCGATGGGTTCGTCGCGCACTTCTGCCAGTCGGCGCGCACGACTTGCTGAACTCGACCTGACGCAAGAGGAGTTGGACCGATTGCACGCCCCCATCGGACTGCCCATCGGCAGCAAGACGCCACCGGAAATCGCCGTCGCCATTCTTGCAGAGATCACGGCGGTGCGCACGGGTCGCCTCGGCGAAGCGCACGCAGCCTTGCAGCCGGCAGCGCGTGCCTTGGCGGCGGGTTAGACCCTCGCCGCCCGCGGTGTCCATCGCCGCGCTGATCCTTGCCGCCGGCGCGAGCAGCCGATTCGGCTCCGACAAGCGCCTGCATCATGTGGACGGGGTACCGTTGCTCGCGCGCACCATCGCTCGCTATCGCGAGGCGTTCCGAACGGTTGGGGTAACGCTCAAACCCGACGAAGAGGATGTCGAAAGGCTGATCACGGCTGCTGGGGCGCTGCCGATCGTCGCGCCCGACGCACACCTTGGTCAGGGGCGGTCTCTGGCGCATGGAGTTGCCGCACTTGCAGATTCCGACGGGCTGGTGATTGCGCTCGGCGACATGCCCTTCGTGCGTGCCCAAACACTGCATGCCATTGCGAACGCGCTAGGCCGAGGCAGTGCCCAAGTGATCCGGCCTCGCTGCAACGGCCAGCCCGGCAATCCCATCGGCTTCGCGCCGCCGATGTTCGACGCGCTGACGCACATCACGGGAGACCAAGGCGCGCGCGACCTGCTCCATGCATCCCCTGAAAAGGTCGAGTTTGTGGATCTAGCCGATGCGGGCGTGCTGCGAGACGTGGATCGCCCCAGCGACATCGAGCAACTGCCGACACGCGAGTGACGGACCGGTCTTGGTGGGCGGGGCGTCTCGCCGCCTCTGCGCCGACGGGCGCGCATGCCGCTTGGGGCACAGGGCATCGCAACGGTTCGGGTGCAACCGACACGGGCGACCACAAGGGTCGCCCCTACGGAAGCACGCGCCTGGCGCCGTACCTAGCGGCCGCCTAGGCGGGAGCCCCAGTCGAGTTTGCTGCGGCAGGATTCGAAGAAGTTGTGGCCTAGGGGGAAGGCTAGGCGGAGGGCGTGGGGGTGTTTGGCGATGCGTACCTCGTCGTGGGGGTGCAGGCTAGTGTCCACTTGGGAGTCGCAGCTCACCTTGGGGGTTTGGGCGGCATCGCCAATGACGACGCTGATGCGGGAGCCGCCGTCCACCAAGAGCGGGCGCGATGTGAGGGTGTGGGGGAACATCGGCACGATGGCGATGGCATCGAGGCCCGGATGCATGATGGGGCCGCCGGCCGATAGGGAATAGGCGGTGGAGCCGGTGGGCGTGGCGACGATCAGGCCATCGGAGCGTTGCTCATAGACGAACTCACCGTCGACGAGCACCTCGAAATCCATCATCCGCGAGACGCTGCCGGCGTGAACCACCACGTCGTTTAGCGCCGTCGCGTGTTCGATGAGTTCGTCGCCGCGATAGACGCTGGCGTTCAGGAGGAAGCGCTCATCGACGGAATACTCGCCGGCGAGCACGGCGCCAATCTTGTCCGTGATTTGTTCCGGCGCAATGTCCGCGAGGAAGCCGAGGCCACCGCGGTTTACCCCCAGCACGGGGGTGCCAGCACCGGCGACCTCGCGGGCAATCCCCAGGATGCTGCCGTCGCCGCCAACCACGACGACCAAATCCACTTGGCCGCCGATGGCGCCGCGTTGCACCACGGGAAGCGCGCCGTCGTCCAGCATCTTCGCCGTGGCCGCCTCCACCACGACATCCACGCCGCCGGCACGCAGGACTTCCACCACTGCGCGCACCGAGTCAACCACGTGCAGGCTGCCGGGGCGCCCTACAACGCCGACACGCTCGAATCGGCTCATGCAACCTCCCCAATACGCCCGAACTCCCGCGCCAGCAGTTCGCGCAGCAAACCGCGATCGCGCCTGCCAAGGCGCGCTAATGCGCCTACAAAGGCGCGCGAATGCGCCCGTAAGGCGCACCAGTATAGACTTGGCGCATGAATACATCCGTCCTTGCAACGCCTCAGGAACTGGCGCAGCGGTTCGACTTGGATCGGAAGATTGACCGCGATGCCATGTGGAACATCATGCGCCGCGAGGCCGCCGACAAGGCAGCGGAAGAGCCGAGTCTTGGCAGCTACTTCCACGCCACGATCCTCAACCACGTGAGCTTCCGCTCCGCACTCTCCTTCCGGCTCGCCAGCAAGCTCGACAATCCCATGCTGCCGACCATGCTGATCCGCGACGTGATCGAGGAGGCGATGGACGATGACCCAGACATCCTCGACAGCGCGCTCGTGGACATGCTCGCAACCTTTGCCCGCGACCCGGCCTGCGAGGACCTCTCAACTCCGTTCCTGTTCCTCAAGGGATTCCATGCCCTGCAGGCGCATCGCATCGCCTACTGGCTGTGGAACCGCGAGCGGCACACCCTGGCGCTCTTCTTCCAAAGCCAGATCAGCGTCGGGCTGGGGGTGGACATCCATCCGGCGGCACGGATCGGCCGCGGCATCATGCTGGACCACGCCACCGGCATCGTCGTTGGCGAGACCGCGGTGATCGACGACGACGTCTCGATCCTGCATTCGGTCACCCTTGGCGGAACCGGCAAGGAAAGCGGCGACCGCCATCCGAAGATCCGGCGCGGCGTACTGCTCGCGGCCGGCTGCAAGGTGATCGGCAACATCACCGTGGGCGAAGGCGCGAAGGTGGGCGCCGGCAGCGTTGTGCTTGCCGACGTGCCGCCGCATGTCACCGTGGCCGGCGTGCCGGCGCGGGTGGTGGGAGCACCGCGCGAGGAGAATCCGGCGTTCGGGATGGACCACAGCCTTACCTAAGGGAGACTCGAGACATGCAACGCTTCGTCGGCAAGACCGTGATCGTCACCGGTGCCGCATCCGGTTTCGGCAAGGCCATGACGCGGCGCTTCTGTGCCGAAGGCGCGACCGTGATTGCCGCCGACATCAACGAGGCGGGCGCGCAGGCGCTCGCCAAGGACATCGGCGAGGCCGCGGTGCCCATCAAGACCGACGTTTCGCAGTCTGACGACATCAAGGCCATGGTCGATCTGGCGGTTGCCCGCGGTGGCATCGACGTGCTGGTGAACAACGCCGGCTTCTCGCATCTGTCGGGGCCGCCTTGGCAACTCGAAGAATCGGAGTTTGAGCGGGTGTTTGCCACCAACGTCAAGGGCGTCTGGCTCGGCGTCAAGCACGCCGTACCGCACATGATCGAGGCTGGCGGCGGCGTCATCCTCAACACCGCGTCCATCGGCGCGGTTGCACCACGGCCGGGTGTGACCGTGTACAACGCCACCAAGGGCGCAGTGATGACCATGACGATGGGCCTCGCCGTGGAGTTGGCGCGCCATCGCATCCGGGTCAATGCGATGAACCCCGTCGCGGCGGAGACCGGCTTCATGCGTGGCGCGTTAGGCGTGGACGAGCTTCCCGAGGCGAACCGCGAGGCCATCATTCGCGGCATTCCGCTGCGCCGACTCACCGAGCCGGCCGACGTTGCCGCCAGCGCCGCCTTTCTTGCCTCCGACGAGGCGTCGTTCCTGACCGGCGTCTGCCTTCCCATCGACGGCGGACGCAGCATTTCCTAACGGACCGGAGGAAAGAGCACATGCAACGCACGGTTCCCGCAGTGGGCATTGGCCTCTTGGCGCTCGGACTCGTCGGCATTGCCCTGCCCGTCCTGCCCGGCATTCCGCTCCTGATCGCTGGCGCCTTCCTCGTGGCCAGCAACCGGCCTGGACTCAGGCGCCGGCTGTGGCGGCACGAGCGCATTCGCCCCTGGGTGGAGCGGATCGAGGCTGCCGATGCAACCGGTCTCGCCCTGTTCGATCGATTGCGTCTGCGCGTCCTCATGTTCGTCAGCGCGCTTCTGCCGAGGAAGTGAAGGACGCATTGGTCGTTTGGCGGCTGCTCGACGGCAAGCCCGGCCACGAAAAGCAGTCGCTGGGCCTCTTGCAGGGGCTCGCCGCACTGGCGCCGGTGGCGGCGTACGAACTGGACATGCGCAGCAAGTCCATGTTCTGGACAGAGATTTTCCGCCATGTCCGCGGCCAGGCAATGCTGCCGCCGCCGCATCTGATCGTCGGCGTGGGACATGCCACGCACCTGCCCATGCTGGCCGCGCGGGCCGCCTGCGGCGGGCGCACGGTGGTGTTGATGAAGCCGTCGCTGCCCCTTTTCCTGTTCGACCTGGTCTTCGTGCCTCGGCACGACCATTACCCGGACAAGGGCAACGTGGTAGGCACTTGGGGAGTGATCTGCCCCACCACCGATGAGGGCAAGGTGCCGGACGAGGGCCTGGTGCTGATCGGCGGGCCCAATCGCACATACGAGTGGCAACCCGATGCGGTCGCAGGCGCCGTCGGCGCCATCGCCGCCGCGTCTCCCGAAATCCGCTGGACCGCCTGCGACTCGCGGCGCACGCCAGCGGGCTTGGCCGAACGGGTGGCGCCACGCAGCAATCTTGTCTGGCAGTCCTGGCGCCGGGCACCCGAAGATTTCCTGCAAGGCGCCTTGGCGCGGGCCAGCTACGTCTGGGTAACCGCCGACAGCGTCTCGATGCTCTACGAAGCCCTTTCAGCCCGCGCCCAGGTTGGCATCATCGCCATGCCAACCCGAAGGCCCGATGCCGCCAGCAAGTACGCCCGCGGCATCGAGGCTTTACGAAAGCGCCGCCACGTGCTCGCAAGCGAAGACGGCTATCGAATCCAGGACTCGCGCCTCAGCGACTTCCGTCCGGAAAACCGCCGCTGCGCCGAGATTGTGCTGGAACGCCTGGTTCAGCCGGTGTAGGTGGCCACCCACCAAGTGTTGCCGAAGGCGGTGAAGCCGCAGCTTCGCTCGCCGTAGGGCTGGTCCGTGGGCGGATGGATGGTCTCTGCGCCGGCCGTGGTGGCGCGGCGGTACACCGCGTCCACGTCCTCGACATAGACGTACACCGAGGCCGGCGTGGGCTCGACCGTCGGTGGCAACTCGCCGGCCTCCACCACCAGCGCGCCGTCGCCAAGGGCGAGTTCCACGTGTGCGCCGCGGCGATTCGGCTGCTCGTGGCGTTCGATCTCACGGGCGCCGAACACGTCGACGAGGAACTGCGGCAGTTCGTAGGCGCCGTAGAGGTACGGACGTACCGTCCCAAAGCCTTGGCGAATGTGTGATGTCATGTCGTCTCCCTTGCGCGTCAAAGGCGCGCGGTCACGGCTTCGCGCGGCAGCACGTGCTTGATGTCGAACAGCACGCACCCGGGCCTGCCCAAGGCGCGGATGCTCTCTGCCCCCAAGCGCTTGAACTCGTCGTGCGCCACGGCAACCACCACGGCGTCATAGGTGCCCTTGGGCGGCTCCGCCTCGAGGACGATGCCAATGGTGGCCGCCTCGGCCGGGTCCACGCGCGGATCATGCACATCGACTCGGGCGCCGTCCTGCACCAAGGCGGCCACGAGGTCCGCCACCTTGGTGTTGCGGATGTCGGAGGTGTTTTCCTTGAACGCGAGTCCGAGCACCAGCACCCGCGCTGACGATGGAGCCGTGCCGTGCGCCTGCAAGAGCCCCGCCACCCGCTTCGCGACATGCTGGGCCATGGTGTCGTTGATGCGGCGACCCGCCAGGATGACATCGGGCTGATAGCCGACTTGCTGCGCCTTGTGGGTGAGGTAGTACGAGTCCACGCCGATGCAATGCCCACCCACGAGCCCAGGCTGAAACGGCAGGAAGTTCCACTTCGTGGCAGCCGCCGCCAGCACTTCGCCGGTGTCGAGGCCGAGCCGCTCGAAGATGAGCGCGAGTTCGTTGACGAGCGCGATGTTGAGGTCGCGTTGGGTGTTCTCGATCACCTTGGTGGCCTCGGCGACCTTCAGGCTCGGCACCCGGTGCGTGCCGGCGCGAATGACCGAGCGGTACAGGGCATCAAGAAAGTCGAGGGCTTCCGGGGTTGATCCGGCCACTACCTTGACAATGTCCGGCAGGCGACGCTTGCGGTCGCCGGGGTTGATACGTTCCGGGCTGTAGCCGGCGAAGAAGCCGTGGTTAAGGACGAGACCCGATTCCTGCTCGACGATGGGCACGCAAACCTCTTCGGTGGCGCCAGGGAACACGGTGGATTCCACCACCACGACATTGCCGCGCTGAATGACGCGGCCCACGTCGCGGCTGGCCGTCTCGAGCGGCGCCAAGTCGGGGCGATTGTCCGAGTCGATGGGCGTCGGCACGGTGATCACGAAAACGTCGCAGCCGCCGAGGTCCTCGGCGGCGTCCGTGAACGTGAGCGATGCGGCCGACGCAAGGTGATCGGCATCCACCTCGCCCGTGGAATCCACGCCCTTTCGGAGCGACTCGATGCGCGCCGAGGAAGTGTCGAACCCACGGGTCTCGTAGCGCCGCCCGAACTCCACCGCGAGCGGCAGGCCGACATAGCCGAGCCCCAGAACGCCAATGACGACGCCATCCAACAGCGCCGGCGGCATCGCTGCCCCGCTTTCCCCCTCCAAGTGCGTCTCTCCGCTAGGAACCTGCGCCGCTGAAATGGCGCGGTAGCGTCATTCTACGGTGCAAGGTCATTCAGAGGTGGGGTCGGGCCAGACTCCGGGGCGCCCGTGAGGGTCTGGCGGCTAGTCGCGTGCCGGCACCAGCACCTCGCGACCGCCGTTCGAGTTCATTGCCGAGACGACGCCGGCCTGCTCCATCGCCTCGATCAGTCGCGCCGAGCGGTTGTAGCCGATGCGGAACTTGCGCTGCACCGAGGAGATGGAGGCGCGGCGGGATTCGAGGACGAAGGCCACGGCTTCGTCATACAGGGCGTCGGAGTTCTCCACATCATCCGGGACCGCGGCGACAACGCCCCCGCCGTCGAAATCGGGCACACCACCGGCTAGGACATCGTCTAGGTATTCCGGCCGGCCTCGCCGCTTCCAGTCCGCCACCACCCTATGCACCTCGTCGTCTGAAACGAACGCGCCGTGCACCCGCGTCGGCACGGAGGTGCCGGGGGGGAGGAAGAGCATGTCACCATAGCCGAGGAGCTGCTCCGCACCGCCCTGATCGAGAATGGTGCGCGAGTCGATCTTGCTCGACACCTGAAAGCCGATGCGGGCAGGGATGTTGGCCTTGATGAGGCCGGTGATGACATCCACCGAAGGTCGCTGGGTGGCGAGGATCAGGTGGATGCCGGCGGCGCGTGCCTTCTGGGCGATGCGGGCGATGAGCTGGTCCACCTTCTTGCCGACGATCATCATCATGTCGGCGAACTCGTCAATCACCACGACGATCAGCGGCAGCGGCTCGAGTTCAGGCGCGTTGGCCGCATCCTCCGCCGGCAGGGTTGGGTCGGGCACTGTCTCGCCAGCCTGGCGCGCCTCGATGATGCGACCGTTGAAGCCGGCCAGGTTGCGCACGCCCAGCCCGGCCATGAGTCGGTAGCGCCGTTCCATTTCGCCAACGCACCAGTTGAGCGCAGCGGCGGCGTCCTTCATGTCCGTGACCACCGGCGTCAGGAGGTGCGGGATGCCTTCGTACACGGCAAGTTCCAGCATCTTCGGATCCACCAGAATCAGGCGCAGATCCTCCGGTCTGCATTTGTAGAGCATGCTCACCAGCATGGCGTTGATGCCTACCGACTTGCCGGAACCCGTTGTGCCGGCCACCAAGAGATGCGGCATTCGGGCGATGTCCGCCATCATCGGCTCTCCGGCGATGTCCTTGCCGAGCGCCAGCGTCAGGGGCGCGGCGGCGCCCGTGAACTTCGGTGAGTCGAGCACGTCGCGCAGCCGCACCATCTCGCGGTCGGCGTTGGGAACTTCGATGCCGATCAGGGACTTGCCGGGAATCACCTCGACAATGCGAACGCTGGTGACCGCCAGCGAGCGCGCCAAGTCCTTGGCGAGGCCCGTGATCCGGCTCACCTTGACGCCGGGCGCTAGATCAAGCTCGAACCGCGTGACTACGGGTCCCGGCAACACGTCCTTGACGCTCGCCTCAACGCGGAAGTCCTTTAGCTTCCGCACTAGCAAATCGGACATTCTGTCGCGTGCCTCGCGCGAGAAGCCGGCGGGGCCGTCATCGGCCATGTCGAGCAGGTCCAGCCTCGGCATCCGTTGCGGATCGGTTGCATCGAACAGGGTTGGCTGCTTGGCTGCTCTCGGCTTCAGTTCCGGCGGCGTGCGACGCTCCCGCCCCTCCCGCTTGGCTCGCGTGCGACGGGCCGGCGCCTCTACCGGCGGTGCCTCCAACTCTCGCGCCATCGAGCCCCCCGCGGCATGAGGCTCGGGACGCCGACGCGCGGCGACCCTACTTACCAAGCCGACCAGCCAAGCGCAGGTGCCCCACACGCCCCGGCCGACGCACTCCACCAGCCACGCCCACGAGAATCCAAGCATCGCCTGCATGCCAATGGCGAAGCCCGCCAGCGCAACCAGCGCGACTCCCCCACGATCGAGCGCCGGCAGCGCCGCCGCCACCAACTGCTCGCCCAAAGCGCCGCCGGCGCCCGCTGGCAGCGCACTTGCCGAGCCCGGTGCCGCCAGATCCAAGAGAGCGCACGAAGCGAGCGCCGCGGCCAGGAAACCCGCGACGCGCAGCCAAACGATCGACACGGGCGCCGGCCTTCGCATGAGGCCATAGGCACCGGCGACGCAGCCGAGCGGCAGGAGGTAGGCCATCCAGCCCATGGCAAGCAAGGCGCCGTCGGCCGTGTAGGCACCGCTCATGCCCATCACGTTGGACACGGGCAGATCGGTGCCGGCATGCGTGAAGCCCGGGTCGCGCGGGGCATAGGAAACCAGCGCCAGGAAGACATAGACCGCGAGCCCCGCCAGCAGGATCAGCAGGAACTCGCGTAGCGGCAGCGCACGAGAGCTTCGCTCCTCGTTCTGGGCCGCCGCGTTCGACGCCGCAATACCCGCCGTGCTCCGCATCGGAATCACCGCTTAAGTCGCCATTTGCGGCGGGCAGTGTACCCTCTGTTGCGGGCGGCCACAAATACCTTCGATTTCCGTAAATTAGACACCAAACATAAGGGAGTGCATGAAGTTGGCTCAAGGCCGGGTGCAATTCCCGTATCATGCACGTGCCGCGCCAGCGGCGAACTGGAGGGAACATGGCGCACACGACAAGGACGGTGCTGAAGGCGCGCAAGGACAAGGCGAAGGTCCTCGACGAGGTGTGGGACGACGCTCGCATCAAGAGCTTCCTGTACAAGACCGCGCCGCGGCAGTCTGGCGTGACGCTTCCGGGCGATGCCGACTTCTTCGTCCTCCGCCATGCCTATCAGGCCATGCGGGCAGACGATTTCGAGCGCTTTCTCGACTATTTCGCGGGCGAAGGGCGTGATGTGCGCGCCCGCAACAGCGACGGTCAGACGCTCGCGCAGTACATCGCCCCCCATGCCAAGGCGGGCCCCTTCATTGAGCTGTTGAATGCCCACTGAACGCAGGGAACACGACCTCATCGTGCTCGGCTCCGGCCCCGCCGGCTACACCGCTGCGCTCTACGCCACCCGCGCCAACCTCAAACCCGTGATCATCACCGGGGTGGAGGTGGGCGGCCAGCTCACCACCACGACCGACGTCGACAACTGGCCCGGCGATGCGGACGGCCTCCAGGGCCCCGACCTGATGGTGCGCATGGACCAACACGTGCGCAAGTTCGGTGCCGACGTGGTCAACGACCACATCAACGGCGTGGACCTCTCCTCGCGCCCATTCCTGCTCTCGGGCGACCACGCGGAGTACCGTGCCCGCGCTCTGATCATCGCCACGGGCGCCTCGGCGAAGTACCTTGGACTGCCTTCGGAGGAGGCGTACAAGGGCCGCGGCGTGAGCGCCTGCGCCACCTGCGACGGCTTCTTCTACCGCGATCAGGAAGTGGCAGTCATCGGCGGCGGCAACACGGCGGTCGAAGAGGCGCTGTATCTATCCAACATCGCCTCCAAGGTGCATCTCGTGCATCGCCGCGACGAATTGCGCGCCGAAAAGATGCTGCAGCAACGACTGTTCGCCCGCGCCGAGCAAGGCAAGGTGGAACTGCTCTGGCACCATGTCCTGGACGAAGTGCTCGGCAACGAGATGGGGGTCACCGGAGTGCGGCTGAACCACGTGCAGTCGGACAAGATCTGCGAGCTTCCCCTGCAGGGGGTCTTTATCGCCATCGGTCACACGCCCAACACCACTCTGTTCGAGGGCCAGCTCGACATGCACGATGGCTACATCCGCACGATCAGCGGCCAGGGCGGCAATGCCACCGCCACCAGCGTGCCGGGCGTGTTCGCGGCCGGCGATGTCGCCGATCACGTCTATCGGCAGGCCATCACGTCTGCCGGATTCGGCTGCATGGCCGCGCTCGACGCCGAGAAGTTCCTCTCTGAGTCGTGACGGCAAACTCGGGATTGGTGGCAATCGGCGGCGACCTCTCGCCCGAGAGCCTGATCAACGCCTACTCCCAAGGCATCTTCCCGTGGTTCAACAGCGACGCTGAGCCGATCCTGTGGTGGTCGCCGGATCCGCGTGCCGTGGTGCCGCTCGTCGATGCCGAGGGCCGGCCATGGCAGGGCTCGGCCACCGGAGGGCTGCACGTGTCCCGTCGCTTGCGCCGGCGCCTCAGCGCGGGACATTTCGATGTCACGACCGACCAGGCATTCGAAGCGGTGATCCGAGGCTGCGCCGTCCCGCGAAAGGAAGGCGACGGCACCTGGATCACGGCGGCCATGCAGCACGCCTACGCGAAGCTGCATGAAATCGGCCTCGCGCATTCGGTGGAGGTCTGGCAACAAGGCGAGTTGGTGGGCGGCGTGTACGGGGTGTCCCTCGGCCGCATGTTCTTCGCCGAGTCTATGTTCAGTGCCCGCACCGATGCCTCCAAGGCCGGACTCGCGCGGCTAGCCGAACACCTCGTGGCGCTAAAGTTCGAGTTGATCGACTGCCAGATCATGAACCGCCACCTCGAGAGCCTCGGCGCGAGGTTCATGCCGCGCGACGAGTTTCTCGCCCGAGTTCGCCACAACAATAGCCGCGCCACCGACCGCGGTCCTTGGACTTTGGCCACATCGTGAAGCAACGCTTCCTGCTGACGCCGGAGCACCCGTGCAGCTACCTCGCGCGCGATGCCCGCACGCTGTTCCTCGATCCGCGCGAAGGTCATTCCCCGGACACCTATGCCGCCTTGAGCGGCGTCGGCTTCCGCCGCTCGGGCGATCACCTCTACCGCCCGCACTGCGACGACTGCAGCGCTTGCGTTGCCACCCGCGTGCCGGTGCGGCAGTTTCGCCTCACGCGCAGGTTCCGCCGGGTGCTCGCGCGCAACGACGACCTCGCGATGCGCATCGAGCCGGCGCGCTACGGCGAGGAGGCCTACGAGCTCTACGAGCGCTACATCCGCGAACGCCATGGCGAGGGCGACATGTACCCGCCCTCCCCCGACCAGTTCCGAGCCTTCCTGCTGGCCGATTGGAGCGACACGCGCTTCGTCAACGCCTATCTCGGCGAGCGGCTCGTCGCGGTGGCCGTCACCGACGTGCTTGTGAGCGGCCTCTCCGCCATCTACACGTTCTTCGATCCGTCGCTCGCCGAACGCAGTTTGGGGGTGCTGTCGATCCTGCGCCAGATCGCCGTCTGCCAGCACGCCGGCCTGCCCTATCTCTATCTTGGCTACTGGATCGAGGAGGCGGAAAAGATGCGCTACAAGACGGACTACCGCCCCATTGAGCTATTCGGCAAGCAAGGCTGGATGCGACATTCCTGAGCCGCGCGTTGGGGTAAACTGCGCCGCCACGGCGGCCAGCCAACCAAGGGGTTTCATGGCGAAGGAAGAGCAGATCGAGATGGAGGGGACGGTCACCGACACCCTCCCCAACACCATGTTCCGGGTGGAACTCACCAACGGCCACGTGGTGACGGCGCACATTTCCGGCAAGATGCGCAAGAACTACATCCGCATCCTCACCGGCGACAAGGTCAAGGTGGAACTGACGCCATACGACCTCAGTAAGGGCCGCATAACCTTCCGCGAGCGGTAGCTAGGTCGCCGCCCGGGCCGCGGCCCGGGACTCGATCTCCAAGGCCAGGTCGTCGTCCTCGACGGTGACGTGGACGATGCCGCCGCCCTCCGACAGCTCGCCAAAGAGGATGTCCTCGGCAAGCTTGCGCTTGATCTTCTCCTGAATCAGGCGCTGCATCGGGCGGGCGCCCATCTTCTCGTCGTAGCCTTCCCGCGCCAGCCAGTCGCGAGCGTCCTCGTCGACGTCGATCTCCACCTTGCGGCCGTCAAGCTGCGCCTGCAGTTCGGTGAGGAACTTGTCCACCACCGTCTTGATGACATCCATCGGCAAGGCGTTGAAGCCGATGATCGAGTCGAGCCGGTTGCGGAACTCCGGCGTGAACATCTTCTTGATGACTTCGAGGGCGTCCGTGGTGTGATCCTGCTCCATGAAGCCTATGGACGCGCGCGAAGCCTCCTGGGCGCCGGCGTTGGTGGTCATGATGAGCACGACGTTGCGGAAGTCGGCCTTGCGGCCGTTGTTGTCGGTGAGGGTGCCGTGGTCCATCACCTGCAGCAACAGGTTGAAGACCTCCGGGTGCGCCTTCTCCACCTCGTCGAGCAGCACCACGCTGTGCGGATGCTTGGTCACCGCCTCGGTCAGGAGACCGCCTTGATCGAAGCCGACGTAGCCGGGGGGTGCGCCGATGAGCCGCGAGACGGTGTGCCGCTCCATGTACTCGGACATGTCGAAGCGCAACAGCTCCACGCCCATGATGATGGCAAGCTGGCGGCACACTTCCGTCTTGCCGACGCCGGTCGGGCCGGAGAACAGGAACGAGCCGATGGGCTTGCCTTCGGTCTTGAGCCCGGCGCGAGAGAGCTTGATGGCGGAAGCCAGCATGTCGATGGCCTTGTCCTGGCCGAACACCACCATCTTGAGCTTCTGATCGAGGTCTCGGAGCGCTTCCTTGTCTGACACCGTCACCTGGTTCGACGGGATGCGCGCGATCTTCGCCACCACCCGTTCCACATCGCCGGCGCCGATGGTCTTCTTGCGCCGCGCCGGCGCCACGAGCTGCTGCGCCGCGCCAGCTTCGTCGATCACGTCGATGGCCTTGTCGGGCAGGAAGCGGTCGGTGATGTAGCGCTCGGAAAGCTCGGCCGCGGCGCGCAGGGCCGGGTCGGTGTAGCGCAGGCTGTAGTGGTCCTCGAAGCGGGACTTGAGCCCCTTGAGGATGCGATAGGTGTCGTCCACGTCCGGCTCGACGATGTCGATCTTCTGGAAGCGTCTCGACAAGGCCCGGTCCTTGTCGAAGATGCCGCGGTATTCCTGGTAGGTGGTGGAGCCCATGCAGCGAATGTCGCCGGACGCGAGCAGGGGTTTCAGCAGGTTGGAGGCATCCATGACGCCGCCGGAGGCCGCGCCGGCGCCGATGATGGTGTGGATTTCGTCGATGAAGAGGATGGCGCCCTCTTCCTTGCGCAGGTCGCCAAGCAGCGCCTTGAAGCGCTTCTCGAAGTCGCCGCGGTACTTGGTGCCCGCCAGCAACGCGCCGAGATCAAGCGCGAAGACGCTGCTGCTGCCCACGACCTCCGGCACCTCGTTGTCGACGATGCGCTTGGCGAGGCCCTCGGCGATGGCCGTCTTGCCGACGCCGGATTCGCCCACCAGAAGGGGATTGTTCTTGCGCCGCCGACAGAGGATCTGAATGACCCGCTCCACCTCGTCGTTGCGCCCCACGAGTGGGTCGATGTTGCCGGCTCGGGCTTGGGAGTTGAGGTTGGTGGCGAAGGTGTCGAGCGCTCGCGGTGCGCTTTCCTTGCCGCCCTCTTCGCCTTCGCTTCTGGTTTCGGTTCCGGTGGCGGTCTCGCCGGCCGCCTTGGAGATGCCGTGGGCGACGTAGTTGACGACATCGATGCGGGCGATGGACTGTTCCTTGAGCAGGAACACCGCCTGGCTCTCCTGCTCGTTGAAGAGCGCTATCAGCACATCGGCGCCGCTCGCCTGCTTCTTGCGGCTCGTCTGCACGTGGAAGAGCGCCCGTTGCAGCACGCGGCGGAAGCCGAGAGTCGGCTCCGTTTCCTGCTCGTCCACCCCCGCCGGGATGAGAGGCGTCGTCTCGTCGATGAACGAGCCGAGCTTCTTGCGCAGCTCGTCGATGTCCGCCGCGACGTGGTGCAGCACGTCCGCCGCCACCTTGTCGTCGAGCAGCGCGAGCAGCAGGTGCTCCACCGTCATGAACTCGTGGCGCCGCGTTCGAGCGTCCTTGAACGCCCGGTTGAGGGTGGCCTGGAGGTCGTCGCTGAGCATCTGCCGTGTACCTTGTGCCGTTGCCTCTACCTTGCCTTCCCCGCGCCGGCTTCGCAACCGATCAGTCGGTCATCTCGACGGTGGACTTGAGCGGGTGGTTGTTCTCCTGGGCATATTGGTTCACCTGCTCGGATTTCGTCTCGGCGATGTCGCGCGGAAAGATGCCCACCACCGCGCTGCCCGTCGTGTGCACCGCCATCATGATCTGCCAAGCCTTTTCGTAGTCCATGCGGAAGAAGCGCTCAAGCACGTGGACCACGAACTCCATCGGCGTGTAGTCGTCGTTCAGCAGCAGCACCTTGAACATCTGCGGGCGCTTGAGGGCGGGCTTCTCTTCCAGCGTGACGGCGCCGGTGCGTCCCTCTTCTTCAGGGTCGTCGTCCCCTTGCGCGAATATTGGCGATGCCGCTTGAATGAGCACGAATCCGCCGTGGCATGAATTCGACCGCCGCATCATAGCAACCCCGATGGAGCTCGCGCCTTTTACATCTTGGCGATCATGGCGTCGCCGAACTCCGAGCACTTCACCAGCGTCGCGCCGGTCATCAGGCGCTCGAAGTCGTAGGTGACGGTCTTGTCGCCGATGGCGCCTTCCATGCCCTGAACGATGAGATCGGCGGCCTCGCGCCAGCCCAGGTGACGCAGCATCATCTCCGCGGAAAGGATCAGCGAGCCGGGGTTCACTTTGTCTTGGCCGGTGTACTTCGGCGCCGTGCCGTGGGTGGCCTCGAACAGCGCAACGGCGTCGCCGATGTTGGCGCCGGGGGCGATGCCGATGCCCCCCACCTGCGCCGCGAGGGCGTCGGAGAGGTAATCGCCGTTCAGGTTCATGGTGGCGATGACGTCGTATTCGTCGGGGCGGGTCAGAATCTGCTGCAGCATGGCGTCGGCGATCATGTCCTTGATGACGATCTGCCGGCCGGTGTTGGGATTGGTGAGTTCGTGCCAAGGGCCGCCGTCGAGCGGCGTTGCACCGAACTCCTCGGCGGCAAGCTGGTAGCCCCAGTCCTTGAACGCCCCTTCGGTGAATTTCATGATGTTGCCCTTGTGGACGAACGTCACGGAGCTGCGATCCTCGGCGATGGCGTACTGCAAGGCCTTGCGCACGAGCCGCTGGGTGCCTTCCACCGAAACCGGCTTGACGCCAATGCCGCAGTTCTGGGGAAAGCGAATCTTGTTGACGCCCATCTCGCGCTGCAGGAAAGCGATCACCTGGTCCGACTCCGCCGAGCCCGCCTCCCACTCGACGCCGGCGTAGATGTCCTCCGTGTTCTCGCGGAAGATCACCATGTCGGTCTTGTGCGGCGCAACCACGGGGCTTGGCACGCCCTGAAACCAGCGCACCGGGCGCTGGCAGACATAGAGATCAAGCTCTTGCCTTAACGCCACGTTGAGCGAACGAATGCCGCCGCCAACCGGGGTGGTCATGGGGCCCTTGATGCCCACCAGGAACTCGCGCATGGCGACGAGGGTTTCCTCTGGCAGCCATTCGTCCTCGCCGTAAAGCTCGAGGGACTTCTCGCCGGAGTAGATCTCCATCCAGGCGATGCTGCGCTCGCCGCCGTAGGCTTGCTCCACCGCAGCGTCGACCACCTTGCGCATCACCGGCGTGATGTCGATGCCGATGCCGTCGCCCTCGATAAACGGGATGATGGGTCGCGCCGGAACCGCAAGCGTGCCATCGGCATTCGCCGTGATCCGCTCACCATCCGCCGGCACCTCGATATGCTGATACGCCATGCGCTTCCCCCGAAAAAACGCGGCATTCTAGCAGCCCTACGCCCTTTCGCAGCCCAGGCTGCCAAAGGGCGTAGGGGTGATAGGGCGGCTTGGGCTGGGGCAAGGAGCGTTGCCGCCAGGCAACGTTCTTGTGGCGCTAGCAGCCCCGCGCCCTTTCACAGCCAGGGGGGGCGAGTCGCACGCCTCCGCAGGGGCAACCCTTGTGGGTCGCCCGTGTCGATTGAGCCCAAGGCCATCCAATGCCACAGACGCATGAGGCCGGTCCCCTTGTACGCTGGCCAGCGCCATCGTCCCTCCTGCCAGCAACTCGCTTGCGGCCAGCGCGAGCTACAAGCGCCGCCTGCGGCGTATACTGACCGTACACAACACGACCACCCATGAAAATTCGACACAAGGCCCTGCGTGCCTTCCACGAGGACGATGATGCTAGGCGCCTGCCCCCGTCCCGCATCGAGCGCATTCGAGAGATGCTCACGGCAATCGATGACGCCGTGCGGCCGGGCAACATGGACCTGCCCGGCTATCGGTTGCACCCGCTGCGTGGCGACATGGATGGCTATTGGAGCGTGGCCGTCTCGCGCAACTACCGCATCGTCTTTCGATTTGACGACGGCGAGGCCACCGATGTCGATCTCGTCGACTACCACTAGAGGAAGCCCATGACCCGAATGAAGAACCCCGCTCACCCCGGCAGGATCGTGGCAAGCGCGATCAAGGACTCAGGCTGGACGATCACGCACGCGGCCGAGCGCCTCGGCGTCACCCGTGCCTTCCTTTCGCGCATCCTCCATGGTCACTCCAGCATTACTGCTGCCATGGCGCTGCGTCTGGAGGCGCTCGGTTGGTCCGATGCGGAACACTGGATGCGGATGCAGGCGAGCTACGACTTGGCCAAGGAACGACGGCGCGCTGTCGCCTGAAATTGCCACAAGTTGGCCAGAGGCACTTCCCGATTTCCAAAGCCACGCTGCGTACGCAAGTACCTGATCCATGTCTCCCCGCTCCAGATAGGGGTATGCCTTGATGATCTCGTCAGTCCCCGAACCGGCGCTAGCTGGTGGCCAGGGCCCGCCCGATACACTTTGGTAGGAGGTGAAGCCCGCCGGCCTGCCACCCGGACTCGACATTTGCCCCCACTCGGTCAGAATCAGGCGGCTTAAGCGACAACGGTTTTCTGGAGGGGGAAATGACGGCGACGCTGACGGACGAGCAGAAGCGGGAGCTCTATCGCGATGGGTACATCGTGCTCAAGAACGCGGTTTCCGAGGAGCTGGTTGCGACGGCGCGGGAGCGCATTCGCAATGCCGAGAAGGGGCAGAGCCTCGCCCGCGAGAAGGACATGACCGATCTCGTCAACGCCTCCTCCATCACGCCGATCCTGCACGAGGCCATGGGGCAGTTCGATCCGCCGGTTGCCTGTCAGGTGGGTGTCATAAAGCCGAGCCAACCATCGGATCGCTTCAGCGCGGTGGGCTACCACGAACGTGACATGCCCTACTACGGCGCCGGCACGCACATGGACGGCAACATCACCATCGCTCCGCCACAGGAGGTGCAGGAAGGCACGCCGGACGAGATCTACAGCCGCCACTTCGCCTCCGGCCCCAAGGGCGACTTGGGACGCAGCCCCGAGGTGATGGGGCACAACATGGTGCCCCTGTTCCAGGATCCGGAGATGACCCTGGGCCTCGGCAGCTTCACCGCCTTCGTGTTCGTTTGCCTGAACGACCAGACGAGGCCAGGCTGCGGCCAGACGGCGCTCCTCAAGGGTGCCCACCATGCCATGCAGGAGTTCTTTCGAAAGCAGTACGCCACCAACGGCCACCTTGGTCCCGAGGGCCCGGACTGGCCCCGACTCGACTACGAGGTGCCGAACCGCTGCGGCATGGTCTATCTGCCGCCCTCGGTGCGCGAGCAGTTCGTCACGGAGGATTCCGAGGCGACCCCAGACGGGCGTCGCTGGCCGCGTCCGACGCAGATCCTCATGGAGCCGGGCGATGCCTGCATCACCAGCTACCACATCCCGCATTCCGGCACCCGCAACGAGAACGGCACCGAATCGCGCAAGAACATCATCTTCCGCATCCGCAACAAGAGCCGACAGCCGGACAAGCAGGTGAACGGCATCAGCGACCACCCGGACCGCGGCCAGATGGGCGAGTGGCTCGAATACGAGGAAGGCAACAACCCCTGGGAGCGGTCGAAGTACGCCATGTGCAACATGTGGCATGAGTGGGAGGGGATGCGCGAGGTCGTCGCCGGAACGGAAGCCGCGTAGGGCCAGCGCTTCACCCGAGCACGCCGCCGTGCGCGTTGGTTCTTTAGCCTTCGCGAGGGCGGCGTTGCCCCTGGCCTTGCTGGCCGCGCACGCGAGCGAGGCCGAGTCGGCCCCTTGTGCGAACCCCGACTACGCCCACGCCATCTCGTACCTGCTGCCGCTCAAGTACGGCCCCGAGTACACGCACTTCGACTACACCAATCCAGCCGCGCCCAAGACCGGGCGCATGCGGCTGCCGGTGATGGGCACGTTCGACAACTACAACGCAATCCTGGAGAAGGGCCGCGTCGCCGCCGGCTACGACGACGCCGGCGGTCTCGTCTATGACCGCCTGCTCGAGCCCTCCATCGACGAGCCGGTGAGCGCCTACGGGCGTCTCGCCGACGGCGTGGCGAAGGGCCCTAACCTCGACTGGGTCGCCTTCCGCATCCGCGACGACGCCTACTGGCACGACGGCGTGCCCATCACCCTGGACGACGTGCTCTTCACCTTCGAGGCGCTGCGCGAGCACGGCTCCCTGTCGATCCGCACGGCGCTGGCCGACATCGAGCGCATCTTCGCCTTCGGCGAGCGCGAGGTGTGCTTCGTGCGCCGCCAGGATCGCGAGCTCAACCCGATCCTGCCGTTCGCCATCGGCAACTACAACATCCTGCCGAAGCACTACTGGGATGCCCCGGAGCACGACATCACCAAGACCACGGTCGATCCACCGCTGGCGAGCGGCCCGTACCGCCTCAAGTACGCCGAGGTGGGTCGCGTCATCGAGTACGAGCGCGTGGACGACTACTGGGGCCGCGACATCCCGGTGAACAAGGGCCGCTACAACTTCGACGAGATTACCTTCGACCACTTCGCCGACGAGGGCGTGATGCTGGAGGCGCACAAGGGGCACGTGTTCGACATCCGCGAGGAGGGCGTGTCGAAGAACTGGGCCACGCAGTACAACTTCCCTGCGGTGCGCGAGGGCTTGTTCAAGCGCGAGCTGCGTCCGCTCGGTCGGGTCGAGGGGCTCTGGTGGCCCATCTTCTGGAACACCGAGCGCACCCAGCTCGCCGACATCCGCGTGCGCGAGGCGTTGTGGCTGCTCTACGACTTCGACTGGACCAACCGCGTGCTCTTCTACAACTTCTACAAGACGGGCTTAAGCTTCTTCCAGAACTCGCCCATGGCACACAAGGGCCTGCCGAGCGAACGCGAACTGGCGCTGCTCGAGCCATGGCGCGACCAGTTGCCGCCCCGCGTCTTCACCGAGGAGTTCAAGCAGCCCCACAGCACGGGGTTCGGCCGCCAGCGCCACAACATCGCCCGCGCCATTGAGCTCTTCGCCGAGGCCGGCTGGGAAATCCAGGACGGCGTGATGACCAACGTCGAGACCGGCGAGCCGTTCACCCTCGACTTCATTGGCGTCTCCTACTACTCCATCCGCCAGAACCTCTCTCTGGTGGACAACTTGAAGCGCGTCGGCATCCGGAACAGCGGCCGCTCGCCGGAAGTGTCGCAGTGGCTGTTCCGCAGCCGCACCGGCCGCTTCGACGGCAATTCGGTGCGCCTGGGGCCCGGCCACACCCCAGGGCTGCAACTGCGCAACTGGTTCGGCAGCGCCGCCGCCGACCAGGACTACGGCCAGAACTGGGCCAAGATCCGCAGCCCAGTGGTGGACAGCCTGATCGAGACCATCGTCGGCGCGGAGTCGGCCGAGGAACTCTACGCCGCCACCCGAGCCCTGGACCGCGTTCTCTTGTGGAACTTCTACTTCATCCCGCTCGGCTCGCAGCCTGGCTTTCGCCTCGTCTATTGGGACAAGTTCGGCGAAATCCGCAACGACAGCCTCAACCGCCTCCCCTTCGTCGATGCCTGGTGGTACGACGAGGCCAAAGCCCGCAAGGTCCAGGAGGGCCTCGAGCGCTTGGGCGGCTAACCACTCGCAAGCCCCGCGCGGGAGCCCTCCGCACGGAAGCGGCTTTGCCCCCACCCGCGCCGCCAAGCCCCGTCCCGTCGGCAGCACACCGGCGTTCCCCTCGGAGGGGAGCCGCGCGTTTGACGCCAACGCGGCGCGCCTATAGTCTGCGGCGAAGCCTTTCAGACCGTCGCCTCGGATGAGGCAAAGGCGGCGTTAGGACGAGCAAGGGACAACCGAACGGACACTGCACGAGGGGAGGAGTGCCCATGGGGGACAAGCACGCACGATTGTTTGTGGACGGCGCCGACGAGGCCATCGAACTGCCGATCTTGAGCCCCAGCCTCGGCAGCGACGTGATCGACATCGCGCAGCTCACGAAGCAAGGCATCTTCACCTACGACCCCGGCTTCGTCTCCACCGCCTCCTGCGACTCAAACATCACCTACATCGACGGCGACAACGGGGTGCTGCTGCATCGCGGCTACCCGATCGAGCAGCTCGCCGAGCAATCCGACTTCCTGGAGCTGTGCTATTTGCTGCTCGAAGGCGCCTTGCCGAGCGCCGCCGAGAAGGCCGAGTTCGAACGCACCATCGCCGCCGAATGCAATCTTCCGGCCGGCATCGCCGACATGGTGTCGAACTTCTCTCGCGGCGCCCACCCCATGGGCATCATCACCGCCCTCACCGGCGCGCTGGCGGCGGAGTACCACAACGGCCTCGACATCACGGTCGCGGAAGATCGCGACATCACGGCGCGTCGCCTGATCGCCAAGATGCCAACCCTGGCCGCCCTCACCTACCGCCACGGCCAGGGCAAGCCACCGCTGCCGCCGCGCGAGGACCTGGGCTACGCCGAGAACTTCCTCTACACCACCTTCGCCGACGACGAGAACTACGAGATCAACCCCGTCATCGCCCGCGCCATGGACCGCATCTTCATGCTGCACGCGGACCACGAGCAGAACGCGTCCACATCGACGGTGCGACTCGCCGGCTCCACCGGCACCAATCCCTACTCCGCCATTGCCGCCGGCGTTGCTGCGCTTTGGGGGCCGTCCCACGGCGGCGCCAACGAGGCCGTGCTCAGCATGCTTGCGGACATCGGCTCACCGGACAACATCGACACCTACGTCGCCAAGGCCAAGGACCGCGACGACCCGTTCCGCATCATGGGTTTCGGCCATCGCGTGTACAAGAACTACGATCCCCGCGCCACGGTGATGCAGGAGACCTGCCACGAGGTGCTCGCGGAGCTCGGCGTCGAAGCCGACGAAACGTTGCAGATGGCGCAGCGGCTGGAGAAGATCGCCCTCGAGGACGAGTTCTTCATCGACCGACGCCTCTACCCGAACGTCGATTTCTACTCCGGCATCACCTTGAAGGCCATCGGCATTCCGACGGAGATGTTCACGGTGATCTTCGTCACGGGCCGCACCCCCGGCTGGATCGCGCACTGGAAGGAGATGGTGAGCGAGGCCTACAAGATCGGCCGCCCGCGCCAGCTCTACCTCGGCGAAACCAGCCGCGACTACGTGCCGCTGGAGCAGCGCAGCTAGCACGCCCTGACGGGCGCGCCCCTTCGAGAAAGCGTTCTCGGTTCTCCCCGGAGGCGCCCCCAAGACGCGAGCGTCGCGCGGCGTTACGATGGGCGCTGGAGACAAGCGTCATGTCGATGGAACGCACACGGGTCCAAGCGCTGGCCAACCTCGGCTGGCTCGGACTTCTTGTGATTGGCGTCTGCGCGTGTGCGACGCCGCAGTTGCCCGAGGTGTCGGCAGCGACCAAGGGCGAGCTGTTGTCCGGCGAGGCTCTGTTCGGCGAGCCCATACCGCCGGCCGAGCCCATCGCCATCCAGGACACGAGCCCAGAGATGGAGCGTTTCCTCGCTCCGCTGTTCGAGATCGACAGCCGCCGGGAGCGTTTGCGACGACTGGTGCGTCACCTAGCCGAGGTGGGGCTGCTCAACGCCCGCTATGACGAACGCCTGACCCTCAGCGCCGCCGCCACCCTTGAGGCCAAAGCCGGCAACTGCCTCTCGTACACCAATATGTTCGTCACCCTGGCGCGGCGCCTGGGGCTGCGCGCCCGCTTCCAGCGCGTCGCCGTGCCGCCCACATGGGGCATCGACGGCGATCTGCTGATCCGCAGCAATCACATCAACGCGGTCGTGCCCAACATGCGCAACACGGGCCTCGGCCAAGAGTTCGTGATGGACTTCAACTACGTCGCGCCGGAGTCCAGCCACGAACGCTGGCTCGTGACCGACGCCCACGCCTTCGCGCTCATGTATGCCAATCTCTCCGTCGATGCGCTGATGCGAGGGCAACAGCGCGAAGCGTTCGCCTGGCAGAAGCGGACCCTCGTCGAAGACCCCGACAACGCCGACCACTGGGTCAATCTCGGCGTCATCTATGCCCGCGCCGGCGCGACCGAGCTCGCCGAGGCCGCCTTTACCCTCGCATACCGCATGACCTGGCGCCGCCAATCCGCCATGGCAGGACTCGCCACCCTCTACCGCCAAACCGGCGACGCGGAGCGTGCGCATTACTACGAGGAGAAGATTCGCCGCCTGCGGGCGCGCGATCCGTTCTACCACCTGGCGATAGGACGCGCTGCCTATGACAAGGGCGCCTACGAGGATGCGCTGCCGTCGTTCCGGCGCGCCATCCAGCTACGGCCACGTACGGGCGTGTTTCACTTCATGAAGGGCCTCGCCCTGCTCCGACTCGGTGACGACAAGCGCGGCTTGCGAGGGCTGCGCATGGCGACGCGCTACGGCCAGGTGGACGACTACGCACTGCGCTATCAGGCTGATCTGGAGGAATTCCTGGACGTCGACCCGAACGACCCGAACGCCCGCACCATCGCCCGCGTCAGCAGCGGCTTCGACTTATACGAGCGCCCCGGCTTCGCCGAAACCCGCATCGACTGATGACGGCTTGACACAGGCATCCTGCATGGGGAGGGTGAGACGCCCTCCCCAAAGAGTGCGGTCTTCCGGAGGGAGGGCTCCCTCACGCCCAGGCCAGGAGGCTGCGCCCTAGAAAAACGGCGCTGGCTCGAAAGGGGGAATGACAGGAGGGGCTTCGTTCGGAGATTGTGGCGTACGGGCGTTGGGTCGGCGGCCCGGAGCAACGCGCTCCACGTTCCATGCCACGCTCGCTCCTAGCCCCAATCCTCCTGCAACTCTCGGATCAGGTCGGCGGTCGTGCCGATGCGCCCGCTTGCCTCTTTCGCAAGGCACTGCAAGCACAGTTCCTCCAGCCTTGACGACACGGCCCAGGGTGCGACCTGCGACGGCGGGCGCGGTTCCTTGTCGAGCGTCTGCGCCAGCAGTTCCTGCAAGGTGTCGCCGGTCACCGGGGGCTGGCCGGCGAGGATCTCGTAGATGACGGCGCCCAAGCTGTAGATGTCGGTGCGCCAGTCGATGTCCGGGTCTTCGCGAATCTGCTCCGGCGACATGTAGGCCGCCGTGCCTTGCAGCTTGTCCTGGGCGGTGATGGTGAGGTCCTCGAGGTTCAGCGCATCCACCTCTATCACCTCGCCGGCGCCCGGCGAGCCTTCCGGGTTCCACACCTTGGCGAGGCCCCAGTCGAGCAGCAGCACCTCGCCGAAGGGACCGACCAGGATGTTCTCCGGCTTGATGTCACGATGCGCGACGCCGTGGCTGTGGGCGTACTCCAGGGCGTGGGCGATCTGGATCACCACGTCCACCAGGCGCCCAAGGTCGTAGCGTTCCCGAAAGTCGAGCACCTCGCGGAAGGTGTAGCCGTGCACGAGCTTCATAGTGAAGTAGCAGTGGCCCCTGTTGTCGCGACCGAGTTCGTAGGTCGGCACGGTGTTCGGATGCTGCAACATGGCCGCGATCCGCGCTTCGCGAATGAGGCGCGTCTGGTCCACCGGATTGTGCGCGAACTCCGGCTTCAGGCTCTTGCGCGCCACCACCCGCATGAGGTGCAGGTCCTTGCAACTCTCGATGATGGAGCGCCCGCCCCGGGCGATGGTCTTGAAGTAGGCGTAGCGGGTGTTCGGATTGATCGTCTCCGGCAGCGGCCGATCGGTGTCCTTCAGATAGACGATCGGATAGTCGTCCTCCGGCGGCTCCGGAAAGCGAACCACACCCTATTCCTCAACCCGTCGCAGCCGCTCGATCAGGCTGGAGGTGTCCCAGCGCCCGCCGCCCATCGCCTGCACGTCGGCATAGAACTGATCCACCAAGGCCGCGAGCGGCATTCGCGCATCGAACTCCCTCGCCGCCGCCAGGGTGATGTCCAGATCCTTGCGCATCCAGTTCACCGCGAAGCCGAACTCGAACTCCCGCCGCGCCATGGTCTCGGCGCGGTTGTCCATCTGCCAGCTTTGCGCCGCGCCCTTGGAAATCACCTCCACCACGCCATCGAGATCCAGCCCGGCTTTCTCAGCAAAATGCAGGCCCTCGGAAAGCCCCTGCACGATGCCGGCGATGCACACCTGATTCACCATCTTGGTGAGTTGCCCGGCACCCACATCGCCCATCAGCCGCACGAACCGAGCGTAGCAGTCGATGATGCCCTCGGCACGGGCATAGGTCGCTTCCGAACCGCCCACCATCACCGTGAGCTGGCCGTTTTCCGCTCCGGCCTGGCCGCCGCTCACCGGCGCATCGAGAAATCCCACGCCACGCTGCTTGGCCGCCGCGGCCACCTCCTGCGCGACCACGGCGGACGCGGTGGTGTGATCGACCAGCACAGAGCCTTCCTTCGCCCCGTGCAGGATGCCGCCCTCGGCGACCGTGACGACGCGCACGTCGCTGTCGTTGCCAACGCACATGAAGACGACATCGGCAGCCGCGGCAGCTTCCGCGGGAGTGGCTGCAACCGCACCGCCATGCTCGTCCCGCCAAGCATCGGCGCGGGCCCGGGTGCGGTTGTAGACCGTCACGAGATGCCCAGCCTTGGCCAGATGCCCCGCCATCGGATAGCCCATCACGCCAAGCCCCACGAACGCCACCGCCGTCGAATCGCCCATCTGCCGCCTGCTCCTTGTTCCGGTCACCCAATGGCGGCGCCACCTTACCACTCAAGCGAGGGGACGCCCCCTCGTTGACGCTCGGCGTCTGGCCCCAGCCCCCACCCATCTACAACCTTGCGCCGTAAAATGACCCTATGTCGCGCCGACTGCCCAGTGTCGATCAGGTGCTGACCCACGGCGCCACCGAAGCGGTCGCGCGGCAGTGGGGCCTAGCCACCACCAAAGAGGCCGTGCGCGCCGTGCAGGCGCGCCTGCGAGCCGGCGACGACGTCCCCGAATGGGGCACAGAACCCGGTGGCTACGCCGACGCCCTCACCCGCTGGCTGGATGCGGAAGTGGGACACGGCTACGAGACCGTGTTCAACCTCACCGGCACCATCATCCACACGAACCTGGGCCGCGCCCTCATCAGCCCGGAGACAGTGGCCAATGCCATCGCCAAGGCGACGCGTCCAACGACCCTCGAGTACGACCTCGCCAAGGGCGGTCGGGGCGAACGCGAGCGCATCGTCCGGCATCGGGTGAAGCTGCTCACTGGCGCCGAGGCCGCAACTGTAGTCAACAACAACGCCGCCGCCGTGCTGCTGGTGCTCAACACCCTCGCCCTAGGCCGTGAAGTGGCCGTTTCCCGTGGCGAACTGATCGAGATCGGCGGCAGCTTTCGGCTGCCGGAGATCATGCAGCGCGCCGGCTGCAAGCTGGCCGAGGTAGGCACCACCAACCGTACCCATCCGCGCGATTTCGAGACCATCGCAGCCACCGCCGCCCTGCTGCTCAAGGTGCATCCGAGCAACTACCACGTCGAGGGCTTCACCCGCGAGGTGACCGCGAGCGAGCTTGCAGCCATCGGCAAGCGACACGAGGTTCCTACTTGCGTGGACCTCGGCAGCGGCGCCCTGATCGATCTCGCCCGCCTTGGGCTGCCCGGAGAGCCGACGGTGCGGGCCACGCTCGCTAGCGGCGTGGACCTCGTGACCTTTTCCGGCGACAAGCTGCTCGGTGGCGTGCAGGCGGGGTTGATCGTCGGCAGAAGGGACCTCGTGCAAGCCCTTGACCGCAATCCCCTGAAACGTGCCCTCCGGCTCGACAAGCTCACCTTGGCGCTACTCGACGACACGCTGAAGGCATACGAAGATCCAACCACCGTCCCCGAGCGCATCCCGTTGCTGCGCACGTTGACGACTCCCATGGCGGAGCTCGCGCGACGGGGTGAGGCGGTGGTGGAATGCCTCCAAGCGCTGCCCAACGTGCATGCAACGCTGGAGAAGGCCGAGGCACAGATCGGCAGCGGCGCGGTGCCCGACCGCTTGCTCCCGAGCCATGCGGTCCGCGTCCGGCGCGACGGCGACACCGCCGACACCCTCGCCGCGGCCATGCGTCAACTCTCGCCCCCCGTGGTCGCCCGCGTCGCCAGCGACAGCGTGTGGCTCGACATGCACGGCGCCGAGCCGCTCGACGAACTCCTCCAAGCCCTCGACGGACTTGCGCAAAAGCCGTGATCGTCACCCTCGCCGGCCACGTGGATCACGGCAAGACCTCCTTGGTGCATGCCCTGACCGGTGTCGACACCGACACCCTCGCGGAGGAGAAACGCCGCGGCCTCACCATCGACCTCGGCTTCGCCTATGCCAACCTTGGCGACGCCAAGGCCAGCCGCGTCGGCTTTGTGGATGTACCCGGCCACCACCGCTTTGTTCACAACATGGTCGCCGGCATCGCCTCGCGCCAATTCGCCATGCTGGTCATCGCCGCCGACGACGGGGTGATGCCACAGTCTCGCGAACACCTGCAAATCCTTTCGCTGCTTGGCCTTTCGCGGGGCATCGTCGTGCTCAACAAGATCGACCGCGTGCCGCCAGCCCGGGTGGAGGAAGTGCGCCGCGACGTGGGCGCGCTCACAGCGGGAACCTTCCTGCACAAGGCCCCCACGCTGCCCGTCTCCTGCACCACCGGCACCGGCGTCGAGGAAGTGCGCCGCCACATCGCCCTTGCGGCCCGCGCCGACCGCGCCGCCGGGGCGAACGAACCGTTCCGCCTCCCCATCGACCGAGCCTTTACCGTGCGCGGCAGCGGCACGGTCGTCACCGGCACCGTGCTGGCCGGAAGCGCCCGAACCGACGACCGTCTCGTGCTTGCCGACAGCGGCACTGCCGTTCGCGTCCGCGGCGTGCGAGTGCAGAACCAAGATGCCGACGCCGCAACCCCGGGCGATCGTGCGGCCATCAACCTTGCTGGCGTCAGCGCAGAAGAGGTGACCCGCGGCGACTGGCTGCTGCCAGCCGAAAGCCGCGAGCCGGTTACGCGCACCTGCATCGAACTCGCGGTACTGGCGGACTTCCCTCGCGCCGTGAAGCACAACCACCCGGTACACGTCTATCACGCCAGCAGCCACGCCCAAGCACGCATCCTGCTCATCGACGAAGCGCCGATGCCGGGCGGCGTTGCTGTGCGCGTGGACGTGGCAACTGCCAGCCCCATGCACGTGAAGATCGGTGACCGGGTGGTGCTTCGCGACCACGACTTGGCGACGACCTTGGGCGGCGGTCGCGTCGTGGCCATCGGCGAGCCTCCGGGACGACGCCGGGCACCGGGCCGGCTCCAACTGCTCGCCAGCGTGCAACCCGACGACGCCCCCGCCTCGGCCTGCGCGGCACTCGAGCATGGGCCGCTCCATGCCGCCAGCTTCCGAAGGCAATGGAACCTCGCGCCCGAACGCATGGCGGCCCTTCTTGGCGACGCCGCAGACGTCGTCGAGATCGACGGCCACTGGCTCGCCAAGACCGCCCTCAATGCCGCCGAAACCCACCTGCAGGAGCGCCTGACCCGCCACCACCAGCAACACCCCGAAAGCGCCGGGCTTACCGAATCCGAGCTATGTTCAGGCGACCCCGATCAGTCCACCACGCTGCGCCTAGCTCTCCATCACCTAACCAACACCGATGCCGTGCGCGTGGAGGGAGGCGACTACGCACTCGCCTCGCACCAGGCCGACATCCCAAGCCACGTCCAGCGCCTGTTTGACCAAGTCGAGCGGCCCCTCGACTCCATCCAGCCGCCGAGCCTCGGCGACATCGCCAAGCGCCTGAAGCGCCCGTTTCCCGCCTTCGAGCGCGAGATGCGCGCACTACCCGCCTTCGGTCTCGCCATTCGCGTCAGCGACACGCGCTACTATCTGCCCACCCGACTTCTGGAAATGGCCGACCAAGCTGCGGGCCTCGCCGCCCAAGGCCCCTTCACCGTGCGCAACTTCCGCGACGCCACCGGCGTCGGCCGCAACGTGGTGATCGAAGTGCTCGAACACTTCGACCGCACCGGCTTCACCCGCCGCAGCGGCGACACCCGCACCATCGTCGGCAATCGCAACGCCATTCTGTAGCCACAACCACAACGAGGAGAAGACCGTGGAAACGCGCTTTTACTACGCACACCTGACGATCAGGGTCGAATGGGCCAACGGAGTTTTTTGGACGCCCACAAGCAGGGGGCCAATCGTCGTTCCCGACCCCACCAACGCCGCCGATCTGGTGGCCGGCCACGTCGAACACAGCCTTGGCCTCATCGCCGAAACCAACGCCAAGACCGATCCCACCTCCTACACCATCAACGGACACGCCGAGGCCTACTACGGCGACGGCCGCCAGGCAAACCTGCCTTTGGCTCCAGTCCGAACCGAGACGCCAGACGACTTGGTGCGCCAGGTCCGCTCGTGGGCGCAGGAGCAGTTTCAGAAACTGGCGGCGCTCGAGTCCTGAGACGGAGCCTTTGAAGCGAGGGCATCCCGCCTTCCCTCGCATGGACCCGTAACAGCGATGGCAGGAGAAGCCTGTCCCCTGTACGTCAGCGACTGACGCACCGCACTCCGGAGGGAGGGCGACGGCCTCCGCGGGTTGAAAACTCCGAGGCCGTTCGTCTTCTACGGCGCTGGTCGCATCTCGGCGTTCCACTCCCGCCACAGAGCCAGCAACCGCGCTGCCCGCACCGGCTCCGCTTCCGCCAAGTCTTCACTCTCGCCAATGTCACGGCGCAAGTTGTAAAGCCGATAGGGCGTCATCTCGTCGCGCGGCTCGCCCCGCAGAAGCTCGCCCTCGTCCATCTTGGCGACGTAGCTAACCAGCTTCCAGTCGCCGCGCCGAACCGCCATCTGTCCCCACGAGCGCCAGAACAACGCCTCGTGCGGCCGCCCGGACGAATCACCGTACAAATACGGCAGGAGATTGACCCCATCGAGCTCCCACTCCTCCTCAATCTCCACGCCCGCCGCCGCGAGCGCAGTAGGCACTAGGTCCAGTGCGATCACCGGCTCGTCGAACCGCGTCCCCGACGGCAAGCCGCGCGGCCACGACAGAACGAAAGGCACCCGAATGCCCGCCTCCAGCGTGGTGCCCTTCGACCCCCGGAGCGGCGTGTTGTCTGAAGCGTTGTAGGCATAGCGATGCAGCGTCGGGCCGCCGTTGTCGCTGAGGAAGAACACCAGCGTGTCCTCCAACAATCCGGATCGGTCCAACTGCGCGAACAGCGCCCCCACCGCTTCGTCGAGCGCCAGCATCATGGCGTTGTACACACGCCGAACCGGATGCGACACATCGGCGAACACCCCCAGCCGCCGCTCCGTCGCCTGCATCGGCGTGTGTACTGCATTGAACGAGACGAACAGAAAGAACGGCTCCGCCTCATGCCGCTCAACGAACGAAGCCGCCTCTCGCCCTATGGCGTCGGTCAGGTACTCCTCTTCAGCAACGGGCTCGCTCCCTCGCATGATCTGCCGGTTCAAGTGCGCCCTTCCCTCCTCGGTCGCCCCAAGGTCCTCGCCCTGCCCCTCGTGGTCGGGAAAGATGATGCTCGGGATGTCCGGCAGAAAGTTGTGCCCGCCGCGCAGAAAGCCGAAGAACTCGTCAAAGCCCCGCTCCAGCGGATGAAACTCGGGCTCAAGGCCGAGATGCCACTTGCCCACGAGTCCGGTGACATACCCCGCCGACTGCAGACGCTCCGCGAGCGTGGTCTCGTCAAGCGACAAAGCGCCCTCGACCGCGGCCTCATGGCCCGATTCCCCAAACCGCTGCTGATACCGGCCTGTCAGAAACCCCGCCCGCGACGGACTGCACCATGTCCCGCTCACGTAGCCATTCGTGAACCGCACCCCTCGACGGGCGAGCGCGTCAAGACTCGGCGTCGGGATGTCCTCCACCCCATGAAAGCCAACATCCGCATAGCCGAGATCATCCGCCACGATCAGCACGATGTTAGGCTGCCGTTGCTCCTCCGCCCCGACTGCAACCGCCGCCGCGCACGCCATGAGGAAACCGAGCCCCCGACAAATCCACACATTCGCCTCGTGCATGGGCCTCACCGCTCTCCAACCCCACGGCAACCAAGCCTGCCACAGCCACCGACAGCGCGCCTGATGCGCCGCACGGCCTCGCACGGGAGGCGGGAACCGTCGAGCCTCGCCAAACCAAGCACAGGCGACGTATGTGCGCTCCTACGGCACTGAGCTTTCGACACGGCAGCGGCGCCGCAACGACTCGCCGCCATCCATTCGGTCCCTGGGGGCGAGGGCATCTTGCCCTCGCACGCGCCGCAAGGCGCGCACTTTTTGCCCGGTCGGGGGCCACCTCACTCCGCGTATGCTCATCCACCGGTTGCCTTGATTCCACGCTTGGAGCCCCAATGCCTGCACATTGCACAGTGACCGCGCTCTTCAACTACCCCATGAAGGGTTGTCGCGCCGTGCCCGTCGAATCAGCGACGATCTCCCCCGCGGGCATCGAGGGCGACCGCCAACTCATGGCGCTCAGAGGCGGGAAATCCGCCAACCAAGCCCGGCTGCCGAAGCTCGCAACCGTCGTGACCAAGCGCATCGACGCGACCACCATCGCGTTCAGCAGCCACGAGCGCGAGCCGCTCACTCACGCCATCACGTCAGCAGGCGCGGAGACCACAGTCAACTACTACGGCAACCAGGTCCCGGTGGTGGACCAAGGAGATGAGCTGGCCGAATGGATCTCCAGCGCGGTCGCCGCCGAGGTGCGCGTCGCAGCCCTCAAGGCAAGCTACCGCCGCTCGATTCCCCTCGACGAGTTCGCCCCCATCGACGGCATCGCCCACTCCGGCTTCGTCGACGTCGCGCCCATTCTGGTCACCAACGAAGCCTCGCTGGCCGACCTCAACGCCCGCCTCGACACCCCGGTGCCGATGAACCGATTCCGCCCCAACATCGTCGTCGAAGGCCTCGACGCCTACGCCGAAGACTCGCTCGCCACCCTCCACAGCCCCAGCCTGCGCCTCATCCGCGCCACCCACTGCGAACGCTGCGTCGTCACCTGCACCGACCAAGAGACCGGTGAACGCGCATCAGAGCCGCTGGCGACCCTCAAGTCCTACCGCCACCGCCAGAACGGCTACGCCGGCGGCGTGATGTTCGGCGCGTACATGGGCGTCGAGGGAACCGCCACCATCCACGTCGGCGACCGCCTGACGGTCGGCTGAAGCTGTAAGGACAAGGTCCCGACAAGAGCCGCATCAAGGAATCAAGAAAAAAGCAACCGAAAGGTTGCGTATTCTAAGATTGCATGTTCAGATTACGCAACCAAAGAGTTGCGCTAAGGAGCTGCGCATGGAAAATCAGATTGAACGAACGATTTACCTGAGTGCCCCGACTGAACGGGTGTGGGTTGCCCTAACTGATCATGAGGAGTTCGGGTCATGGTTCCGCCTTTCGCTTCACGGTCCCTTCAAGGTTGGCGAAGTGACATTCGGCGAGGTCACCTATCCGGGACATGAAGGGCTGCCCTTCTGGGCGCGCGTCGAAGTTATGGATGAACCACGATGCTTCAGCTTCGTCTGGCCAATGGATGAAACGATCCAGCCGGATGATCCCAGCATAGACGACAAGGTGACGCTGGTTGAGTTCTTTCTTGAGCCGTCTGGCAAGGGCTCAAGACTGACCGTTCGTGAGAGCGGCTTTGAAAGGCTGCCGGAAGGGAAACGGTCGCAAGTGTTCCGCGACAACGAGGGAGGTTGGAACGCTCAGGTGAATAACATCAAGGACTTCGTGGAGTGATGACCGGCCATCGGCTCCAACCACAGGACCTCGCAGCAACTTTCGCCGCACTCGGAGATCAGCGCCGTCTTGCCATAGTAGCGCGATTGCAAGAGGCAGACGAACTGTCCGTCTCATCCCTACGTGAGGGAATGGAGGTGTCGCGCCAAGCGGTCAGTAAACACCTGAGGATACTAGCTGACGCCCAGCTCGTGTCCGTGGTGAAATCTGGCCGGGAAACGCGTTACAGCCTTGAGCCGAAACGCGTGGAGGAGGCGAACGCATATCTGGCCCTCGTGGCGACAAAATGGGATCGCGCATTGGAGCGCCTGAAATCCCATGTCGGACAGGAAACGCCCGATGCTTGACCAACCGCGCCAACCAGAGGAGCCGCCAAAGCTGACTTTCGCTGCAGCGCGAAGGATTGGCAGGTTCGCGGCGGTCCCCGACACACAGCGGGCGGCCACCGACACACCAACGGTCATGCCCGCCGACACGCGACGACGGTCGTGCGCCAGATCCAGAAGCGGGGCCGCCGTATCGCACGCACCGTGGTCCCCGCAGCCGGCCAACGCGCGGATAGGACCAGCAGTTCGCGCAGCGAACTGCCGACGCACCCGCCAAGACGCACCACCACCAGCCCGACGAGCCCTCGGAGGGAAGGCATCCTGCCTTCCCTAGCGCGCCATAGGGGCGCTTGGCCGGTGTGAAGAAAAGCGCCTGAGGAGGGGCCGCCCGAAGAAGGGCGACGCATGCGTCGCCCCTGCGGCCCGGAACATGACACCTCCTGTAGGGGCGACGCATGCGTCGCCCTGTCCAGCAGCCGGGTGCATCGCCGCCAGTCCGACAGACTGCTAGCTTGGTCGGCACTTCCGAGGCGTAGTCAGCCCGCAACCATGACAAGCTCCCGCCACTCCGCATCCTCGAACAGCTCGACCTTCATCCCGTCCAAGTACTCAGACCAAGAGAACGGCACCATCTGCTCGTTGCCAACCGCATTCCAGATGCGGAGCCAGTCGATGCAATGGCGCAGGGGAACTGCGGTTACGAGGGCCTCGCGCTCGGCGTCTGACAGGGGGCGGACGGCGGAGTATTCCTTGAGGATGCGCCGGATAAGGACCGGCTCGAAGCGGGCCCTTGTCTCCGACACGGCGCACTGTCCCCACTGCGAGATCAGATGGGCGATGTCGAACACGAAGCGGTCCCGATGCGCCGAATCGAACTCGAGCAGCGCGGCGATTTGCCAGCGAGGCGTCACGAGGACGGTCCAGGCGCCGGGGCAGCCATGCACAACACCCACTGGCAACTGCTCGTCGTCGCAGAAGGTCAGGAAGCGAGTCGCCGCCGCGTCCACCTCATCGAGAATGGTTGTGGCACGCGCATCGGCTCGCGACATGTCGAGCTCCGTCTTCCACGAGCCAAGGTTGGTAAGCCAAGGTGCCTCACGATAGGCCAGATCCTCCAGCCCCATGGCACCGACATGAATCCTTGCCACAAGGCGGGCCATGGCGGCAGCCGTCTCGATATAGGAGGGGGTAGCCTTGGTGGGTGCGTAGTTCGGACCCTCCTCGCCTGGGAGCCGTTCGAGCACCACGGCGGGATGTCCCGCAACGGTTAGCCGCTCGTCCGCTCCGGCAATCAGCACGTTTTGCACCGGAAGGCCGCAAGAGACGAGACGCTGCCTCAGCGCGAGCTCCGCCTCCGCGCCCGCCGGCTCGCCATACCAGACATTCAGTGCCGCTGGCCCGCCGTCCAGGACGATGTCGTAGCTGAAGTTGTAGGCCGACTGCCGCACTTGCTCGCAAGCAGTCACTTCAGATGGCGATCCGATGCGTCGCAGTGCGTCGGTGACGGCGTCGGGGGTCAGGCCTGCGAGCGACTGCATCTGCTCGTACTCGCTGTCTTCGAGGCCCAGAAAACGATCGCTTGGTTGGGACATGTTCGCTTCCTCCGCGATTCGGCGGAAGTGCGCGAGGGCAGTGGTGTACGACTCGCCGGTTGCACCGGCGCGGGCTCGAACGAGCCGCTTGAATCGCTTTCTGACTGTCATCGGTCTTCCCGCCGCAGGCTCGATCCCCCAGCGATCACCACCCGAAGTAGATGACCTTTGACCACGCTCCGAGGAATCGATCCCCCTTCACCCCGTAAACCAGCCCTGCTGGGGAGGACTGACCAAGGTTAGGCGCGAAGCAGCGCCGACGACGATGTTCACCCACCAGCCCGACGAATGTCAAGCACTTGTACAGGCAGACGGACTGCCCATGCCGGGCCACATCCCCACCACCCTATAATCCCCCCTGGAAGAGCATCGCCTCCGGTGGGGCGCGCGGCCTTCAAAGCCGTTGAGACGCCTTGACGGCGCCTGGTGGGTTCGACTCCTACCTCTTCCGCCAGACCTTTCGCGGGTCTCCCCTCCCGACGCACAAACATCTCGATCCACACACCGCTCGACAAAGCAAAATGTGTGCAGTTTTCGATTACCAGCGTGGGAGATTGCCTCCGAGGGTGTGGTACGAAGTGTTCGCGCGTCGGGGCCTGTCGCGCGAGTGGACCTACCTCAACCCTGGCCACTACCCACGTGCGGCGCGTTCAGCCATGCTAAAGGCGGCTTGGTATTGCGGTTAAGGGCACGCTTGGAAACGCACCTCTTGCGCCAGATCGCCGACGCACGTGCGCGGGGCAGCGACGATGCCCGGCCGGGAGTCGTCGACGCCGTGCACCGTCACGGACGGCTCACCGCCCGCGAACGTCTGACGGCGCTCTTCGACCAAGAGAGCTTGGTCGAGTACGGCGCTCTCGCGGGACGGACGACGGATCCCGGGGACGAGGCGTTCGCCGACGGCTTGATAGGGGGCGTCGGCCTGGTGCACGGCGAGCCCGTGGTCGCCGCCAGTTACGACGAGAGCGTGCTGGGCGGCACGCAGAGCGACCGCAACCACCGCAAGATGGCAAAGCTCCTCTACCTCGCGGTGGAGCACCGCTGGCCGGTGGTCTGCTTCGCGAACGGCGGCGGCGCACGCCTGGACGACCCGTTGCCGCCACCGCCGATCGCCGTCTCGCCGCGAGGGCGCTTCGAACTCTGCGACGGGCTCGCGGAGCTCAACGGCTGGGCACCGACCGTCGCGGTCGTGAGCGGGCGGGCCGTAGACGGCCACGCCGCGATCGCGATGCTGGCCGACTTCACGATCGCGACCGCGAGTGCGGAGTTCGGTACGCAGGACGGACACGTGCGCGGCGCCGGCGATTACGCGAAGACGGGCGATGTCGACGTCGTGGTCGACGACGAGGCGCAAGCCATCGCCACCGTGCGCCGGTACCTGCGCTTGTACCTGGTGGATCACGTCCCGGGCGAGGCTGCGGGCGATGCGGACCGGATCGCCGACGTCATACCGGAAAATCGCCGCCGGCCCTACGACATGCGCCGGGTCATCGACGCGTTCGCGGATGCCGGCAGCGTTCTGGAACTTGGGGCGGCCTGGGGCAGGTCCATGCTGACGGTGCTGGCGCGCCTCGACGGGCGCACGGTGGGCATCTACGCCAACCAGCCGAAGTCGCCGCTCGCGGGCGCCATCGACGCTGCCGCCGCGGACAAGGCGGCGCGCTTCGTTGAACTCTGCGACGCGTACGACTACCCGATCGTCACCTTCGTCGACAACCCCGGCTACATGGTGGGTCCGCAGGCGGAACGCGAGGGCATCGCGCGCCACCACGCCCGACCGCTCGCAGCCCTGCATCACCGCACCGTGCCGCTCTATTCGGTGCAGATCCGCAAGGCCTACGGCCTCGGCCCATACGCGATGTCGGGCTGGGGCGCGGCGCGCCGGGTGCCCGAGATGCGCCTGGCCTGGCCGTCGGTCGAGTCCGGCGGCATGTCCCTCGAGGGCGCCGCCTACCTCGTCAAGCGCAAGGAGATCCTGGCCGCCGAAACGCGTGAGGAGGCGATGGCCATTCGCGACGGCTACGCCGAGCGCATGCGCGACGCCGCATCCGGCCTGCGCGCCGGTCGCAGCTACCAGTTCGACGACATCGTCGAGCCTGCTGCGACACGCGCAACCATCGCCGCCATGCTGCACCGCACCCCGCGCGCACGCACATCCATCAAGAAGCACGCCATCGATCCGCGCTGATGGACCCGGAGGACATCGCAGCGCTGCAAAAGGCACGGGACCGCCTGAAGGACGCGGCGCGGCCAGACATCGTCACGCGCGTGCACGGCACCGAGAAGCTGACGGCGCGGGAACGCATCGAGTTGCTGCTCGACCCCGACTCGTGCATCGAGTACGGCGGCATCGCGGCGCGAACGCGCGACGGGGACTGGGTCGGCGAGGCCGGGGGCGTGGATTTCGTCGGCACCGTGGACGGACGGCCGGTGATCGCCTCCTCCACCGATTACACAGACCACGGCGGCGGCTACGGCGCGGGCCGGCTCGGCCGCCTGTTCGCGCTGGCGGTCGAGCAGCGCTGGCCGGTTGTCATGTTCGTGGATGGGGGCGGCAGCCGCGCCCGCCATCCCCGCGCGGGCATGGGCCACATCGAGACGAGCGGTCCAGTCGGACGCTTTTCGTTCCTGGACGGCGTGCCGGAACTGTCGGGGTGGGCGCCGGTGGTGGCGATCGTCTCGGGGCCCTCGTTCGCCGGCCACGCGAGCCTCGCCGGCTTCTCGGACTTCCTCGTCAGCACGCCGGGCTCTTCCATCGGCATGGGTGGGCCGCCCATGGTGGAAGCCGCGCTCGGGCAGCGCCTGCGGCCCAATGAACTGGCAGGTTCGGAGATGCACGAACGCAGCGGCGGCATCGACCTCCTGGTGGCGGATGAACCCGCGGCCATTGCCGCCGCGAAGCGCTACCTTTCCTATTACGACAACGACAAGCCCGATGGCGTGGCGCCCGATGTCGATCTCGACGCGCTTGCGCCGGATGCGGGCCAGCCGTACGACATGCGAAAGATCGTCGCTGCGATCTCGGACGCGGACAGCGTCTTCGAGCTCCGCCCCCGGTTCGCACCGGCGCTCCTGACGTGCCTCGCGCGCATCGGAGGCCGCAGCGTCGGGGTCCTCGCCAACCAGCCGCTCACTGACGACGGCGCGATTGACCACGACGCCGCCTCCAAGATCGCGCGCTTCGTGGAACTCTGCAACACGTACGAATACCCGATGCTCGCGCTCATCGACACGCCCGGGTGCGTCGCCAACTGGGACCTCAAGGGTCAGGACCCGTCGGTCGAGCCCGGCCTGACACGCTGGCACTCGCGGCCGCTGATCGCGCACCAGCAGCGCACGGTGCCCCTCGTCAGCGTCCAGGTGCGCCGAGGCCGGGGCCTCGGTGCCGCGCTCATGAGCGGCGTCTCGTCCACACGCGGCGTGCCGGCGCTGCGACTCGCCTGGCCCGGCGTCGAGATCGGGCGGCGGGACGGCTACTCGGCGGTGGTGGACCACAACGCCTTCGACGACGTGATCGCACCGAGGGAGACGCGAGAGCGGGTGTCGCGGCTGCTCGGGATGTTCGGCAGGCCGGCTCCGCGGGAACGCAAGAAGCACCCCATCGATACCTGGTAAGTGCAGGGAGTCCGGAGACGGGCGGGACAATGGTGCATTCGGATCGACGAGCAATGGCCGGCGATGGCCGGCGGATCCGACACACGAACATACGATCCTCACCGAAGGCGGCGCATCCCTAGTCCGCAACGGAAGAAGCTGCTCCACTCGGAGACGAGCAAGGCCATTTCACCTGCAAGCTCGCCGCTACGTCAGGTCTCCGAGCGATTCCGGTCCCGGCCGGCTTCGGCGCCAATGGCATGCCCGTGGCGATTGAGTTCCTCGTGGAGGCCTGGGCCGAGCAGAAGCTCCCAAACCTGGCCGCAACGGTTGAGCAGCTCGTTCCCGTGCGAAGGCTGCCGCAGAGCATTCCGGCGCACGACCGAGGCGGGCGAGTTCCCTAGCGCGGCCTATCCGGAGGATCCAACGCCAGCATGGACCAAGCCCTGAGGGGCCGTATCAGGCCCGTATCGTCACGCGGTCCCGCCGTACGCTCGGTGGTGTTGGCCCGTTCAAGGAAACGTGAATCGGGTCGCGTTCTCGAACAGCCCGGTCCAGGCGATCGCCCGATGCGGGATGAACGCGCACACCTCGGCACGGTATTGGTCAACGGACCCCCACCCGTATTTCGCGTCTGTCCTTTCGGCGATAACGTCCGCCAGTTCGTCGGATGCGCCGTCCACCACGACCTCGCCTTCAAGCATGACGGGGCTCTCGGCGTCGTCCAGATGCACGCTGGCATGCGCGTTGGCGCTTAAGTTCCGCCGCCAGCGCGTGGCCGGATGGCCCCCGAAGTAGAGCGCGTTGGCAATCCAGACGCCGTCGAGCGGGCGCGCCATCGGCATGGTGTCCGGACCGACGGTCCAGAGCCAATAGTGGGATGCCTTCTCCAACCGGCCATTCGCGGTGGTCCAGGGCATCAGGGCGATGTCTTTCGGGGCGCCATACGCGTTGGGGAAGTGCAGCCGAGTGGCTACCGGCTCGATGTTCCCCGGTGCCCTTGCTGAAAGCATCTGCCCATCCGCGACGGTGACCCCGTGATCATAGATGCGGTGCTGTTGGCGTTTCCATCTGCGCGGCGAATGTGTACGGGCGACGCGCAAAGTGACCGGCGGTCCCGACACACAAACATCTCGTCCCACATGGGAGCGGACAATCGCCTACGCTGTCAACACCGGCGTGCCCTCGAAGGGAATGCGACGCGCGGGAACCGGTGTCAACGCTCGGTTTCCCGATGCCGAGTCCTGCCCCGCACGCCTAGCCTGTCCGGGACCCACAATGTGAGAGACTGCCTCCGAGTGTGTGGGACGAAAATGCTTGTGTGTCGGAGGGTGTCAATGCCCCTTGGCTCGCCTAGGTACCGTAGCGTCAGATGTCCGAGGAGCGCGGATCAATGCAACGAATCTTGTCGACTGTCTGTGTTGTTTGGAGCGTCGCCGTGAGCGCCGACCCGTTGGACGCCTCGATCGAGGAACTCCAGGAGCAACTCTCGTCCGCCACCTTATCGTCCGTGGACTTGGTCAATTGGTATGTGCGCCGAATTGAAGCCTACGACCAGCAAGGCCCCGCGTTGAACGCCATCCAGCACATGAACGAAAACGCCCGTGCCCAGGCGCAGGCGCTCGACGACGAGCGCGAGCGCTCGGGACCGCGCTCGCTGCTGCACGGCATTCCCGTTCTCGTAAAGGACAATTACGAGACCATCGACGCGCCGACCACCGCCGGCTCGGCGATCATCGAAGGTCACTGGCCGAAGAACGATGCCACGCAAGTCGCGAAGCTCAAGGACGCCGGCGCGATCATCCTGGCCAAGACAACAATGCACGAGTTCGCATTCGGTTGGACGACTCGCGGCTCCGCGTTCGGCATGACGAAAAACCCCTACGGGCTCGACCGTCACGCGGGAGGTTCGAGCGGCGGCACGGGTGCCGGTGTTGCGGCCAATTTCGGTGCCGCGGGGATGGGCAGCGACACCTGCGGCTCGATCCGTGTGCCGTCCGCACACAACAACCTCGTGGGCCTTCGGGGCACGCAAGGTCTGAGCAGCCGGCACGGTATCGTCCCGCTTTCGAGCTCACGCGACATCGGTGGTCCGCTGGCACGCAGCGCGCGCGACCTCGCGATCATGCTGGACGCCACGGTCGGCTACGACCCGGCGGACCCCCAAACCACCGAGTCGCGCGGCAAGATCCCGGTCAGCTATCTTGCAGATCTCCGCCACATGGACCTCACGAGGCTGCGCCTCGGCGTGCTCAATGATTGGTTTGAAGACGACGAGTCGACAAACGCGCGCATTCGACACGTTCTCGCGACCCTCGCCGAAGGCGGCGCATCGATAGTCGAGATCACAGACCTTGCCGAGCTCAAGGCCGAAAGCCGAGGATCCACCGCGTTTCTCGTGGACGACTACGACATCATCCATGACCTGACGGCCTATCTGCGCCGCCACGCCAATCTCCCGGTGCAGTCGTTCGAATCCGTCGCCGCACACGACCGCCTCGAGCCGATCGTCGCCGGCCACTGGGCCAACATCCTTGCCGCCCCCGAGCGCAAATCGCGCGCCGCCTACCTCGAGGCGCACGCCGCTGGCGCTGCCCTGCGCGGCCAACTGCTCGCGCTCATGCACGAGCACGATGTCGACGCGCTCGTCTATCCCACCGCCACGGAAGAAGCTGTTCCACTCGGTGAGGAGCAAGGCCATTTCAACTGCAAGCTCGCCGCTGCGTCAGGTCTCCCAGCGATTTCCGTCCCTGCCGGCTTCGGCGCCAATGGCATGCCCGTGGCGATCGAGTTCCTGGCGGAGGCCTGGGCCGAGCAGAAGCTCCTGAACCTGGCCGCTACGGTTGAGCAGTTGGTTCCCGTGCGTAGGTTGCCGCAGAGCACTCCGGCGCTTGACTGAGGCGGGTCATTGCTCAAGCGCGGCCTATCTGGAGTATCTGAACGCCCAGTCTGGATCTAGCCCTAAGGGGGCTCGTAGCGGGCCCGAATCGTCACGCGGTCCCGACAGTGTGGGAGATCGCATCGCGGGTGTTGGACGAAATCCCGTGTATCCGGAAGTTCCACCAATGGCGCGAGCCGGCGTGCACGACAACATGCCTAGCCGCGGAGCCGGAGAGAAGGAAGAGCACCATGAATGTCTACGGCATCGACTTCACGAGCACGCCAAGCCGTAGGAAGCCGATCACCTGCCGGCACTGCCGGCTTGAAGGTGACGTTCTCCGCGTGCTGTCGGCAAGCGCGTGGCCGGCATTCGAGCAGTTCGAGGCGGCGCTGGCACGACCCGGCCCCTGGATCGCAGGTATCGATTTTCCATTCGGGATGCCGCGGCGATTCGTCGCGGGCACCGGTTGGCCGGTGGAGTGGCCGGACTATGTGCGGCACGCGGAGGCGCTAGGAAAGGAGGGATTCGAGGCGGCGCTGAACGCGTATCGCAAACGCCAACGGGTCGGGCAGAAGGAGCACCGGCGTCGGACCGACGTACTGGCGGGATCCCTCAGCCCGCAGAAGCTGTACGGCACGCCGGTGGGCAAGATGTTCTTCCAGGGCGCGCCCCGGCTGCAGCAAGCCGGCGTGGCGGTGCCCGGGCTGCAGCAAGGGGATCGGCTTCGCGTGGTGGTGGAAGCGTACCCAGGGGTGCTTGCACGCTCGGTGACGAAGGCGGGATACAAGCACGACCGAGCGAAGAAGCAAACGATCGCGCAACGCGATGCCCGGCACGGGATCCTACGCGCGCTGACCAGCGGCAGATTGGCCGCGCGCTATGGCGTCACCGTGGCAGGCGACGATCCCGAACTGGTGGACGACCCGACGGGCGACACCCTGGATGCGCTGCTCTGCGCGGTGCAGGCCGCATGGGCGTGGCGCAACCGGGCGCGGCTCTTCGGAAACCCGCGAATCGACCGATTCGAAGGGTGGATTGCCGACCCCTGTGGGGTGCCGGGATCAGAGCCCGGGCCGTGAGTGGGAGCGCGCCAGGGGGAGGGATCGTCACCCGGATGGGCCGAGACCGCATGCGGCTCGTCGCCGAGGCAAATGGGGCGCGGGCCGAAGACGACGTCGAGAAGCGACCGGTGGGCCGGTGGTCCCGACACACAAACGGTTGTGGGCGGCTTCTTGGCCGTCCAGCCGATACGATGCAATGGCCTGGTCACGACCGTCGTCGGATGTCGGCGAGAAGGCACGTCCCCCCCGCCTCGGATTCTGCTGGCTAGGCGCCGCCTAGCCAAGCATTTCATGCCTTTCGGGGGTGGCCGACTCAGGCCATCGCCGTTTGTGTCGGGGAGGAGTGTCTGCGATTCCTTCGAGCTTCCGCGGTGTGCTGCAGCCCCGCTGCCGGGGCGATCTCCCGCCCGTCATCCTACCGGCCAGTAGATACGGCGTAGCGGCACCAGTCTGCGCGTTTCGGCATCCAGCGCCTCGTAGTTCTCGGCCAGCGCTTCGGCCAGATCGTCGAGATCCATGAGCGTGACCGGGACCTTCGCGCGTTCCGCTTCGTACCTCGCCTCCTTGCTGAATCCGCCTTTGCTCACGTAGAGGCCCTTGTCATCCGCGTGACGACCACCGACGAAGCTGCGGATCTGGGGCGCACCCATTTGCTCCTCGCGTTGCTTCACCTCCACGACGATACGTGGGCTCTCGAACCCGAATCCGTCCCGCGACGCCACGATGTCCACGCCGCGGTCGGGACCCCGCGCCGAGATTCGCGCCTTGTAGCCCATCGCGCGCAGCAGCCCGGCCACCAGTGACTGCGCGGCCTCCCAGTCAAGCGCCGCGATTCGATCCTTGATGAACTCCGTGCTCCTCGATTCGAGGTCCTCGAGGAGCAACTTCTCCTCCTCGTCGGCCTCCCCCTCGTCCTCCGGAGACGCCTCGCCCGGTGCAGTGGCGGCCCGCCAGATGTCCTGCTCCGCCGCTTCGGGCAGCCGGAATAGCGTCAGCGTCGACCCGAGCGAGTTTTTCGTCGCGGTCGCGAGGGCATCCCGCGAGACCCCCGTCGCCTTCCACTCGACCCGCCGGACGTTCGGGTAGTCAGCGTTGAAACCCAGATCGTGACTGTACTCTCCAGCGATCTTGCCAACCGCGTAGACGCGCCTCGAGCGGTCGTAGCTAACCACGCCGTCACCCTTTGCAACATCCTTCGAGAAGCGGTGCAGCATGCCGGCCGTGCTCGCGTACGCCCCGGCGGACCGGCCAGGATACCGTTCGCGAACCTCCGCAAAGAGCGCTTCCCTGGACCCAAAGCCGGAAAGATCGCCCACGTCGCACCAACCGATCGCGACGACCTCCTTCTCGATGAAGGGCTGGAAGAGACTGCCATCGCTCTCCGCCCGGACCATCCACATCGTCATCCGCAACCTTGCCCGGCTGTTCTTACGAACTCTCGCGGCGGATTATCGGGCATCCCGGCGCATCCGTCTCGCTGTTCCGGCGTCCCCAGGCGGAGAGGTCTAGGCACTCTCGACCGTCTCTCGGTCCCGCGGTCACGGGTCGAGATCAGCTGCAGCAGGTCCACCGCTCCGCAGGCGCTAGATTCGGGTGTCGGGGAGTGCCAGGGTTTCCCGGCACCGAGCGGACGGGAAGCCCCCCCTGATGAGGGTACGCCACGGGCCACCGCTGCGTGCTTAGCAGGTACCGGCTGAAGCGCCCTAATTCGCGGCAGCATTACAGCGACCGACATAGTGCCTAGGCGCCTATCTCGCGGAACGCCGTTCACGTCGAACTATCTGGTCCCAGATTGGATGCGCCCATCGCGTGCTAGGCTCCGCCCAACATGGCCGTCTCGACCCCCACGCTACTGCTTCGCAGGCTGACGCTTCCCAAGTTCCTATACGCGAGGGCGAAGGACGTGCTGGAGCGTCCGCGGCCACCGCACTCATGGGGGCTAGCCACGTCGCTGCTACAGGATTCCGTCGAGGTGCTCCTTCGAATCGTGGCCGAGGAGTATCGAATCGCGGTACCCGCTCAAGCCCAGTTCCCCAAACTCATAGATGCGCTCGCTGAGCAGTTCCCGAACATCGGTGGCCATCAGGCCGGTCTGACGAAGCTGAACACGACCCGTATCGCCTTCAAGCACAGGGGTCAGGAAGTTGCGGAGCACGACGCGCAGGCATTCGTTGTCAACGTCGAGACGTTCCTGAGGGAGATCTGCAAGGAGGCGTTCGACGTCGACTTCGCCTCGCTGTCTCTCGCTGATTCCATCGGACATCGGCGGACACGGAACTGGCTGAACAAGGCCGAGAGTGCCTTTGCCATCGAAAACTACACCAAGGCCGTCGCGTACGCCGCGAAGGCCATGACGGTTTACATGGCTCACAGCACCGAACGCGATCCCAGCATCGACCTTAGGACCGTGGTGCAGTACCAGGGCGTTCCCGAGGGCTTCAAGGAACGCGTGGAGGCGAGCCTGGGCACGTTACATGCGCGTTTCGATTTGTTCACACGCGGTGTAGACATGCGTGCATTCGCTCGTTTCGACATGGTGACGCCGTACACAACGATCAGCGACGGTGTCCTCCATCAACATCCCCGGACAGGCCAACCCTTGCCGTCCCGGGACGAGGCCAGATTCTGCATTGACTTCGCCGTCGACACCGCACTCGCGCTGAATGACAGCAGGGTCCTGCCAGCCTTCCGCTCAAACGACACGACGGATCGGGTGCGACTCACATCTAGCTGCGAGGTCCTCGTCCACTGGAAGGCTCCTACCAAAATGGAGATCGCGCTCGGAGCCTACAAGGAACGCGAGGTGATCCGCGTCGCGGAAGCCGGCGAAGAGTTTACGGTCGCGCGAGTTTGGAGAAAGCACGCCGACTACGTCGCCGTCGTCCAAGACGGCGACCCTGCATACATTAGACGCGAGTGCGTTGCCGAGGTTCCTTCACGCAAGCGGACTTGTCCTTAGGACCAAACGCCAATGGACCAGCGACCAACGCCTTGGGACGGCCAGCGTTCCACGCGTCGCAAGGCTTCGCGTTCCCGACGCACAAAATCGGGCGCTTCCCGACACACAAACGTCCCGTCCTACACGACGTGGGGTATCTCCCACGTGGTGCTCGCAGGACCCGGCCTCTCCTCGTCCCCTTCTCGACACCGAGCGGCTGGGGAACGGCCCGCTGGAGCCGGCGTTAAGTAGATGGGGCTGATGAGTGGGCAATGTCCCGCGGTATGGGATGGAATGTTGGTGCGCCGAGAATGCCGAGGCAGTCGCTGCCGAGGCGCTCCAACACCGAAGCCGCAAAGAACCTCGACTCTGGCATCCTGTTCTAGCAGTGAACAGAACGGAGCGCACGCGTGATCGAGCGCATCGACCTAGTGCAGGATCGACACAGACCATCTGCGGAGTGGCGTGAGGTCCTAGGTCTGGCCGACTCCCTCGTCGCCTTTCTTCAGAGACCCGACATAGCCGAACGGGTGAAGGACGCCAATCAGCCTCAGCAGTCAAGCGCCCGGGTTCAGGCCGCGTTCATCGAGGAGGCGCATCGCCTCGGCTTTGTCGACGAGTCGAAGGGGTTATTTCGCCGCTATGCGTCCAGCGCACTCCGGCCGGACTACTATCGACCGGTCGGGACAACAGGCGTGATTATGGAGGTAGAGCGAGGCAAGACGACCATTAACAATATGGATCTCCTCGATTTCTGGAAGTGCCACATCTGTGAACACGCCTCGTACCTGCTGCTGATGGTGCCCGTCGAGCTGCGCCAGAATCCAAAGAAGCCGCCTAGTCGGCCCTTCGATACGGTGGCCAAACGGCTGGCGTCGTTCTTCATGCCGGCGAACTACACGAACGTCCATGGCCTAGTTTTGCTCGGTTACTGACTCGACAGAACTCCGCAGGCGTTGCCCGCCCGCGCCCCCAATGGAAGAAAGCGGTTCCCGACACACGAACACCCGTCCTACAAACCATGGGATTTCTCCCACCTGAAGGCCCTCGCACGTCCGCTCTCCCCTACGACCCGAGCGGACGGGGAAACAGCCCGTTAGAACCGGTGTTGGAAGGGCTGGTGCGCGGGAGACGCCCCACGGTGCTTATGGACGAAGTGCTCGTGTGTCGGCAAAACTGGACGTTCGTTGATGAAGCCCGAGATGGTGATCTGGACGATCACCGTTCCCGTTTGACTCCCGCCCCTGCCCCGGTATTCTCATCCAATATGAAGACGTTGGCCGGATCCCAACCTGAGACAGCCATGACGCTTGAGGAAGCCGTTTGGATCGACCCGGGCCGAATGGGCGGAGCCCCCTGCTTCCGCGGCACACGCCTGCCCGTCCAGCAGCTGTTCGATTGGCTTGCCGACGGCGTTCCTCTCGATGAGTTCGTCCGGGACTTCGAGATCGACCCCCGCGCCGCTGCCGCCGTCCTTAGGGTCGGGAGCGCGGCCGTCAGGACGGCTGCGACGCAAAACCCCGCCTGCGCCGACCTCGCCTAACGACCTCCGCGCTTGAAGGTCCTGCTCGACGTCGGAGTCTCTCCGCGGGTGCGCCTTGCTCTCCAAGCGGCCCTCGATGGCGCGCCAGTCGAGAGCGCCGTTTACCACCAGTGGCGCTCCTTGAGTGACGCCGAACTGCTCGCCGAGGCCAGCGGGCACGGCTTCACGGTTCTGGTCACAACCGACAAGCGTCTCGCCGAGCAACAACGGCACACCGACCTAGCGATCCTCGCCGTCGACGACAATCGCCTTTCGTCCATTCGCGCGGCCTTGCCCGATATCGCGAAGGCCATACGGGTGCTGGCACCGGGCGACCACACGTTGATCCCGACGAACCTTTGACCGAAGCCAGCTTCCTCGCAAGCGAAGACGACCAGCCGCAACGCTGTGCGTTCACCTGAGCTTAACGTGACTGCGTGCAACGCCCCCACCTCGCCTGCCAGCGTCCATTCGTCCCATTGCGCGCCGTGACCGGAATCATCTGTAGCTGCGAGAAGGAATACGACATGACCAATAGCGCGGACGGACCGGATGAATGTGTTCGGGTGGGCACGTGGAACGTGCAATGGGCGACGCCTAGATCGAAGAGAGCGCCGTTGGTTGCCGACATGCTCGCAACACCGGACTGCGACATCCTTTGCGTCACGGAGGGTGACGCGGGAGTCCTGCCCAAGGGCGGATATGTGATCGATGCCGGCACGGATTGGGGCTATCCGTTGCCGAAGGCCAGTCCGGGCCGAAGGAAGGTCCTGCTTTGGAGCAGATGGCCGTGGACGCCTGTATTCGACGCGTTGCAGGACTCTCTGCCTGGCGGCAGGTTGGCTGCCGGCGTGACCGAGACGCCAGTCGGCGACGTGACCGTGGTCGGCGTCTGCATTCCGTGGGGTGGTGCGCATGTGAACAGTGGTCGGCGCGACCGAGTGCAATGGCAGGATCACCTTGATTGGCTCGGTGGATTCGAGCAATTGTCCTACGCGCGACCACGACGGAGGGCGATCGTCCTCGGCGACTTCAACCAGCGTTCCCCAAGAGGCGGCAAACTCCATAGCTCATTGCAGAGCGCTTTTGCGCGTTTCCAAATCGCGACCTCCGGGTTTGTGACCGAGGCGTCGACTCGGCTTGGCGCGAATGGAATGGAGCTGAGGGAGGTCACACTGGCTGACGCTCCGTCGGCCAATGGCAAGGTGCAGCTGATCGACCACATCGCCCACTCTCAGGATCTGGTTCTGAGGCAACCGACGCCGAAACGCGACGGAACCCGCCAAGTAGGAGTCTTCCCCAAGGAAGTCGACGGTACGCGGCTTTCGGATCACACCGGCGTCTGGTTCGACCTCATGTTGCGCAATGGCCCCTGAAGTCACTGGGACGACCGTACAGAACGACGCTGCCCGACGATGAGAACGTCAGCAGACCGGCCGCGATCACCGGCAAGTCGCTGCCGAGACGCAGGACTGGACTCGCGCCGAAAAGGCGCATACCAACACCCAAACATCTCGTCCCACCTAGGAGCGGACAATCTCCTACACTGCAGCCGCATGGCCTCGAAGGGAATGCGATGCGCGGGAACCAACACCACGCACGGGCGGCCAGCGTGGTGGCGCAACCAATCTGGAGAGGACTGTGAGAATCTGGGTCGATGCCGACGCCTGTCCCAATGCCATCAAGGAGGTGTTGTTCCGGGCTGCGGAGCGCGTGCAGGTTCCTACGATCCTCGTGGCCAACCAATTCGTACGAACGCCGCCATCGCGCGTGGTCGAGTCACTACAGGTGGCAGCGGGTTTCGACGTGGCTGATCACACCATTGTCGAGCGCATGGCGTCAGGCGACCTGGTCATCACTGGCGACGTGCCGCTCGCCGCCGAGGTCGTTGCGAAGGGCGGCGCGGCCCTCAACCCGCGCGGCAAGATGTACACCCGCGAAAATGTGCGTGACTACCTGCAACGACGCGACATGATGGACGAGTTGCGCAGTGTCGGCGCGGTGTCCGGTGGACCCAGTGCTCTGGGCAAGAAGGAAGTGCAGCGCTTCGCCAACGCCCTGGATCGGTACCTAGCGAAGCACCACGCGCAACCGCGAAGCTGAACAAGGCAGTTCCTGGTAGCCCTAAACAGCCTCGACCCGCGGACACTACCCGGTCTCTTCGTCGTTCTCCGAACGCAGGAACAGCGACAGCCCGAACGCGAGCACCACGACCGCCGCGGTGACTAGGAAGACCTCGCCGATGGCACCCGTGAGGGCGGAGGGGAACGCCTCGGCCAACGCTTCGGCGACGGGCCGATCGAGGCCTGATCGCTCCAGCTCGGCGACAACGGCCGCCGTCGACTGCCCATCCGATACCGACCGCGGATCCAACTGGACGCTGCCGAGCCAGTTCGGCGGCAACTGCACGGAAGCGCCGGTCGATGACGTACCCGATGACAGCACGTCCGAAAGACCGTCGCGCAGTCGGTTCGTCAGCACGGCGCCGGCGGCGGCGACGCCCACCATGCCGCCCACAGACCGGTAGAACGACAACGAAGAGGTCGCGGCACCCAGCATGTGCTCGGGTACGGCGCCCTGCACCGCCGAACCGAAAGTGGCCAGCATCCCGCCGAGTCCGAGCCCGACCAGTACGATGGTCCCGTCGGTCGCAAGGATGCTCGCCCCCTCGCCCACGTTCGACATCAGGAACAGCCCGACGATGGCGAGTCCCGTGCTCGTCAAGGCCGATGTCCGGTGGGTGCCCTTGCCCCGCGAAAGCCGGCGCCCCATGACCACCGCGCCGACCACCATGCCAAGCAGCATCGGGGTCAGGTGGCTCCCGGCCGCACTGGCGGACATGCCGCTCGCGCTGAACAGCAACAGTGGCACGAACAACAGCGCCGCGTAGAACCCGAAACCGGTCAGCACCGATGCTGCCAGCGACACGGGAACGCCTCGGCTCCGGTAGATGTCCACGGTCAGGATCGGACTCTCGGTGCGCGTCTCCACCGTGATCAGAACTGCCGTCATGACCGCGCCGAAGGCCAAGCAAGCGACGATCTGCCAGGAGAGCCAGTCGAACAGGACGCCGCCGGATGACAGGGCGAACATCAGCGGGGTCACGGCGAGCACCAGCAGCACCATCCCGATGTAGTCCGGCCTGCTGACATCGGTCCCCGCCTGGAGATTCGGAAGGGTCCGAACCACGACCGCCAGGACGATCGCGCCCAGCGGGACGTTCATCAGGAACACCCAGCTCCACCCGACTCCATCCGTGATGAACCCGCCTAAAGCGGGACCCAGTACCGAGGCCAGGGCGTAGACCATGGCTACCAACGCTTGGTAGCGGGCGCGCCGCTGGGGTGGAAACAACTGGGCCATGCCGACCAGGCTGCCGATCATGACCACCCCGCCGCCGATCCCCTGCAGCGCACGGTACGCCACCAGCTCATTCAATGTCTGGCTCATGCCGGCCGGGATCGACGCGACGGTGAACAGGCCGATGCCCGCGAGCAGCACGCGCTTGCAGCCGTAGATGTCGGCGATGCGTCCCGCAATGGGCATGGTTACGGTGGCCGCGACCAAGTAGGCCGTGGCCACCCAGGCGTAACGGCCGAATCCACCCAGTTCGACGATGATCGCCGGCATCGCCGTGGCAACGACGGTCTGGCTCAGAACCGCCAGGAACATACCGAGCGCCATTCCGACGACAGCGAGCCGGAGCCTCCTGCGGATCTTCTCGAAATCGTCGGCCATGGTACCCCCCGAGATCGGCAACGCGGGAACCACGAGTCCATCGACACCGCACGCCCCGCAACCATGGTAGCGTGTTCGAAACCGACGTTTTCGCCAGAACCCTCGCCGTTCGAACACGTCCTTAGGCGCCGTCACGCGGTCGCTCGTGGTGCCGTCTGCGCCGAGGTCAATCAGGGGCGCATCCCGGGGCGGGTCCCCGACGGACGGGTCCCGACACACAAACACTCCGCCATACACACCGTGGGACATTGCCTACGCATCATCCCCCTCCATTCAACGCCGGTTCCATTGGGCAGTTCCCCGTCAGCTCGATGTCGAGAAGGGGATAAGAAGAGGCCGGATCCTACGAGCGCCGCATAGGAGATGTTCCACGTCGTTAGGAAGGAATGTTTGTGTGTCGGGAGAATCACTACTACACGACGTACCGCGAGCCGGGACTGGCGGGGACGATTGCCCTTCCCACGCGGTAGTCGCGTTGGCGATGGCTGGACGTTTGGTGGTAGAACGGCGCCAAGCCGCCTGAACGAGGAGTAGCTCGTGACCACATCCGGTCCCGCAATTGACCCAGCAGTTGCTGTGGGAGGTGGCCTGATCCAGGGGCAGTTCTCGGATGGCATCTACAGCTTCAAGGGCATCCCCTACGCCGCGCCCATTGAAGGCATCAACCGCTGGCTTGCACCGAAGCCGCCTGCGGTCCTCGCAGACACCTTCGACGCAACACAGTTCGGTCCGTCGGCGCCGCAGAACGTGCCGTCCGTGCCCGGATGGCTGATGCCCAAGGCGGGGGCGGCAATGATGGACATGCTGGGCGGCATGACCGAACCCGGTCCGGACTGCCTCTCGCTCAACGTCTGGGCGCCGACAGAACCTTCCGTTTCGGACGAAAAGCGGCCCGTGATCTTCTTCATACACGGCGGCGGACTCGCCAGCGGCGGCAGCAGTCCCCCCACCGCCGACGGTGGTGCTCTGGCGAAGCGAGGGAACGTTGTCGTCGTGAGTGTCAACTACCGCCTGGGCGGGATCGGCTTCCTAGCCGCCGACGGGCTTTTCGACGACGACGTCTGTGTCGGCAATCGCGGGTTCATGGATATCGTCGCGGCGTTACAGTGGGTTCAGGACAACATCGAGCCATTCGGCGGTGATCCGGACAACGTGACGGTCGTCGGCCAGTCGGCGGGCGGGACTTGCGTCTGGGCCTTGCTGTCATCCCCCGCAAGCGAAGGCCTGTTCCATCGCGCGGTGGTGATGAGCGGCCCGATCGTCATGATCGACATTGCCGACCATCGCAAGTTCACCCCCGACGTATTGAAGGCAATGAAGGTACCCGTTGGTGATGTCGAGGCGCTTGCCGAGGTGTCCAACGACGTCATCGTCGGCTCGAAGATGCAGACCATGCTGTACCGGCGGGGTGAACCGTACGGCGAGATGAGCCACATTCGCCTACCCGCCGCGGGCGCCTACCACACGGAGTTCATGCCTGACGACGTGCTCGTGGCCATGTCGAACGCCAGGGTGCGCAACATCGACCTGCTGATCGGCAACTGCCGGCACGATGGGCGGGTTGCCGTGCTGCCGATGCCCTTGCCCAAGCTGCTGGCCATTCAGATCGGCAACAGCCTGTTCAACGGCCTCATCGGGAACACGAAAAAAGAACGTAAGACAATGATCGGCGAGTACAAATCGAAGCTGCCGGACAGCGACAGCTACACCGTGCTCGAGCGCATTCAGTCCGACGCCTTGTACCGCATGCGGTCGATCCGAGCCGCCGAAATCCACAGCGATACCAGCAACGGCAAGACCTACATGTACCAGTTCGAGTACGAAACCAAGGGACTCAATGGTGCCTTCGGCGCGTTCCACGGCTTCGATGCCGCGTTCATGTTCAACAATCTGTCGACCTTGGGAGCGTGCCTGGGAGACGAGAGCGATGTGGCGGAAGCGCAGGCCCTGGCAGACAGCATCACCGACGCCTGGGCAGCGTTCGCTCACACAGGCGTACCCGAGGCGTCAGGACTGCCCGAATGGCCCGAGTACGACGTCGAGCGGCGTCACACGATGATGTTGAACGCGCGCAGCGAAGTGGTTGGCGACCCGGACGCTCACATTCGGGCGATCTGGGAGAGTCGACATTCGTAGTAGGCGCAACGTGGGAACGGCATGATGACTTGGAAGGATTGTCCGGTGGTCCGTCGGTGGCGGAGCCTCGTTGGCATTCTTGACCGAGTACACCGCTTGCCGGCTAACCTGACAATCGATATTCTGCCTGCAAGATCATGTAAATCATGCAAGGCACAGATGTGGCTGTCGATCCGAAACCGATTGTGTGCGGTGCATTGGACTCCGAGGAGGTTGCGACGTTGCCAGAGCGCCTGCGTAGCCGGTTGGGCCGCAGTGCGGCAGGGCACGACGAGTGGCTCGTTATCCGTGCATCGTGGCCGCTCACCGGGGTGGTGCGCCGCCTGAACAAGCTCGGTGACGCATGGTCGGAGTCCGCTGTGCGAGTCAACCCCGGTGAGGATCTGAGGCAGCTCCTGACGCGGTTGCTGGCGCCACGGCAGGACGTGGAAGCCGATTTGGCGCTCGACAACTTCGCGCTGCGGCAAGAGTATCTCGACGAAACCCGGGTGCTCACCGCAAAGCAGATTCACAGAATGTCGGGCGTGCGTTCGTCCAATCCGAGCGAGCCCGCCTCACGTTGGAAGAAGGAAGGCAAGACATTCGCCCTGCGCATCCAAGGGCGCGACCTTTACCCGGTGTTCCAGTTCCAGGATGGCGCGCCTCACCCTGTCGTGAAGGAGGTGCTCGCAACGCTTCCCACGGGGATGACGTCTTGGCAGAAGGCGTTCTGGTTTGCCTCGGGCAATGGATGGCTCGATGGCGATGAACCGCAAGACCGGCTTGACGACCGCAAGCAAGTCGTCGAGGCGGCGCGGCAGCTCGCAGGGCCGGCGCATGGATGATGAAGGTCCAGATGCCTCCATTCAGAGCCCGCCCGCCAGCCTAGAGGAACCGAACATGTCCGTGCTCGCGGGTGGCACCGTGGTGCATTGCGTACACACGCTTGGACTCGCCGGCAACGCTTTCGACCCCTGTCGGGGCGGGCCATCGCGGTTCGCGCCGATTCAGAATGCGCAGGGCGAGTGTGTTCCGTCGCTCTACGCCGCCACGTCCTTGCAGGCCGCGGTTTTCGAGACGCTGTTCCACGACGTTCCACTTGAGGCGCGACGGAAGACCATACCGCGAAGCAGCGTCGAAGCCCGCCAGCACACCGTGCTGCAGCTTCGCCGGGACTTACGGCTGGCTAGTCTCCGCGCCCCCGGACTTCTCAGGTGGCGAGTCGCTTCCGCTCTCGTCTGGAGCCCGCCCACGCAGTACGCGGCCACCGCGCTCTGGGCCAAGGCAATTCACGATCAATTCGAGGACGTGGAGGGTTTGATCTGGACGTCGCGACGATGCGACCCGGACTCGGCGATGCTGTTCTTCGGTGGCCGCGCGACGGAAGCCGACCTCCAAGCCATCAGTGCCCGTGACGGCGCGGACGCCTCGTTTCTTCGAGAAGTGCGCGAGGCTGGGGAGCAGGCGGGAGTGGCGATTACCGAGTAGGTTCTCTTGCGCTTGCGCTAGCGTAGGCAGGAGCCTTCCCCTCCGAAACGCCCCTCGTTCCGCGCTAGCAGCCTGTCGGACTTGACGACGCAGGGGCCTTCGGAGGGAAGGCATTCTGCCTTCCCTCGTGCGCCGTCAGGCGCACGGGCCGGGGGCCGACAAAGGAAAGGCGCCTGTCGGCGCCAGGGAAGGCAGAATGCCTTCCCTCCGAAGGCCCGTCTTGTTCGGGCGCTAACGAATCTCCAATCTACCGACCTCGCCGCTGTTGATGCGGTCCGCGTCGTAGGTTACGCCTAAGCCGGGGCCCTCAGGCACGGGGACGCAGCCGTCCTCCCCCACGTTGCCCACCTCGTCGCCGTAGCCATCGGCGTAGATCGGTGGCTGGAGCATGTTGGTAGGGCTGTCTGGCCGCACGAGGCCAAGCTCGTAGAAGTGGGTGTTGTGGATTGCGGCCATGCAGTGGCGGTGCATGGGGCCGGCGGTGTGGAGTTGTACCTCCATGCCGATGGCGTCGCAGAAGTGGGCGAGCTTCATGGTGCCGGTGATGCCGCCGTCGAGTTCCGGGTCGATGTGCATGATGTCGGTGCCGCCGGCGAGGGTGAAATCGGCCTTCTGCTCGAATCCTCGGATGTGTTCCGCGATGAGCATGGGCGTGCGGATGAAGTCGCGCAGCCGCTTGTGGGCGACGGCGCTTGAAGAGGCGTCGCGGTACGGGTCTTCGTACCAGAAGTAGCCGAGGTCGTCGCAGGCTTTGCCCACCTCCACGGCGTCCATGAACGACTTGAGGGAAGAGGCGGGATCGACCATGAGCTTCATGTCCTGGCCAACCCGCTCCCGCACGGCGGTCATGATGTCGATTTCGGTCTTGGGATTGCCGTCGAAGAAGCTGTGGATCTTGTATGCCGGAATGCCGGCGCTCTGGCAGGACTCGGCAAAGTCGGCGTAGCCCTCGGCGCTGCCCAGCCCGCCCTTGCCCGGCTGCCCGGACGTGGTGCTTGCATAAACAGGCAGCCGTTCGCGGAAGCCACCTAGCAGTTGCGCGACGGGAACGCCGTATTTCTTGCCCGCGAGGTCCCACAGCGCAGTGTCGATGACCGAGATGCCAGACTTGTCGTAGTGGCGGTGGCTGATCTTGAGCCGCTCGAAGACAAGCTCGCGCTGCTCTGCATCCACCCCGATGAGTCCCCTCGCCATCTCCTCCACCTGTGCCTGGGCATGTGGGGTGCCGCCAAAGTGCGGCGCATAGCTGCCGGACAGCCCGTCGTCCGTGTCGATGGTGACAAGGAACCGTGTGAATGCGCGTCCAGAGTTGTCGAGCGTGTACTGGTAGGTCTGAATCGTGATGCGGTCAATTCTGCTCATGGGGTTGCGCCGTCGCCTAGGTGAGCGGCACAGCATATCGGGAACCCGGCCCGCCGATGAATCGACCTGCGATTGGGCGGGTGATGTGAGACAATCTCGGCTTGCGCGGCCTCTCGGCTGCATCGTGATACTCCAAGCAGGCCGTCGATTCGGCGCGCTGCATCTGTCACTTCCCCTTTTTGAGTCACTCGATTCGCTCGGACAAGGAGTCCGTTTCTCTATGCCCATGCAATCTGTTTCAGCCACCGCGAGGCGCGACCGCCCTCGCTCGAAAAAGCGCTCCGGCAATGGCCGTCGGCGCGAACACGAGATCGTGTGCGCCGAATGCGACACTCGGACGACCGTTCCGTTTCGTCCCGCGTCGGGCCGGCCCGCGTATTGCCGGCCGTGCTTTCAAGGCCGACGGCGTATGCCCCGGCCTCAGTCGGCCGACCCGCGGCCAGACGAAGCTCTGGCGCCAACGGAAGCCTTGTCTGAGGGCGCGGGGGAGTCGGGCGCCGCGTTTCCGGGAATGAGCCTCAGCCCGACGACGCGAGCCGCCATCGCAGGAATGGGCATCACCGAACCGACGCCCATTCAGGAACAGTCCATTCCCTTGCTCCTGTCGGGGCGGGATTTGATGGGGCAGGCCCGTACGGGATCGGGAAAGACGCTGGCATTCGCTGTGCCCTTGGTTGAGCAAGGCGATCCCTCGCTTCGACAAGTGCAGGGCCTGATTCTCGTACCGACGCGGGAGCTAGCCATTCAGGTCGCCTCCGTCGTCGAAACCGTGGCGGCCAAGAAGGGGCTGCGGGTGCAAACGCTGTACGGCGGTCGATCCATCCGGCCGGAACACGCGGCACTGGCGCGTGGTGCGCACATCGTCGTTGGCACGCCTGGTCGCACACTCGATCATCTTCGCCAGGGCAATCTGGAACTCGGTAGTGTGCGGATGTTGGTGCTCGACGAGGCGGACGAAATGCTCGACAAGGGCTTCGCCCGCGACGTCGAGGCGATCCTCGAGCGAACGCCCCGGCAACGGCAGACGGCGCTGTTCTCCGCCACCATGCCGAAGTGGGTTGCGAACACGGCGAAGAAGCACCTGCGCGCGCCAACGAACGTTGAGATCGACACCGATCTGCAGGCGCCGCCCACGGTGGACCACACCGTCTATGCCATCGAGAAGCCCCACAAGATCCAAGCGCTCAGGACGCTGCTCGACGACCGCGCTGGATCCGTCGTCGTGTTCGGCAAGACCAAGCACGGCGTGAAGAAGCTCGCTCGCCAGCTCGGATCCCTCGGCTACGAGGTCGGCGCGCTGCAGGGCAACCTCAAGCAGAACGCCCGCGAACGCGTGCTGTCAGAGTTCCGCTCCGGCGCCGCGCCCGTGCTGATCGCCACCAACGTGGCGGCCCGCGGTCTCGACATCGAAGGCGTGGATCAGGTGGTGAACTACGACCTGCCGGACTCCCAGCAACTGTTCACCCACCGGGTTGGACGGACCGGCCGCATGGGCAGAAGCGGCGAGGCGATTACGTTCGTGACGCCCGACGAAGCCCGCAAGTGGCGGCAGATCGAGCGGGGCCTCGGGCACCGCTTTACCCACGAACACTGGCAGCCGCCAGCGGGGGCCAAAGCCGGATAGGGAAGCTCTACCAACTCCGCCGCCAGCGATGCGGCCTTCCTTGTATTTGCGGCTTGAAGGGGACGGGCTTTGTCCCGGCGCGCCCTGATGGAGCCTCGCTAGCCGTCTATCGGACTTGGCGATGGGACGGTTCTCGGAGGGAAGGCATTCTGCCTTCCCTGGCGCCGTCAGGCGCCCTTCCTTCGCGAACCTCTCGCTCGGCGCACCTGACGGTGCGCAGGGAAGGCAGAATGCCTTCCCTCCGAAGGCCCGCCTTGCACATGCGCTAGAGAAGGTTTTGTTGGGTGACAGCAGCGCTGACTGCGTTTGTGGTACGGTGCAGCGGATGAACTCCAAGCCGAGCATTGCCATTGTGGTGGTCGCGGTCGTCATGTGCGACGACTGCGCGGAGGCTCGTGTTGTGGGTTCAATCAAGCCCATCTAAACAAGCAAGAGACCTCCGCGATCGCCGGAGGTCATTCCCTGTTCCATGGCCCCGGCACCGCGAAGGCTCGCGAGGAGCCGCCATGGAAGCCACAGCATCGCCACCGCCAACCCCGACTGATCCGGTGATCGAGGAGGCGCGCGACTACTACCACAACCTCTTGGCGCCGGTCTTTCGCGGCCGGAAGTTCCTGCACGTCGGCGGGCTCGCGGTGATGCTCGCGAGCCGAGCGCGAGGGCTAGCGGCATTTGGCACGGAACGGCCGTTCCTGCTCGCGCACGGCAGGGGAACCGGGGAGATGCCGGCGCCGGAAGAGGCGGAGCTGGCCGTGCTGTCGGCGGGCGGAGACGGCATCATCGATCATCTTCGTCGATCCGAGGCCGCCCTGCGGCAGCTTCCGGAGACGGTGCAGGCCGCCATCGACGCGTGGGATCCGGACCGGATGGCGCGAACGCTTTGCGGATTCATGCTGGACGAACGTGGTGCAGACGTGATTGCCGGGCGGCGCCGCTATGCCCACCGCCCGCCGGCGTGGACAGCCCTCGAGGACAAGGTTCGCATCGATGCCTTCTGGGACACGCTCGGAGTTCGCCGGGCGCCGTCGCGCATCGTCGCCGCGGAATGCGGCGCAGTCCAGAAGGCGGCTCGCGAACTGGATCGCGGCATGGGCACCGTGTGGGCGGCTGATGCGCGATCGGGCCTGCACGGGGGTGCAGAGGGCCTGCGCTGGGTTCGCCCCGGAGACGATGGCTCGGAGGCCTTCGAGACGCTCGCGGCAATCGCCGACCGGGTGCGGGTGATGCCGTTCCTCGAAGGGGTGCCGGCGAGCATCCACGGCATGGTGTTCCCGGATGGCGTGGCGGTCTTCCGCCCCGTGGAGCTGATCGTCTTGCGTCCCGATGCGGGAGACCGCCTGCTCTATGCCGGCTGCTCGAACTGGTTCGATCCGCGCCCTGAAGACCGGCAAGCCATGCGCAGCCTAGCGCGTCGAGTGGGCGATGCTCTGCGCAGCTCCGTCGACTACCGCGGCGCGTTCACCATCGACGGCGTGCTTGCGGAAGAGGGATTCCTGCCGACCGAACTCAATGCCCGCGCCGGTGCGGGGCTTGGCACGCTAACGCGCGGCCTAGGCGACTTTCCACTCACGCCCCTGTGCTGGGCAGCCGCTGAGGGCGAGGCGCTGGACTATCGTCCCAGCCTCCTGGAGCGGGCGGTACTGGCAAGCGCGGACGGGCAACGTTCCGGCGGCGGCTGGACTGTGACGCCGTTTGAGCTGCGCGAACACGGAACGCTGGCGCTGGGGCGCGATGGCGACGATTTCGTCGAGCGAAAGGAACAGGACGAGGCCGTCGCAAGCCTCGTGAGCGGCTCTAATCCGTTGGGTGGCTTCCTCTCCTTGCGGCTAACGGAAGCGGCTTTGCCCACCGGTAGCCCCGCCGCCCCAGAGATGGTGCGGGCGCTGCGCTTCGCAGATCGTCGGATCGGCTCGGCGTTTGGCCCGCTTACGGCGGCGCGGAATGCAAGGCCATGAGCCGCGTGCGCTGCAAGGACGGAAAACGGACAGGAGAGCGTGGGAGATGTCCTACGGTGTGTAGGACGGAAAAAGTGTGTGGCGGGAGCACTAGGCGGGCGCTGCACGGTCTCGGCACTTTGCGCGCTCGTCGCAGCGCTCACAGCGATGCAAGAAATCCGAGCAGCGCCTCGTTGACGGCTTCTGGTGCTTCTTGCTGTGTCCAGTGGCCGATGCCCGGAAGCACCACCACGTCGCGCAGATCAGGGACGGCTTCGCGCATTCGCTGCTCGGCTTCGGGGTTGAACGGCACCACGTCTCGGTCGCCGGCCACGAAGAGGGCCGGCTTCTCGATCTTCTTGCCTTGGAAGGGCCCGGTGAGCACCCAGTTGTGGTCGATGTTGCGATACCAGTTGAGACCGCCGCGGAAACCCGATTTCGTAAACGACTGCACGTACGCGTCGATGTCTTCCGCACTCAGCCAAGGCGGGAGGGCATCGCCCGGGTCGGGCATCCGTTCCAGCATGTAGGAAGAGGCTGGCGGCGCGCCTTCCACGCCAAACGAGCCGCCGGAGCGCTCGATGGCACCGGATGCGCCGTAGAGCATTTTGCGCATCGTCATGCCGATGTCGTGCTGCAGCTCGTGTTCGGCGACGCCTGGCGTCTGGAAGTAGATTTGGTAGAAGAAGCGGTCGCCGAAGGCGTGGCGCATCCCGGCGATGGGCGGCCAAGGCCCGCGACCCATGAAGGGAACGGAGAGGGAAACGACGGCGCGGAACATGTCCGGGCGCATCTGGGCGAGGGCCCAGGCAACCGGGGAGCCCCAGTCGTGGCCCACCACCACCGCCTGCTCTTCACCCAAGGCATGCACCAGCCCGACGATGTCGCCGGTCAAGTGGAGGATGGAATAGGCGGCGATGTCCTCGGGCGCATCGCTGTCGCCATAGCCCCGCTGATCCGGCGCCACCACGTGGAACCCGGCGTCGGCAAGCACCGGAATCTGATGCCGCCACGAATACCAGGACTCCGGGAAGCCGTGACACAAGACCACCAGCGGCCCCTCGCCAGCCTCGGCGATATGCAGGTTGACGTTGTTGGTCTCGATGTGGCGATGCGTGATGTCGGCCATGCTGGCTCCGGGCGAGGTGAGGCGCGTATGGTAGCGCGCCCGCCCGGCGCACCGAAGCGCCGCACAGTTCGCGGCGTTGGGGGTACGATGGTCCAGGCAACCGGCAAGGCAGAGGCCATCCACGGAGGGGAGCATGTCTGAGAGCGCAGCCACGAGCATCGAGGAGAATCCCGTTTACGTCAGCCGCGCCGAGCGGGCGCTGGCAAGCAAGCCGCCGTCGAAATCGACGCCGATGGGGGCGGTGGCCGGGGCGCGGGCAAACGGCGCACGTTCGGAAATGGTCGCCCAGATTCGGGATCAGGACGAACTCGTCACCGCCACGATCGGCACGATGCACTACAAGCCTGTCACCGTCTGCGGCGTCGATCTCAAGCTCGAACCGCTGCAGCCGAGCATTGGCACGGTGGTCCACGGCATTGATCTCGCGAAGGACCTGGCCGAACCGGAGATGGTGGCGTTCCTGCGCAACCTCTGGCTTGAGCGGCGCGTCATCATGTTCCGCAACCAAAACCACCTCACGCCGCGCCAGCAAGTGGGGTTCGCGAGCCACTTCGGCGAGATCGGGGTGCGCTACGGGGAGCCGGGACACGAGCCAAACTCGCCCCACGATCTGTCTCACCCGGTGGTCATCGAGGGCGTGCCGGAGATGCTGGTATTGATTTCGGACGAGAAGGTGCCGGGCGCGGCCTCGAACTGGCACGCGGACGCGACCTGGCAGAAGCGCCCGCCGATGGGTTCGGTGCTGATGTGCCGCGAGGCGCCGCCAATCGGTGGCGACACCTGCTTCTGCGACTGCTACAGCATGTGGCAAGGACTGTCGAAGGAGACCAAGGAGCGGGTGCAGCACCTCACCGCCATCCACGAGGGCGCCATCATCCACCAGATGGACGGCAAGACGCCCGTGTCGCAGCACCCGGTGGCGAGGACGCATCCCGAGACGGGCCGCACCACGCTCTACGTGCAACAGGGCTTCGTGCGCCGCCTCGCACCGGAGCATGGAATCCCGGAGGACGAGGAACGCCGGCTGCTTCGGGAGATGAAGAACCAGGAGGGCAGGCTCGAATACACCTGCCGCTTCCGCTGGGAGCCGGGCTCCATCGCCATGTGGGACAACCGCGCCGTCCTGCACAGCGCCAGCGCGGACTTCTGGCCGCATCGCCGACGCATGGAACGACTGACGATCCTGGACTACGACGAATCGCGGCGAACGCCCTACTATGCGCCTGCACTTGGCTAAGGGCTCTGCCATATAAACGTGGGCTCGCACCAAGGGCCAGCCCCGTCTCGTTAGTCGATGCCTTCAATACGGGCGGGGACAAGCTCAGGGCTGTCCCCACGCGTGTTGAATTTGCCGAGGAACGCGGAAGATTCGACCAGCCCCCCCTCCGAGAAAAGGCGAGGACGCCTTTTCTCGACTCCCC
>JAPPDJ010000072.1 GCA_028824555.1 Gammaproteobacteria bacterium | reverse complement strand
AGCGTTTGGAAGAAGCTCCAGGCATAGACGGTGCCAAGACAGATCTGCAGCGTGGTGCTGGCCACCAAGATGACGCCACGCTGCACGGATACCGGCAGGGCCACGAGGTCAGTCCCGGCGGCCGCCAGCGACAAGGCGGAACAGGCGCGCAAGCTGTCCGGCCTCGTCCTGACGTTCGAGCACGCGCGCTTCGGGCGCGTCCCCGCCGCGCTGCACCAGATTGGCGGCATAGGTCAAGAGTTCGCCGATCGGGCGGGCCGCGAGATTCACGAACCACAGCGCAGCGAAGACGCCTACCACGAAGACGGCGCAGATGAGATAGATCTGCTGCCCTATGGCGCGCTGGATCTTGAGCGCGATGAGGCCGGTATCCATGCCCACGTGCACGTTCCCGGCGAACCCGGCGAGGATGGGGCTGCCCACCTCCACGAAGTCGCCCATGCCGGGCAGGCTGCGCTCCACGGTTGCCGTGTCGGTGGTGTCGCTGGCAAGAATCTCCTCCGGGATGCCGGGCACGAAGGTATGGGCGAGGAACTCGCCGGTCTCGTCGGTGATGTAGATGTAGCGGATGCCCTGGATTTCGACGAACTGGTCCACCAGCGACTGCAATGCCGCAAGGTCACGGTTGAGGAGGATGTCGACGCTCGAATCGGCGATCGTCTTGGCGATGTCGCGGCTGTTGCTGACGTACTCCTGGGTCAGCTGGGTGTCCACCGTGTAAACCGCGAGCGACGCGGTGGCGACGCCGATGAAGCCGAACAACGCAAACACGCCAAACAGCGTCTTCTGGAACAGGCGCCGGATGCGGAACGGGCCGAGAATGACGCCAGCTTCATCGGCCTTCGGCTGTTCCGTCATGTCTTGGCAAACCTCTCGTGCCAGTCGGTGAGCGTAACGAAGCGGTTGTCCCGCACCACGGTGTAGTACACGCGCTGAAGTCCCTGACGCCGTTCCGGCGCGAAGGAGACGCTCTCGCCGATGCCGAGGTCGAAGTCCTGCACCGTGAACATGGCCGCTTCGAGCGCTTCGCGGGAAGGCTCGGGACCGAGTCGCCGCAACACCTCCGTCATCAACTTCGCGTTGAGGAACCCCTCCAGGCTGACGAAGCTCTGTGCGAACGCCGTGTAGGACTCGGTGACGAGTTCCTTAGGCGGCGACGGGTCGTGGCGCTGCATCAGTTCACGGTATTCACGCACGGCCGGGATCGAGGTCTCCTCGTAGCTCGGCACCACCTGGGAGTTCACCAACAGATCCGTGTAGCGGCTGCTGTCTTCGCGCACCCCGGCAAGGAGCTTCAGCAGGTTCTCGCTGCCGACGAAGGAGAGGTTGGCGATGGGCACGGTGAGCCCCAAGTCCACCGCATCGCGGGCGAATGCGGCGCAGGCGGCATAGGCGCCGATGCAGATCACCGCATCGGGGTTTTCCGCCTTGAGGATCTCCACCTGCCGCCGCATCGTGCTGGTGAACTTGGTGCCGCGTCGGTAGGTGGCCTCGCCGGCGAGCCGTTCGCCGTGGCGCGCCAGCGCCGCGCGCACGCCCGCCCAACCGCTGCGACCGTAGGCATCGGCCTGATAAAAGACGGCGATGCGACGTCGTCCGACGCGAACGAAGTTGTCCACGAGGCCCCCGGTCTCCTGGCGATAGGAGGCGCGCAGGTTGAAGGCGAACTCGCCATAGGGTGGCTCGCGCTGGGGCTGGGCGCCGGTGAAGGGGAAGAACAGGAGAATGCTGCGGTCCTGGAATTTCTTCAAAAGCGGCAGCACCCGCGTGACGGTGGGAGTGCCTACATAGCCGAACAGGCCAAAGACGTCGTCTTCGAGCATGAGCGTCATGGTGTTCTTCACCGACGGGTCCGGCTGATAGCCGTCGTCGTAGGTGCGAAGGCGAATCTTGCGACCGAATACGCCGCCTTGGCGATTGACCTCCTCGAAGCACGCCTGGGCGCCGCGATAGAGCTCGATGCCAAGTCCCCTCGATGGCCCGGAGAAGGCCGCCGACGTGCCGAGCAGGATTTCGCTGTCCGACACGGGCAAGCCACGCGCACGCGGCGCCAGCAGGGCGCCGAACAAGCCATAGCCGGCAAACGACCGTCGCGTGATCAAGTGGCTGTGCCTTCTCGGTTGCTGTCGTCCACTTTAGCGCACCCGTGACTGCGTCCAAATGGGGGTGTCAGCAGAGAAAGGCGGCGCCGCGCCATGGCGACCAATGGGCGCAGACCGTGCAGCGAACCATGTGTCCCGATTCGAGAGGCCGAGGTGCATGCGGGCCAGGGCCACGCCGGTGTTGTCTTCGGCGGCGCGCGACGCTTTTTTTTCGCGGTGCAACGACAAGCTTCCGATTAGACTCGGCAAGCAAGCTAGGGAAGGGGCTTAAGGCATGGCAATCGCGCTCAGGAACGCCGCCATCGTCAACGAGGGCAGCACGGTCGAAGGCGATGTGCGCATTGCGGACGGGCGCATCGATGCCGTGGGTGGAATGGTGGCGGCCGGCGCCGGGGACACCGAGATCGACCTCGCCGGCGCCTGGCTCCTGCCGGGGATGATCGACGACCAAGTGCATTTCCGTGAGCCTGGCTACGAGCACAAAGCGGACATCGCCACCGAGTCCCGCGCCGCTGTGGCCGGCGGCATCACCAGTTACATGGAGATGCCGAACTGCGATCCGCAGACGGTGACGGGCGCCGCACTGCAGGACAAGCACGCCCGCGCCGCGTCGCGGTCGCTCGCGAACTACGCTTTCTATCTCGGCGCCACCAACGACAACCTGGAGGAGATCCGACGGGTTGATCGCCACCTCGCCTGCGGCGTCAAGGTGTTCATGGGCGCATCAACCGGCAACATGCTCGTGGACGACGAACGCACGCTCGAAGGCATCTTCGCCGAGTGTCCGCTGCTGATCGCCACCCACTGCGAAGACACGCCCATGATCCTCGCCAACGAGGCCGAGGCCCAGGCGCGCTACGGCGACGACATCCCCATCACCGAGCACCCCAACATTCGCTCCGCCGAGGCTTGCCACCGCTCGTCGTCGCTGGCCGTGCGGCTGGCGCGCACGCACGGCAGCCGCCTGCACGTGCTGCACATCACCACGGCGCGTGAACTGGCCCTGTTCGAGCCCGGCCCGCTCGAAGGCAAGCGCATCACGGCGGAAGCCTGCGTGCATCACTTGTTCTTCAACGAGACGCACTACGGCGCGCTCGGCACCGACATCAAATGCAACCCCGCCATCAAGACCCGAGCCGATCAGCTCGCGATCCGTCAAGCCGTGAACGACGACGTGATCGACGTCGTCGCCACCGACCATGCCCCGCACACGGCCGAGGAGAAGGCAAGCCCCTACATGCAGGCGCCGTCCGGCCTGCCGCTGGTGCAGCACGCACTCCTGTCGCTGGTCGAACAGGTGCGGCTCGGCGAGATGACCATCGAACGGGTGGCGCAGAAGACCGCGCACGCACCCGCGACCTTGTTCGATGTCGCCGAACGCGGCTTCATCAGAGAGGGCTATCACGCCGACCTCGTGGTGATCGATCCAAGCCGCCAGACGGTGGTGGATGACGAGCCGGTGTACGCCAAGTGTGGCTGGACGCCGTTCCGCGGCACTACGTTCCACGCTCGCGTGACCCAAACTTTCGTCGGGGGAAGGTTGATGTTCGCCGGCGGCGAGTTCCGCGACGACACACCCGGCGAGGCGCTGCAGTTCGACCGCTGAAGGCTGGGCTGCAGGGCGACGCACACGGCACACCGCCGTCAAGGGCTATGATTTGCGTTGGCGGCCCGCAGCTTAAGCTGCGGACTCGATCGATGTCATCTGAAGGAGAAAGCATGAAGACGCGTGTAGTTGCGCTTGCCAGGCGACCTGTGGGGATGCCGGCGGCGGCAGACTTCGCCGTTTCCGAGGTGGAGTTGCCGGAGCCCGGCGACGGGGAGGTGCTGGTCGAGAATCTCTGCATGTCGGTGGATCCTTACATGCGTGGCCGGATGGTGGATCGGAAGTCTTACGTCGGGCCCTTCGAGGTGGGCGAGCCTCTCACCGGCGGCGCCATCGGCCGGGTGGTGAAGTCCAACGTCGCCGAGTTGCCCGAGGGCGAGCACGTGGAGTCGCACCTCGGCTGGCGGGAAGCGTTCGTGTCGTCCGCGCGCGGGCTTCGCCCCCTCGGCAATCTCGAAGCGCCGGCATCGGCCTATCTTGGCGTCCTCGGGATGCCCGGCATGACGGCCTACGTGGGACTGCTCGACGTGGGCCAGCTCAAGGACGGCGAGACCGTGTTCGTGTCCGGAGCCGCCGGGGCTGTGGGCAGCGCGGTTGGACAGATCGCGAAGATTCGAGGCTGCCGCACCATCGGCAGTGCCGGCAGCGCCGACAAGGTGCGCCACCTGATCGACGATCTCGGCTTCGACCACGCCTTCGACTACCACGACGGCCACCTCGAACGACAGATTGCCGAAGGCGCACCCGACGGCATCGACGTCTATTTCGACAACGTCGGCGGCGAACACTTGCAGGCGGCGCTCAACTGCATGAGACCGGGCGGGCGCATTCCCCTCTGTGGCGCCATTTCGCAATACAACGCCACGGCTCCGGTGCCGGGGCCGAACAACCTCGCCATCGCCATCGGCATGGGGCTCACGCTCAAGGGCTTCATCGTCTCGAACTTCAACCACCTGCGCGAGGACTTCGTGCGCGACATGACGGCGTGGGTGAATTCCGGCCAGCTCAAGTACCGCGAGACCACCTTCGACGGCATAGAGCACGCCCCCGAAGCGTTCATTGGACTCTTCACCGGCGCGAACACAGGGAAGATGATCGTCAATTTGGCCTGATGGACGGCGCCTCGCCCTTGGTGCGTGCGTCTGCGCCGGGGCGCCGACGCAGGGTACTTGCCTGATCTTGTTCAGGTCTGTACAGTCGGCTGCCCCTGTGGAACGGGGTATTGTCCATGACAATTCCCGCAAAGCCCGCTGAGGGCAACCTGTTCAAGATCGGCATCGTCGCCAGCCGCACCGGCATTTCGGTGGAACGGCTGCGCGCGTGGGAACGTCGTTACGGCCTCGCGCCAGCGCATCGCGACGGCCAGACCCGCTTCTACAGCGAGGCCCAGGTGGAGCGCCTGCACGCCATCAAGACCTTGCTGGACCGCGGCAACGCGATCCGCCGGGTCGTCCATCTCGACGACGAGGAACTGGCGCGTCGGGTGGCCACCGCGGACTCCCTCGCCGCCGGCGGACTGCACGTGGGCTTGGTGGGAGCCCCCTTGGTGCTCCTGCATCGGCACGCCACCACACTACAGGCGGACCAAGAGACGCCGGAGTCCGGCATCCTTGTCGTGGGTTCGTGGCCTTCGTTGGAATCCTTCCTGGCAGCCAGGGACGCCCTCCCCGAGATGCATCGCCTCGTGCTGTTCCAGGCGTCCCTCGATGACCAGTTGACGAGCGAGGTTGGCGAGCGCGTGCCGGGTGCCGGCGTCGTGACGGCCTATCGCTACGCAAGCAGGAGCGCGCTCGAGCGGTTCGAGAGTGAGGGTCGGGCAGCGATGGCGCTGGACCGTGGCGTCTCGTGGCCGGACATTGAGGATGCATGCCTCGCGTGGAAAGGTCCTGTACAAGACAGCGCGCACGAGGCATTCAGCGAAGAAATGCTCCTGCACATCATCACCGCCGCCTCGGCATCGACCTCTGCGATATCTGGCCCGCTTGCCGAAATGCTGCTAGAAATCAATCATCTATCAGACCACACCGAGCGCTGTGAAGAGGTCGGGGCGGACGAAGTTGGCGAGTCCCTGGCGTCGGCACGGAGCACACTGGAGGCGGCGCTAGAGCGGCTCGTGCATCACAACGGGCTCCTCGACAGCATGAATTGACGCTGCTCACCGAAGAAATCGAGACAAAAAGTGAAAAAAGTTCGACAAAGGGGTTGCAAACGCGATCTGTCCAGTACAAGATAGCGCCATCGGAGCGATCCTCCAGGCGCGTGTACAACTCTTGAACCTCCCTCCTCTCGTGGTTCTTCCCCTTGCAAGAGTTGTCCCGGCGGCCTAAACCACCGCCGGCGCGCCCCTTTTTTCCTTCACCTTCCACCTCCCCGCAACCCTCGGGCGTCCTACGCTAGTCGCCGAGAACCCAACTGCCGCGAGTACCCCGTATGGGCGGGGTTTGTCCCCGCCCGCGTTGAACGCAACGACAGATTCGGCGCGGGACGCGTAGGCGCGGGTTTGTTTCCGCCCGTGTTGAATGCACCGACGTAATGCACGCGCCGACGAACTCGGCAAGGGACGGGACAAGCCCGTCCCCTACGACTGGTTTCTGCGGCGCTTACCTAGTCTGCTTGGCGCGGCGCGCCATCGAGACTCTTGATTTCCGAATCAAGCTGATAGCGGGCGTCGGTGACAATGGCTTCGAGCGTCCGCACCCGATCCTCGAGCGCGCCATCCGCCTCCAGTGCGGCGAGTCGCGCTTCGATGTCGGCCAGATTCGCACCGCCCTGGGCTTTCTTGCCCTTGACATGAACGCGGTATGCCTCAAGGCCGATGCCGGCGAGGATCACGACGGTGAGGAAGGTCCAGAACTCCATGCGTGCCGTTCCTGTAAGCGCTTCGCGCCGATACTAGCAGCCTGTCGGACTTTGGACGGCGCAAGCCGGCCGAATGCCGACAGGGTGATGGGACGGCTTGGGCTGGGGCAAGAAGCGTTGTCCGAAGGCAACGGTTCTTGTGGCGCTAGGAGGCTGCGCCGTAGGAAACGGCGCTGGCTCCTCGCCGTAGCTGCGAGCGAATGCGAGCACGAAGGCCAGCAGTTCGCGCAGCGAACTGCCAACGCGCCCGCGAGGGCGCGCTAGCAGGCGCGCACGTTGAGGTGCCGCAACGGCTTCAGCGGGCGCAGGCAAGAAACGTCGCGTCTTGAGTACGACGAATCACGTCGTCAATAGCTCAAGCGCAGACTCGGCCCGGGCGTGGATGCCGAGCTTGTACTTCTCGAGGTCAAAGTCGCGGTTCTTGCCCATCGCGCCGACAAGGTAGCGCTTGTACACGCCCTGGGCGATGGCGCCGAGGCGCCAGTGCGAGAAGGCGCGGTAGTAGTTGATGCGGGAGAGGTCGCGACCGGTGCGGCTCTGGTAGGCCATGCAGAGTTCGTCGCGGTCCGGAAAGCCACCCACCGCCGTGGGGCTTGCCGTGTCGGACGCACCCTCGCCCGGCTGGCCCCAGTTGTTGAGCAGATAGCCGAGGTCGGCAAGCGGGTCGCCGAGCGTACACAACTCCCAGTCGAGCAACGCCGCCATGCGGCCGCCCTCGAGGATCATGTTGCCGATGCGGTAGTCGCCGTGGACGATGGCCGATCCCACCTGTTCCGGCACATCGTCGTGAAGCAGGCGTTCGCTTTCGTCCATCTCCGGGATTTCGTGCGTCTTGGTAGCCTGATACTGCGCCGACCAGCGCTTCAACTGGCGCTCGACGTAGCCGGTCTTGCGAGCGAGGGTGCCAAGGCCCACGTCGTCGGGGTCAATCAGGTGCAAGGTGCCGAGCACGTCGATGATGTGCTCCCCGGCGCTGCGACGCTCCGCCACCGGCAGCGTCTCGGCCACCTCGGCCTCGTGTGGCACCACCCCCTCGACGAAGCTCATCAGATAGAACGGCGCACCGTTCACGTCGTTGTCCTCGCACAGGCCCCACGTCTTCGGCACCGGCACGTCGGTTCCCCACACCGCCGAGATGATGCGGTGCTCGCGGCCCATGTCGTGTGCGCTCTCGAGCACGTGGCCGAGCGGCGGGCGACGCAGCACATAGGCCGCGCCGGCGCTGTCGACGAACTTGTAGGTGAGGTTGGAGTGGCCCCCGGCGATGAGCGAGAACGTGAGCGGCGGCGCGAGGTCGGGGATGCGCTGGGCGACCCACTCGGTGACGTTGTCGGCGTCGATTCCTTCCACTTGCTCCGGCATGGTTGCTCCCCGTTTCTTTAGGCCACGTGCGCGTATCATCCCGCACGTCATACCCGTTTGCGCGGCAGTGCGTCAAATCAGGTCGCCATGCGCGCGTGCTCGGGGCAACAGCAATGGGCGGTTTTCGGAGGATCGATGGACAAAGGCGGCGAAGTGCGCTGGCCCTTCAACGGCAACGGCGGCAGCACCGAAATCGTGCGTGCGGAGGGAGCCTGGCTGCACAAGGCGGATGGCGCTCGCATCCTCGATGCAGCCGGCGGCGCCATCGTCACCAACATCGGCCATGGCCGGGAGGAGGTGGCGGATGCCGTGCGCGACGCTACCCTCAACAACACCTATGTCGTGCCGGTGTGGCTAACGCCGGAACGCCGCCGTCTTTCCGAGCGGCTCACTGCCGAATGGCTGCCAGAGGCGCTGACACGCCAGCATTTCACCTGCGGTGGCTCCGAGGGCAACGAGACGGCCATGAAGCTGGCGATCCAGTATCAGGCTGCGCTCGGTCGGCCCGAGAAGTGCAAGATCATCGGGCGTTCGGTGTCGTATCACGGCACCACCCTCGCCACGACCGCGGTAGGAGGCCACGAGGCGCGCAAGTCCGGGCTTAGGCATGCTTTGCCAGACCATCCGCGTGTGCCAACCCCCTATCCCCTGCGCTGCGACGCCGGTAACGAAGCGGCAAACAGCGCCGAGCATTACCTCGGCGATCTCGAACGCACGATTGCCGAGGAAGGTGCGGACACCATCGCCGCAATCATGGCCGAGCCCATCACCGGCGCGAGCGGCGGCGCCATCGTGCCGCCAGCCGGCTATTGGGAGGGCGTGCGCGAAATCTGCGACCGTCACGACATCCTCATCCTGCAAGACGAGGTGATGACCGGCTTCGGCCGCACCGGCGCCAAGTTCGGCTTCGAGCACTGGGACTTCGTCCCGGACGTGGTTGTCGGCGGCAAAGGGCTCGGAGGCGGCTACGCGCCGATCACGGGCGTCTTTGCCACGGAGCGCATCGGCGAGGCCCTCGACGACGCCGGCATGATGGTGATGTTCCACACCTTCGGCGCCCACGCCGGTGCATGCGCTGCGGCCGATCGCGTCCTCGACATCCTCCTGCGCGAGAATCTCGTCGAGCGCGCGGCAACCGTGGGCGAGGAGCTCGGCAAGCGCCTCGCCACGGCCTTCTCCAACCACCCTCATGTGGCCGAAGTGCGCGGACGCGGCATGCTGCAAGCCATCGAAGTGGTTCAGGACCGCGACACGCTCGAACCCTTCCCCGCCAGCGACCACGTCGCCTCGCGCATCATGGCAGCGGGCCTTGAACGCGGCGTCTTCTTCTATGCCGGCGGCACGGGCGTCGTACGCGACATCGTGGTGCTTGGTCCGCCGCTCATCATCGACGAGGAGGAAATGGGCCTGATCGTCGAAACCTTGGTGGCGTCGGTGGACGAGGTGACCTTGGGAAGACCCTGACCCAGAGCATTTGGTGCCGGCTTTGGCGTCTGGTGCCTAGCCGGGCCCGCCGCCGTCGCAGTAGATCTTCTGGCCCGTCACGTACGTGTTTTGTTCCGAGACCAGAAAGCGAACCACATTGGCTACGTCTTCCGGCTGACAGACGCGGCCGAAGGGGCTCGCGGAGTCCAGCGTACGCAGGTCCGTGACGCCAGCGGTGGCCTTCATCAGGCGGCGGCCCATCTCTGTTTCCACGAGTCCCGGGGCGACGATGTTCACCCGGATGCCGTTGTTGCGTTCCTCACGGGACAAAGTGACGGCAAGCGCCTCCAAGGCCGTCTTGCCCATGTTGTAGGGAGCTCCGTTGGCGGAGAGCCCGCGTGTGGCGACGCTGGAGATCATCACAACGTCGCCCCGATCGAGCGTCCGCATCTTCGGAATGGCAAGCCTCGAAAGGTAGTGTGGGCCGAGCGCGTGCGTCGCCATAACGCGACGCAGTTCGTCGGGTTCGGTATCCACCACCGACATGCCGCGACTGGCGATGCCGGCGTTGTGGACGAGGATGCCGATGGCACCTAGGTCTGCCTCCACTTCGGCAACCATCGCGGCGTTCTGGTCGTAGTCGTCCACCGAAGCACCGTATGCGACCGCAGTGCCGCCGCCAGTGCGGATCTCCGCCACCGTCTCGTCGGCCGCGGCCTTGTCACGGCGATAGTTGACCGCAACCGCAGCGCCGTCCGCGGCCAGCGCCAGCGAGATGGCGCGACCGACGCCGCGTCCGCCGCCGGTAACCAGCGCAACCCGACCTTGCATATCCGTCCCTCCCGTCGCCTTCACGCGCCCTTGAACTCGGCGTCTCGTTTCTGCAGGAACGCAGAAACGCCCTCGGCGTAGTCCTTCGTACGCCCCGCTCGCGCCTGCAACCGGGCCTCGAGGTCAAGCTGCTGCTCGTAGGAGTTGTCCCAGCTTGCCCAATAGGCCTGTCGGATCATGGCCAAGGACGCAGGGCCGCCGGCGAGCTGCGTCGCGATGGCACCCGCGCCTTCCATCAAGGCGTCGTTGTCGTCGTAGAGCCGGTTCACCAAGCCCCACTCATAGGCGCGCTCGGCCGGCAGGCGCTCGGCCAACAGCGAAAGCTCCATCGCGCGGCCCCAGCCGATCATGCGCGGGAGAAAGAACGTGGCGCCGCCGTCCGGCACGAGCCCGATGCGGGCGAAGGCTTGCAGGAAGAACGCGCCCTTCGACGCGCAGACGATGTCGCCGAACAACGCGAAGCTCATGCCGACGCCCGCGGCGGCACCGTTGACGGCCGTGACAATCGGCATGTCGAGCTCTCTCATGCGGAAGAACAGCGGGTGATACGAGCTGCGCAAAGTGCCGCCGGCACCGCCCTTGCCGTCGCCGCGGCCCGAGAGGTTGGCACCGGCACAGAAGCCGCGTCCCACACCGGTGATGAGCAGGCAGCGGATGCCATTGTTCGGGTCCTCCACTTCACGGAGCGCCGCGTCGAGGCCCTGCATCATGTCGGCACCGATGGCGTTCAACACCTCAGGGTGGTTGAATCGCAGGGTTGCCACGTTCTCATCGAAATCCAGTGTGACCTTGTCGAAGTCCAAATCTCGCTCCTTCCCTGTCGAGCACTATGTGTCGCAAGCGGCGCGCCGGACACGGCATGGCAGCAGCCAGGCTCGCGACCCGCGACATTACGCTTGTGGCCTTCCGCCGCTTACCCTCCCCTGCCAGCCCTGCGACGCGAGCTGACGCCCCGACCATACAATGGAAACGCGATTCACCGCCATCGAACTTGCCGCCATGCGCGATGCCGGTGACATCGCCCGCATGTCGCGCGACGAGATCGAGCACGGCCTGCAATGGCGTTGGCGACCAGAGGCCATCCGCGCCATGATTCGCGACAGCGAGTCGTCTGTGATCGTCTCGCGCCTGCAAACGCCGCTGCCCGAGGCTGCCGCCGGCACCCTGATGGGCTTCGCGGCGATGCGGTTCGGCTTCGAGACCGCGCACCTCAACCTGCTCGCCGTGGACCCTCGCTGCCGCCGCCAGGGCCTGGGCCGGGAACTGCTCGACTGGTTGGTGCTGACGGCGCACACGGCTGGCCTGGATCGCATCGATCTCGAAGTGCGGGCGCGCAACCAAGGCGCCCAGCGCTTCTACCGCGCCGCCGGCTTCGCCCCTGGCAAGACCATCCCCGGCTATTACCAAGGCCAGGAGACGGCTGTGCGCATGCACAAATGGCTGGATTCCGTGGCCCGGCGCTAGCCGTTGGGTGAGCGCGAGCGCGCCCGATTCCCCTGTAGGCCCAGAGCGCGGGCACCTTCCCGTCACCCCCGCCCAGAGCGGTTCGCGGGGCCCTCCCTGTCACTCCCCCCTTGCGGGGGAGTCGAGAAAAGGCGT
>JAPPDJ010000163.1 GCA_028824555.1 Gammaproteobacteria bacterium | reverse complement strand
GGACGGCTTGGGTTGGGGCAAGAAGCGTTGTCCGAAGGCAACGGTTCTTGTGGCGGAAGCGAACCGAAGGGAGATTCGCATGAAAGAGGCTCTGCGGCTCGGCATCGCTGGCCCCGTGGGCGCCGGCAAGACGACGCTGGTGGAGTCGCTCTGCCGCAGCTTGGCCGGGCGCTACGAGATGGCAGTGGTCACCAACGACATCTACACGCAAGAGGATGCCGACATCCTGCTCCGCTCCCAGGCGCTGCCGGAAGAGCGCATCGTTGGCGTCGAAACCGGCGGCTGCCCGCATACGGCGATCCGCGAAGATCCTTCGATGAACATCGCCGCCATCGACGATCTCGTGGAGAGGTTCCCGGAGCTTGATTTGGTGGTCATCGAAAGCGGCGGCGACAACCTCGCCGCCACGTTCAGCCCTGAACTCGTGGACCTCGCAATCTACGTCATCGACGTTGCCGGAGGCGAAAAGATCCCCCGCAAGGGCGGCCCCGGCATCACCCGGTCCGACCTCCTCGTCATCAACAAAACCGACCTCGCTCCCTATGTGGGCGCGGACCTCTCGCGGATGGAAGCCGACACGCGCCGACAGCGAGGCGATGCGCCTTGGGTGTTCACCAACCTCAAGTTGGGCAACGGCTTGGGCCGCATCGTCGATTTCGTGGTGCAGGAAGGCCTGCTCGAGGTCGCATAGCGCCACAAGAACCGTTGCCTTCGGACAACGCTTTTTGTCCCAGCCCAAGCCGTCCCATCACTTCGCCGAAACGGCGAGTCCGACAGACTGATAGGGCGACCCGATCCACCTTGCCCTATGGGGGGCGATCCAGTGCCCTGAAGAGGGTCATTGCTCCTTGGATGCCCGCTTGAATATCCCGATGATGGCGCCGGCGACGAGGCAAGTGACGATCGTGCCGACTGCGCCTGCGAAGGATTGGCCCATGGCTGTCGCCTCTTCCAGGCTTTGCACTTGCGCCTCGATCATCTCCGGTGCGAGGCCGGCACTTGCCAGCGCGTGTTCCGTTGCGGCTGCCATTTCGGCGAGGTAGTTCGGGAACACCACGCCGAGGGTCAGCCAGCTCAGCACGAACACAATCACCGCGGCCACCGCGCCCAAGATGGCGCTGTTCAGGAGTTGGCCCGTCCAAGACGCTTCGGCAGCGGTTTCGCGCAAGGCAAGGAAGACGATGACAATGGTGACCACCGTTGCGACGAGCGGGAACACCGCGGCCAGCATGCCCATCTGTGCGCCCATCGCTGCGGTGACGAAGCTGATGAGGGCAGCGACCACGCCGAGAATCAAGCCGTATCTGACGGGTACGTTCACTTGTTTGCTCCATGAGTTGCTCTTGGTGTGGATCGTAGCAGCGCAGCGGGACGTTGGCCCGCTTGACAGGCGCACCACGACCACATGGCAACCCGGTTGGCGTTATTCTGCGGGTCGTCTTTGGGGCAGGGGAGTTGGGAATGCTCAGTATGAAGTCACTTCTTCCGGCAGCGATTGCTGCCGTGGGGATGGTTGCTGGAACGGCTGGCGGCGATGGTGAAGACGATCACGGGGACGACCACGGCGACACGTACCTGTCGTCCACACGGCTCACCTATGGCGTGACCACCGAAGCCGAGCTGGGTGCCGACGACACGGATGTGTTTCGGATCGACCTGCAAGGGCGCGCCGAGATTGACGTGCGCGGCAGCGGCCGACTCGACACCGTTGGCGCGCTGCTCGACAGCGAAGGCGTCGTCCTTGCGGAAGACGACGACAGCGGGGCGGGCTTCAACTTCCGCTTCCAGGAAACGCTCGACGGCGGCGTGTACTACGTCCGGGTGTCGAGCGACATGGGGGACACCGGCGTTCATAAGATCACGGCCTATATCGTTCGCGCGGACGACAACGGCGACACTTCCGGCAACTCCACGGTGCTGCCGCTTGGGGTTCGGGCCACAGCTCGCATCGATACGGCCATGGACCGCGACGTGTTCCGCGTCGAAGTCGCCGAAGCGGGCCAGCTGCGAATTGCGACGGAAGGACCCACCAACACCATGGGCGAGTTGCGCGACAGCACCGATGTGGTTCTCGAGTCCGCGGACGGCGGTGGCGATCGGGGCAACTTCAGCATCGTTCACTCGGTGGCGCCGGGCGTCTATTACATGCACGTGACGGCTGATGCCGTGGGCACCTACTTCGCGCTTGCGGAAATGGGCGAGTTCGAGGATGTGGACGAGGAACATCACGCAGAAGACGACGATCACGAGGCGGAACCCGCCGAGTCGGCGGCGACGACATTTTTCCGTGAGTCGATCTCGACGCCCATCGTGCAGGGAAGATGCATCAACTGCCATGTGCAGGGTGGCGTTGCGCCGAACGGTGGCGCCCATCTCGTTTTCGTGCGGGCGACGGATGCGGACCACATCGAAAAAAATGTAAGCGCCTTCCGCGACTTCCTCGATCACCACGAAAACGCGGCCTACGTGCTCACCAAGGTAACGGGCGGTGCCGGCCATGGCGGCGGTGCGCAACTGACCACAGGCTCGACCGACTACCAGAACCTCGCGAGCTTCCTCGCGTTGCTCGAGGACGAGGGCTAGAAGGCAAGCGTGGCAGGATGGCCGCAGCCTGTTTCGGCCACCGCCCACGAGGAGCGCGCTGGAGGGAGGGGCATGCCGCCCACCAGTCGCGTCGCGGGCGCGTTGTTGGCCATGAACTTCAAAGAAATTAAGAATTAAATCGCAAAAAACTTGAAAAAATAGAAAACGGGCGTATGTTGTGGTCATCCGTACGAGTCGGGAGACAAGCAACATGCGCGAGGAAATCAATCGTATCCTGAAGTTGGTGGAGTCAGGCGAGCTCACGGGAGAACAGGCCGCGCAGATGATCGAGGCCATCACCGGAGCGGCCGAGGCCCGCGCCCATGCCGGCCAGCCGAGGCCGCGCGAGCGTCGCGGTCACGGAGACAACCGCGAGCGGCGTCGTCGCGGCGGCCAGCGTCGGCACGGCCACCATGGCCGGGATCATGGCCGCCATCGCCGCCGAGGGTTCGAGGACTTGGGCGACCTCGGCGTCGACATCGAGGCGGCGGTGAACTTCGGCGCCGATGCCATGCGCCGGGCCTGGGGCGATGCCATGCGAGGTGGCTCTGGCGGTGCTTGGGGCGCGAGCAACTCCATCATGTTCTCCAAGTGCGAAGATCCTGAGGGACAGGACTTCCGCATTGAAGACAACCAACTCGTCGTCTCCCAGGTGATGGGTTTGCACATGCAAGGCGGCGAGTTCCGTTCCAACCAGCTCAACGCCGCCGGCATCCGCGACGCAGACCTTCGCAGCACCGAGTTCGCGGGCAACGGGCTGCGCGGCTCTTCGCTCAAGGAGGTTCGTGCGGAAGGCTCCCGCATCTCGGCGAACCAGCTCAACGGCGTGCAGATCGCCAAGTTCACGCTGGCGAACTCCGCGTTTCGACGTAACTCGATCAACGCGTCGCAATTCAAGGACTTGGGGCTCGCGGACGCCCGCATTCGCTCGTCGCAGTTCAATGCCGTGCGGCTGCGCTCGGTGATGCTGAAGGGCGAGACAAGCGTGAAGACGGTGGAGTTCTCCGCCGTGCGAGGTCGTGACTGGGTGCTCGACTCGGCAAGGCTCGACGGGTGTGCGTTCAAGGGCATCTCGGCGACGGGATTGATCGTCACCGGAGCGCGGCTGACGAACTGCACCTTTATGGCGGACTGGGCGGGGTCGGTGGAGGCTTCGATGATGGGACGGGGCATGGACGCGCACAGCCCAGGCCACATTCGGGATCTGACGCTGGAGGATCTTGAGCTCGAAGACTGCGAGTTTGTGGACTGTCGATTCGACCGCACCGCGATCCGCGGCGTGAAGGCGAAGGGCCTGCGTTTCGAAAACGTGGATTTCTCTGGCCTCACCATCACCAGCAAGGACCAACTCACGGCCCTGGCGAACGCACGTGCCGCCTGAGCCTGCGCCACAAGCCACCCTTCGCTGTCCAGCATGCGAGGGCCGCCTGTTTCCCCGCGAACTCGAATGCGCCGATTGCGGCTTGCACTTGCAGGCAAGCTATCCGCGCAACGAGTTCGCCCGGCTCGACGACGATGCCCTGCACCTCTTGCGGATTTTCGTCGCCTGCGAGGGACGAATCCGGGACATGGAACGGGCACTGGGCGTGAGCTACCCGACGGTGAAATCGCGGCTCGCGGGCTTAAGAGAGACGCTGGGCTTCACAGGGGAGAAGAACACCCCCAAAGAAGAGGCCAGGCCAAGCTCCGAACCCCCAAAGCCAACCACAACCGCAGACACCATCGGGCGACTCGAGCGCGGAGAAATCGACTTCGAAGAAGCCATGCGGCGGCTTAGGAAGCGGTAGGAGCCGGGAGCCCGGCTGCAGCCGAGTCCCCGCAGGCGCGGGGGTTGTCCCAGGGGTTGTCCCCGCCCGTGTTGAATTCGACACAAGGAATTCGTCGAAGCGCAGCAGTTCGCGCAAGCGAACTGCCAACGCGCCCGTCAGGGCGCGCCGGCACGGGCCCGTCCCCTACGGCTCGTCGTGCTCTTGGGTGTTTGTGCCGGATGCGAGCAAAGCCAGGAAGGCATCGCCGTAGCGTTCGAGCTTGGCCTTGCCGATGCCATGGAGGGCGAGCATTTCCTCCAGGGACTTGGGTTTGGCGTCGATGAGGGCCTTGAGGGTTGCGTCGTGGAAGACGACGTAGGGGGGCACGCCGGCGTCGTCCGCGAGCTGCTTGCGCAGGGTTCGCATGGCTTCCCAGAGCGGTTCGTCGGCGGCAGCGACTTCGATGTCGTGAGGGCCGGTCTTGCGGGCGCGCTTCGGCTTTGCCGTTCTGATCTCCTCCCGAAGCTTCAGCGTCACTTCGCCGCGCAGCAGCGGCCGCGCGGCGGGTTCGAGAACCAGCGCGCCGTAGCGGTGGGCGTCGGCGCGGACGTAGCCCTGCACCAAAAGCTGGCGCAGCACCGAGCGCCATTGGCCTTCGGTTAGGTCGTCGCCGATGCCGTAGGTGGAGAGCCCGGCGTGGCGATGCTGCTCGATCTTCGCGGTTGCTTTGCCCCGCAGCACGTCGATCACATGCGCGGCGCCGAAGCGCTGTCCGGTTCGCACCACGCAGGAGAGCAGCTTCTGTGCCGCCACGGTGCCGTCCCAGGTGCGCGGCGGGTCAAGGCAGATGTCGCAGTTGCCGCAGGGAGCGGGATAGTCCTCGCCAAAGTGCGAGAGCAGCGCGGCGCGGCGGCAGGCGGTCACTTCGCACCAGGCGAGGAGCTTGTCGAGCTTGGCGCGTTCGATGCGCCTCTGTTCTTCCGGGGCTTCGGACTCGTCCAGCATCTGGCGAAGCCGCACCACATCCTGCAGGCCGTAGATCATCCATGCCTCGGCCGCAACGTCGTCGCGGCCGGCGCGGCCGGTCTCCTGATAGTAGGCCTCGATGCTCTTGGGCAGGTCCACGTGGGCGACGAAGCGCACGTCGGGCTTGTCGATGCCCATGCCGAAGGCGATGGTGGCGACCACCACCACGCCGTCGTCGCGCAGGAAGCGGGCTTGGTTTGCTGCCCGCAGGTGGCCCGGCAAGCCAGCGTGGTAGGGCAGGGCGTCATGTCCGGCTTCGCGCAATGTCGCGGCCGTGGACTCCACCTTGCGCCGCGACAGGCAATAGACGATGCCGGCCTCGCCGCGGTGCTCTTCGAGGAATGCGGCGAGCTGCGTCTGCGGGCGGTTTTTGGCCTGCACGGTGTAGCGGATGTTGGGGCGGTCGAAGCCGTGGACGAACGAGGCGGGGCGACGGAGCGCCAAGCGGGCGACGATCTCCTTGCGGGTGCGTTCGTCGGCGGTGGCCGTGAGGGCCATGCGCGGGATGCCGGGGAAAGCGTCCGCCAGTACGTTGAGGCCGAGATAGTCCTGGCGAAAGTCGTGCCCCCACTGCGACACGCAATGCGCCTCGTCGATGGCGATTAGCGCAACCTGCACGGTGCGAAGGAAATCGAGCGTCTCGGCCTGCAACAGCCGTTCGGGGGCAAGGTAGATCAGGTCCAGCGCACCCCGGCTGAGCGCTCCCTCGACTTCTTGGCGTTCCCAATAGTCGAGGGTGGAGTTGAGGAAGGCAGCCTTCACGCCTAGCTGGCGCAAGGCAGAGACTTGGTCCTGCATCAGCGCGATGAGGGGCGAAACGACGATGCCGACGCCCTCCTTCGCCATCGCCGGCAACTGATAGCAAAGCGACTTGCCACCCCCGGTTGGCATGAGCACAAGCGCATCACGCCCCGCAAACGCCGTCTGGACGACAGGCTCTTGCCCGGGGCGGAAGTCCGCATACCCATACACCTCCCGCAACAACCGCCGCGCCCGGTCCATCGGCGAAGCATCGGCGCCGGATGCGGGTGCGCGAGGAAGCAACGTCGCTTGACGGGAGTCCATGTGGGCATTGTATTGGGGTGGCGCCGCTTCGGAGTTTCCAGCCGGCGTATAGTCCTTGGATGGCAGCCACTGAGAGCGATGCGCTCGCCGGAATTCCGCGCGAGCTTCGTGACGATGTTCGCCTCTTGGGCGACATTCTCGGTCGCGTAATCGGTCGCCATCGGGGTGCCGAGTTCGTCGATCTCATCGAGGACATCCGCGCCTTGGCGAAGGCCGCACGACGGGGCTCGGAGGCGGATTGGGAGCGGCTCAGCCACCGCTTGGCCGACATTCCCGAAGACCTGCTCCCCGACATCGCCCGCGCCTTCAATCAGTTCCTCAACCTCGCCAACATCGCCGAGCAATGCCATGCTGCGCCCGCACCGCCTTGGCCGGCGATCTCGGTCGAGGACTTGACGGGTGTTCGGGTCGAGCTCGTGCTGACCGCGCATCCCACCGAGGTTCTGCGTCGCACCCTGATTCAGAAATACGACGCGATCGGTGCCGAACTGGCCGCGCGCGCCCACCTCTGCGACGCCGAACGTCGGGAATCGAACGAGCGCCTCGAACGGCTCATCAGCGAGGCCTGGCACACCGACGAAATACGTCGTGAACGCCCCTCGCCGGAAGAGGAGGCGCGCTGGGGCTTCGCGGTGATCGAAAACTCGCTCTGGGACGCGGTCCCCAAAGCCATGCGCGACCTCGATGCAGCGCTGCCGGAACGCCTATCCGCGAACGCGATGCCGTTCTCGTTCGCGTCCTGGATGGGCGGCGACCGTGACGGCAACCCCGGTGTCACTGCCGCGGTCACCCGCCGCGTGCTGCGGCGGGCGCGCTGGACCGCGGCTGATCTCCTGCTGCGAGACGTCAATGCCTTGAGCGCGTCGCTTTCCATGTCCGCCTGTACGGATGAATTGCGAGCCGCCGCCGGCGGCGATTTCGAGCCCTATCGCGCCATCCTGCACGGCTTGCGCGATCGCCTGTTCGCCACTCGCGCCTGGGCGGAGACCGACGAGGCGCGACCGGCGGATGCCGTCCTGCAAGACCGCGACGTACTGGAGCCGCTGCTGCTGTGCCATCGCTCGCTGGTGGCGTGCGGCATGGAGCGCATCGCCGAAGGCCCGCTGCTCGACACGTTGCGGCGGGTGCATTGCTTCGGCGTCTGCCTCGCGCGACTGGACATCCGCCAGCATGCCGAGCGCCACGAGATCGTGCTCGATGAAGTGACGCGCTATCTACAAGCCGCCGGCGCTCTCGGCGTCGACGGTGACGATGGCCCGAGTGGCTATGCCGAATGGGATGAGCCTAGTCGCGTTGCATGGCTGCTGACGGAGTTGCAGGGCCGCCGGCCCCTGTTCCCGCGCGAGTGGCCCGTGAGCGAGGAGTCGCGCGAGGTGCTCGACACCTGCCGTGTTGTGGCCGAGAACGATGCGGCCGGCATCGCCACCTATGTCATCTCGATGGCTACGGCGCCAAGCGACGTGCTCGCGGTGGCGCTGCTGCTGCGCGAGTCTGGCCTGGGCCGCAACCTTGCCATTGTGCCGCTGTTCGAGACCTTGGACGACCTCAACGCTGCTGCCGCGACGCTTGATGCCCTGCTGTCGCTGCCTTGGTACCGCGCCTATGTGGGCGATTCGGTGCAGGTGATGATCGGCTACTCGGATTCGGCCAAGGACGCCGGACAGCTAGCCGCCGCGTGGGCGCAGTATCGAGCCCAGGAGGCCATCGCCGAAGTGGCCGCTCGCCACGGCGTGCGGCTAACGCTGTTCCACGGCAGAGGCGGCGCAATCGGTCGCGGTGGTGGCCCGTCGGGCCAGGCGATTGCGTCGCAGCCGCCCGGTTCCATGTCTGGATCGCTGCGGGTGACCGAGCAGGGCGAGATGATCCGCTTCAAGCTTGGCGCGCCCCAGATCGCGCGGGCGACGCTGTCGATCTATCTGCAATCGACGCTGCGCGCCACGGTGGCGCCGCCGCCAGCGCCCGTGGCCGAGCAGCGTTCGGCGATGACGGAGCTGGCGGACGCTTGCCTCGCTTCCTATCGGGGCACGGTGCGCAATGCCGAGTTCGTCGAGCTGTTCCACACCATCACGCCCGAAGGGGAACTCGCGGATCTTTCGCTCGGCAGCCGTCCTGCTCGCCGTGCCGAAGGAAGCATGCCAGCCAAGGCCGACGATCTCGACCGCCTCCGCGCTATTCCTTGGGTGTTCGCCTGGACACAGATTCGCCTGATGCTGCCGCCATGGCTGGGTGCCGACGAGGCGGTACGGTGGCTGCGGGCCAACCCATCGGCCTACGAGACGCTGCGCATCTGGCCATTCTTCGCCATGCAATTCGACATGCTGGCGATGGTGCTGGCGAAGGCAGACACCACGCTCGCGCGCTACTACGCCCGCCGCTTGGCGGACGCGCCACAGCAACGCATGACCGAGGCCCTCATCGCCCGACTCGAATCACTCCGCGAGACCCTGCCGCAACTGGACGGAAGCGGTACGTTGCTCGCGAACGACCCCGCCATGCACGACTCCATCTTGGTGCGCAACACCTATCTCGACCCACTCCACCTGCTGCAGGCAGAACTCATGGCCCGCCGCCGCGCCGGCAACGACGCCGAGGCGGTGCGACAGGCGCTGAACGTGACGATGGCCGGCATCGCCAGCGGCCTGCGCAACACGGGCTAGGCATGCCTCGTCCGTTGCGGAAACTTGGACGGAGTGGGGTTGGCAGTAGCCGGATGGTGCGTGTGGCGACGTCTCTCGGGCGCTGTCAGTAACCGGACGCCGCGTCGAACAGATCGCCGACTGAAACTTGAAGATCCGGAACGAACGATGAGACGGCATCTGTGCCGCGGGCGAAAGCGCCTGCTTCTGCATACTCGCCGCCGGCAAGGGTCAGCACTGTCACAGTTTCGTAGCGCGGATCCACGATCCAGTATTCGGGAATCCCGGCTTCGGCGTAGTCGAGTCGCTTGTCCACGAGATCGCGCTTGGCGCCGCCAGGGCTGACGACCTCTACGACGAGGTCCGCACCGTCCAGATAGGTGCCTTCAAGTCGGGGATCGTTGGCGTTCTGCCAGAAAATCAAATCCGGCTCGCGGTAGTTGCGCACCCGGATGCGCAGGGGGACTGGCGAGAAAACCACCATGCCTCCTGCGTCGGCAATGTGGCGGCGGAACGCCTCGAAGAGCCAGCCCAGCATGTGCTGATGTGCAATCGTCGGTGGCGGCAAAACTTCAACGACCCCATCCGTCATCTCCATCAAGCGCCTGACGCTTTCCGCCAGCGTCAGGTACGCCTCATCGTCCCAATTGCCCGCCAGGCGGTACGGGACGTCCATGAGGGGGAGAGAACAGATGTCATCGGCCACTTCCGCAAGGGCGGTAGGCGCAGCGCTCATATGGGTCGCTCCGATGTCAGCCACTCAGCAAGTGTATCCGCTGTGCCCGCGAATGGGCGCTGCCTCGAGGTTACCCAAGCGAGTTGCGGGCGCTGGGGAAGCGTTCGATTCCGAGTTCGGCGCGGACGTTGCGGCCGAGTTCGGCCTGCATGTCGTCTATTGGGATGCCGATGGCGTCGGCGATTCGCACCATGCGTTGGAAGTTGGCGGCGACCCCGGCCGCGTCCACCAAGGCGGCGGCGCCGGCGGCCTCAAGGAGTTCCGTTCGGCGTTGCGGCAGGTCTTGCGAGCGCATTGCCACCGCTTCGCCGAAGCGCATCAGCTGTGCGCCAAACTCGATGCCGACGGCGGCGCTGTCGGCGTCACCGTTGATCGCTTGAAGATCGACTTCGGACGAGGTCACCTCTGCGCTCACACGGAGCATCGTCGCGTGGGAACTGGTTCAGTAGAAACACTCGTTCACTGCCGAGACGCGACCGGCGATGAGTTCCATCTGCATGCGGGTGAGGGAGCGCGCCTCGTCCTTGACGAAGTTCTGCATTCCGGCGAAGGAGAGGTATTGCGCGGAGGCGATCGCCCGCCAGTCGCGCAAGGCCTCGGGTACGAGGCTCAGTGCCCGCACGACATTGGCGGTGCGCCCGGGCGGCCACAGGTCCGCTTCCTTCCCGACCGTGCCGTCCGGCGGCACGGTGGGCACATAGCCCATGTCCTCGCTCAGCATCGCCGGCTGGTAGCGGCTGATGTCGCCTTCCCGTGGCGCGGGCAGGGGTTCGAGCTCCAAGCCGAGGGCGCGGTGGAACTCGTCGATGCTGAAGACCGCGACCACGATGCCGACGAGTTCCACGTAGGCGGGCTTGGACAGTCCCGCCGCGGCGTTGTCCTCGACATAGCCGCGTGTGATGCGGCCCTGGTCGGTGACGATACGATGGGCCGCATCCACGACCACCTCCGGCAGTTCGCCGTCGTGGTCGTGCGTGCCCTGCACGGCGTTGGGTGAGAGAGCGGCCTTGCGGGCGATGCAGAGGCGACAATCCAGGGCGCCCCGTGACGCCTTGGCGATGGCGACTCGTTGCTCGCCGCTCCACCAGCTTCCGGGCCCGGCGAGGCGTTGCCAGAAGGCGCGGTGCTCGCGACCGATGTCCTCGCGAATCGCGTATGGGGCGTCGTCGCGATAGTCGAAGGCGGTCATCGTGGCTGCCAGCCGTAGATTCGCGTGAGGCTGCCGCCCATGAGCGCGGCACGGTCGGAATCCGAGAGACGATCGGTGACGCGGAATGCCTCCACGGCGTGCTCGGGCGAGACGACGTTGACCGCGCGGGTCCAGTCGGTGCCCCAAAGGCAGCGTTCGATGCCGAAGGCGTCGAACACGCGCGCGAGCGGATCCCAGATGTCTGGGAACGGGAACGGTTCGCGCGCGAGAGTGCAGGCGCCAGACACCTTGATGGCCACGTGGTCGAACCGGGCCAGCGCCAGCACGCCTTCGAGGTCCGCGAAGGGCTCGTCCGGCGGCGGCGGGGCGAACGGTTGCCTGAGGGCAAGGTGGTCGATGACGAGTTGGGTGTTCGGGTGGCTGGCGGCGGCGTCGGCAAACGCGGCGAGATTGCCCCAGCAGAGCACGTTCACGGGCAGTCCGAGGCTGGCGCCAGCGGCGAAGATGCGGTCGATCCCCTCGCGGGAAGGGGCAGGGGCCGGCGCACCCATCATGAGCCGGGCACCCACGACGCCGGGCTGCTGCGCCCACTCGGCCATTTCGTTCGCGACATCCGGGGATTCTGGGTCGAAGGGCCTGATTAGGCCGAACCGCGTTGGATGCTTCGCTCCCACTTCCTGCGCGTAGCTCGCGTCGTAGCGATACATCGCCCAGGGCGAAACCAGCAACGCACCGTCCACGCCGAGCCGGTCCATGGTGGCGACCATCTGGTCTCCGGTGGCTTCTTCCGGACCGGCAAGCGTGCCGGCCCACGGGCGCTCGGGGCGGTTGCGCTCGTAGCAATGCACCTGCGAGTCGATCACGGGAATCGCGTTCGGCATGGATGGCCCCGTCTTTGGCGACGGCCGAAGTCTAATGCCTCGCCACACCAACGAGGCAAGGCAGGGCGCGTTCCCTTTCTTTGGAGGGAGGGCGTCCCGCCCTCCAGCGCGCCGTTAGGCGCGCAGGACGCCCGTTGCAGGAGCAATGCGCGCGCCCGCGCGGGCGCGACGGAGGGCGGGACGCCCTCCCTCCAAAGCGGCGCGCCGGGAGCCAGTCGAACACGGTCGCGCGATGCCGGTGGTA
>JAPPDJ010000129.1 GCA_028824555.1 Gammaproteobacteria bacterium | reverse complement strand
GGGTCTTGCCGGTGGATTGCGGCTGGAGCGATGTCGGTGCCTGGCCGGCGCTGCGCGATCTGGTGGCGGAGGCAGACGGCAATGTCGTCCGTGGCGATGTAGCCGTGCTCGAAGCGAAGGACTCCGTGGTCCTGGCCGAGTCACGTCTCGTGGCGGTGCTTGGAATCGACAATGCGGTTGTGGTGGAGACCCCGGACGCCGTGCTCGTGGCGGACGGCTCCGGCGTCGAGCGAGTCCGCGAGTTGGTGCAGAGCCTGAAGGAAGCCGGGCGCGAGGAAACCGCTTCCACCAACCGAGTCGTGCGCCCTTGGGGCACCTATGAACGCCTCGCCGCCGGGCCGCGACATCAGGTGAAACGCATCGTCGTTCTCCCTGGCGCGTCGCTGTCGCTGCAAACCCACCGCCAGCGCAGCGAACATTGGGTGGTGGTTCAAGGCTCGGTGGAGGTGACCCGCGGCGAGGATCGGATTCGCCTTGAGGAGAACGAGTCCACGTACATTCCCGCCGGCGCCCTGCACCGTCTCTCCAATCCAGGGAGCGAACCTGCAGAGCTCATCGAAGTGCAGGTGGGCGACTACCTCGGCGAAGACGACATCAAGCGTTTCGCCGATAATTACGGTCGAGCGGATGAACCGGGCCGGAATCAGGAGCAAGGGGCATGAAAGCGTGAGTGCGGGCAGGAAATGTATCGTCACGGGGGGAGCGGGGTTCATCGGTTCCGCCCTCGTTCGGCATCTGCTCGACCGCGGCGAAATCGTACACACCGTGGACAGTCTTTCCTACGCCGGTCGTATGGAGAACCTTGCGGAGGTTGAGGACTCGCCGCGCCACCGGCTGCATCGGCTCGACATCCAGGACCGTGCCGCGCTTAAGGAACTGGTGCTCGATCTCAGGCCCGACGCGATCTTCCATCTGGCGGCCGAGACCCACGTAGATCGTTCCATCGACGGCCCCGCAGCCTTCGTGCACACCAACATTGTCGGCACCTTCAACGTGCTCGAAGCCGCCCGCGAAGTCGCGGCGGCCAACGCCGAGTTTCGCCTCGTCCATGTCTCCACAGACGAGGTCTTCGGCGCCTTGGGAGAGACGGGCCGGTTCACGGAAACCTCTCCCTACCGCCCGAACTCGCCCTACGCTGCCTCCAAGGCCGCCGCGGACCACCTGGCCCGCGCCTGGCACGAGACTTTCTCGCTGCCCGTGCTCGTGACCAACTGCTCGAACAACTACGGGCCGCGCCAGTTCCCGGAGAAGCTGATCCCCCTCACCATTGCCAACGCCTTGGAAGGCAGGCCCATCCGCATCTACGGCGACGGCTTGCAGGTGCGCGATTGGCTCTACGTGGAGGATCACGTTCGCGGGCTTGTTCGCGTGCTGGACGATGGCCGCCCGGGCGCCACCTACAACATCGGCGGCGACTGCGAACGCACCAACCGCGAGGTCGTGCATACGCTGCTGGAGCGACTCGCGAGCCACGTCGAAGTGGACGTGGAGTCCATGCGCCGGCTCGTCACCCACGTGCAAGACCGACCCGGGCACGACCGCCGCTACGCCATCGACGCCAGCCTCATCGAGCGCGAGCTCGGCTGGGTGCCCGATACCTCCTTCGAGGACGCCATGGATGCCACCGTGGCGTGGTATTGCGATCACCCCGAATGGCTGAGGAGCGTGATGGGCAGCTACAACGGCGGCCGGCTCGGAACCACACGATGACAGGCCAAGAGCAGCGCACGCGGGGCATCGTCCTCGCTGGCGGGCACGGCACGCGCCTGCATCCGGTCACCGCTGGCGTGTGCAAGCAACTGTTGCCGGTGTATGACAAGCCGATGATCTACTACCCCCTCACCACGCTCATGCTGGCTGGCGTGCGCGAGGTGCTGGTCATCTCCACGCCCCGCGACACGCCGCGCTTCGAGGAACTGCTCGGCGACGGCAGCCGCTGGGGCATGTCGCTTTCCTATCGCGTGCAGCACGATCCGAAGGGTATCCCCGATGCCTTCGTCGTCGGGCGCGACTTCGTCGGCACCGAGCCGGTGGCGCTCATCCTGGGCGACAACATCTTCTTCGGCAGCGAACTGTCGCGCACGGCGCAGGAAGCGGTGGCGGGGAATGACGGGGCGACGGTATTCACCTATCCGGTGAACGACCCGAGTGCCTTTGGCGTGGCGGTGCTCGACGCGCAAGGCGGCGCCGTGGACATCGAGGAGAAGCCGGCCGCGCCCCGATCCAATCTGGCGGTGACCGGCCTCTACCTGTACGACAACGACGTGCTTGACATCGCCGCCTCGCTCGCGCCCTCCGCCCGCGGCGAAACCGAAATCACCGACATCAACCGCCACTACCTCGAAGCCGGCCGCCTGAAGGTGGTGCAGTTCGGCCGCGGCATGGCCTGGCTCGACACCGGCACCCACGACTCCCTGCTCGAGGCAAGCATGTTCGTGCAGATCATCGAGCATCGCCAAGGCCTCAAGATCGCCTGCCCCGAAGAGGTGGCATGGCGCATGGGCTGGATCGACGACCACGACTTGGTAGCCATCGCCCAGGACTTCGCCGGCAGCGCCTACGGCGCCTACCTGACAGAGCTGCTCGCCTAGCCCGCCTATGCCCGCTCGGATCTATTCGAGCGGCGAAGTCTCCTGATGCAGCAGTGGGCCGACTACGCGCGCGAGGCCCCTGAGGCGTCCGGGTTCGGATGCTGCTCGTCAGCCTGCCAGTCCGTCCCTTGCACGAAAACGGCCGATGGCGGGCGGATTTCCGGGGCGGCGGGCGCCGAAACTCGCACCACAGGCGCCTGCTTCGGCGGCAGCGCCGGTCTCGTCGGGACGAAGCAGGCGGCGTTCGTGACGCCGCGGGCTGCGTAGCACCCGGTTTCGGGTCACACCAAGGTTCGGTCCCGACCAGTGCGCCTCGTCCGCGTCGCCCGCTTCGTGAGATTCAAGTCGGCGACGAGCATATCGCCGACGCGGCCGGCGCAGCGTCCGGCGACCTCGAGGTCGATGGCGCGAATCCTGTTCCTGCTGCGGGCAATGTCGCGCGCCCAGCGGCTTGCTGACTTGGACAAGGTGAGCGAACCGAGGTGGACGACGTCATCCCTATCGCGCCGCTGGCGTGCGACGAGGGCTTTGAGGCGTGAAGACTCCAGCAATCGCTCCCGTGGAAGCTCGTCGCAGGCCATCTTCATGTAAGTGAACGAACGTGCGGTTTCGGGGAGGACGGCGCAAGCCGACAGTGCGAACAAGGCCACCGCGAGGATCCCAATGAGCATGTGGAGCATCGTCGTCCCCGCACGGTACGGTTCCGAGCCTCCACGCACGTTAGCCTCGGCTTCCGGGTGGCGCAACGTGCGAGGCGGGCGGCCGGGCTAGGGCCCGGAAGGCGCCCGCGATTTGGTTTAGTGCTTCTGGACCCACCCGCACTCCACGCTGGAACAGCGAGCTATTGTCAAAATGGTGTACGGCGAGTTGGTCATGCGGCGGCCCTGCGGTCCTCGATGACTTCGATGCCGTCGTTGAACGTCACGCCCTCGATGACCTTGGCGAGTTTTGCGGAAGCCGCGCAGTCGGCGCCACGACCTCTCGGCGCTCATGCCCCGTCTTGTAGATCATCGATAGCATGCTCTGTCGGGTGACGCAGCCCTTCGCCCGCGGCGCCTGCCCCAGGCCCGGGTCGCCTTGAACGCTACGCCGCGTGAGGCCGCGCCGGCCTCGCAGGTGCGCGGGTTGCGCCCCATGCGGGCGGCGCGCTCGCGTACCTCGAAGTTGCCGAAGCCCACCAGCTTTACCTCCTCGCCGTCGCGCAGCGACCAGCTGCTAGGTGAAGAGAATCGTCGACATTGGGAATGCACCGTCGCCGGATTATCCCTTTAGTCTTCGGCAATCCACTGCTTCACGTATTCGACGTGCATGAGAGGTTGAACCATGCCGGAGTACACGTCGGAAACGATGCCGTCCTCGTCGATGAGGTACGTCACGCGCCACGGAATGATCCACTTGGATGCCCCGTACTCGCGACGCACGAGGTTGCCGGGGTCGCTGGCAATCGGGAACGGCAGTGCCTGGCTGCCGGCGAAGCGTTCGTGCGACGCGATTTTCTGCCCGCTGATACCTACGACCTCGACACCGTGGCCGACTAGCTCTTCATAGGCGTCGCGGAACGCGCAGACTTGGGTTGTGCACCCAGGCGAGTGGTCAGCGGGGTAGAAGAACAGCACGACTTTTCGGCCTCGCAACGAACTCAGCCTCAGGGTTCCGCTGCCCGTCAGGCTCGCTGTTTCGAGGGTGAAATCCGGAGCTACGTCGCCGACATCAATTGCCACTTTCCTGACTACCGCACATGAAACACACTCCACGCCGATCATCGGAGGGGGGTTGCTGTGGGTCAAGCCCCGGTGAGCCGGGGTGGTAACTCGCATGAACAAGCGCCAGAGGGAGCGTACGCGACCGGCCGCTGTGCCATGCTACTTCCCCCACCGCCACGGCACGGAATGCAGCTAGATGGAAGTCGAAACCACGACGTTGCCCGGAGTCGTCATCATCCGGCCTCGGGTGTTCGGCGACGAGCGCGGCTTCCTGCTCGAAACCTACAGCAAGGAGCGCTACGACGAACACCCTGCGCTCACGCAGGATTTCGTGCAGGACAACCACTCCCGCTCCCGACGCGGCGTGTTGCGCGGCCTGCACTTTCAGGAGCGGGAGCCGCAGGGCAAGCTCGTGCGGGTGAGTCGCGGGCGCGTGTTTGACGTGGCCGTGGACATCGATCCCGCTTCCCCCACGTTCCGCCAGCACGTTGGCGTGATTCTCGATGACGAAAGCCAAACCCAGCTGTTCATCCCGCCGGGCTATGCACACGGCTTCTGCGTGCTCTCCGAGGTGGCGGACTTCGAGTACAAATGCACCGCCCACTATCGGCCGGACGATGGCCGAGGCGTGCTGTGGAACGACCCGACGCTAGCCATCGACTGGCCGATTGCGGACCCCATCGTCTCGGCAGCGGACCGGCGAAATCCAACCCTCGACGAGTACCTCGGCAAGCTACCGTGAGAGTCCTCGTAACCGGCGCCGCTGGCCAAGTTGGATCGGAGCTTTCCCGGCTAGGCACCGAAGCCTTCCAGCCCATCGGCCTCAGTCGCGACGATCTCGACATCACGGATGCGGCTGCCGTGGCCCACGCAATCGAACGCTGGCAGCCTCAGGCGGTTGTCAACTGCGCCGCCTACACCGCGGTGGACCGCGCCGAGAACGACGAAAAAACCGCCCATGCGGTGAACGTGGAGGCGGTGGCGCACCTCGCCGCCGCATGCGCGAGGAGCGGCGCGGCACTCGTGCATGTCTCTACCGACTACGTATTCGACGGCAACGCAGACGCGCCCTATCGCGAGGAAGACGACACGGCCCCTCTAGGCGTCTATGGCCGCACCAAGGAACTCGGCGAACGCGCCGCGCGCGCCGGCACCCCGCGCCACATCATCCTGCGCATAAGCTGGGTGTTCGGAACCCTGGGGCGAAGCTTCGTCGACACCATGCTCCGCCTGGCCCGCGAACGCCCCGAGCTCACCGTCGTGGACGACCAGATCGGCGCCCCTGCCCCCGCCAAGGCGGTGGCGGAGACGCTCCGCACCATCTGCCTAGCCGTAGCGAACCGAGAGGACCTCTGGGGCACCTACCACTTCAGTGCCGAGCCAGCGGTGAGCTGGTGCGGTTTCGCCCGCCAAATCGTCGAAGGGGCCGAACGGCTTGGCCTGATCGATCAGGCGCCCGAAGTGCGCGCCATTCCCACCACCGAATACCCAACCCCGGCCATGCGTCCTCTCAACTCCCGCCTGAACGCCACCCAACTGGCACGCACCTTCGGCATCCAACCCCCAGACTGGCGCCCTCACCTGCGGGCGTATCTCAAGTCCCTGCGACCTGCTCCCTGAGTCTTTCGTCCAAGGGCGAGCACGTCTTGGGAGGGTCTGGCCCATTGGGAGTAGCGCCATATCCCGCATCCAAATCCCAACATCGCCGATCAATCGACTCGCGATGGTGGCAACAATTTGGCCGCCTCGCCCGCTACGGCCTCATGGACGACTACATCGCACAAATTGCAGTCAGCGCTGGTTCGCGGCATAGAGGTGCGTCTATGGCAGACGTAGCTCAAGGCCCACTTGTCGTAGGCGATTCGTAACGGTGGCGTATGGATTGGCCGGAGCTTGGCTGCGGCGGACGGGCGCTGCCGTGCATTCCGTTGACAGGACACAAGGGGAGAGGCTAGCGTCCGCCGTTGTCAGCATTGCGGGCTGGAGTCGTGATGGCAGTGGCATCCGGTTGCGTCCCCAACGCGGGCGTCGAACGCCCTTGCGGATTCCCTCCCGAGATGGGCATTGCGGTGAGGGTGCGCGGCCAGTGAGCCGCCTGTCCGAATCGCTGAGCCGCAATGCGGTCACGGTTACGGTCGAGCTGAACCCTCCCAAGGGCACCGATCCGAGCGGTCTGTTGGCGGCAGCCGAGCCCTTGCGGCGGCAAGCTGCGGCCTTCAACCTGACCGACTCGGCCGCATCTCGGCTGACCATGGCGCCGGTTGCTGTCGCGCACTTGCTTCGCGACCGCGGCATCGAATCGACATTGCAGATGACGGGACGCGACCGCAATCGACTGGCGATCCAAGCCGACATGCTCGCCGCGTATGCGCTGGGCGTCGAAAACCTCGTCTGCATGACCGGCGACCCGCCTTCCGGAGGCGACCATCCTGAGGCCAAGGCGGTGTTCGATCTCGGTGCCGAGGACATCCTGCGTGCATCGCGCAGTCTCGAGGCCGGCAGAGACCTCGCCGGCAATGCCCTCAACGGTTCGCCGTGCTTCTACCGAGGTGCCGTGACCAACGTCGAGGTCCCTGATCTCGGCAAGGAGGTCGCGCGCATCGAGGGAAAGATCGCCGCTGGCGCACAGTTCTTTCAGACCAACGCCGTGTACGAGCCGGCGAGTTTCGAGCGCTTCATGGCGCGGTGCGAGGCGTTCCATGTCCCGATTCTGGCCGGCATCATCGTGCTCAAGTCGGCACGGCAAGCGCGCTACATGACCGAACGGATCCCCGGCGTCGTCGTCCCGGAGCGCCTGATCGACGAACTTGCGCGCAGCGCCGATCCCGCCGAGGCCAGCGTTCGCTCCGCGAGTGCTCTGGTCCGCGCCGTCGCTCCCATGTGCCACGGCATACACATCATGGCGATCGGTTGGGAACGTTACGTTCCTGACATACTGGAAGCCGCCGGGCTATAGCGGTGTCGCGGGAAGGGCATGACGCCGCGTTCGCCCCGATGCACCTTCGCTTGTGGCGCCTCCCGTAGCGCAAGCTTCGGAAAGTTCGACGCACCTTTCGTTAGCAGCGGATGCGTCGGTTTCCGGGGTCGTACATCGGCGTTGCCGAGACCTCGGCCGGAACGCACGTGCCAGCCACCTCAATGGCGAAAGCCCCTGCGGACGGATCCGGCACCTTGGCCGTCTCGATGTAGCCGAGGCCGATGGCGCCACCGAGAGTGTGGCCGTATGCACCGGAGGTGACGTAACCGACCAGGGCGCCGTCGTGCCAGATCGGTTCGTTGTGATAAAGCAGGGCCTCGGGGTCCGTCAGGCGGAACTGCAACAACCGCTTGCGCGGTCCTGCTTCCTTGTCCTTGAGCAGCGCCTCGCGCCCAATGAAGCCGCCCTGCTTGTCGAACTTCACGGCGAAGTCCAGGCCCGCTTCCAGCGCAGTGTCCTCGTCGGTGATGTCGTGGCCCCAGTGGCGATAGGCCTTCTCGATGCGCAGCGAATCGAGGGCGTGGTAGCCGGCATGGGCCAGGCCGAACGGTTCGCCGGCGGCGACAATGGTGTCATAAACACCGGTCATAAACTCGGTCGGGATGTAGAGCTCCCAGCCGAGTTCGCCGACGTAGGTGATCCGCGAGGCACGAACCACGGCGTAGCCGAGCTCGATCTCCCGGCTGCGCGCGAAGCGGAAGGCCTCGTGGGAGAGATCGTCCGGGGTCAGCGATTGCAGCAGCGCTCGCGCATTTGGTCCCATGATCGAGATCACGCCAAGGGCCGACGTCACATTGGTCAGCACGCAGCGGGCGTTGCCGGGGACGTGCGTTTGCAGCCAGTGGAAGTCCCGCACTTCCGTGGCTGCGGCGGTGACGATCAGGTAGTCGTCCTGCGCCAGTCGGGTGACGGTGAGATCCGCCTCGATGCCGCCCCGTTCGTTCAGCCACTGGGTGTAGACGATGCGGCCTGGGCGCACGTCCACATCGTTGGCGCTGACGGTGTTTAGCACGCGGGCCGCGTCGGGCCCTTGGAACCGGAATTTGCCGAACGAAGACAGGTCGAACAGCCCCACCCGCTCGCGCACGGCGCGGTGTTCCGCGGCGGATTGCTCGAACCAGTTTTGTCGTCCATAGCTGTACTCGTAACGGGCTTGGCTCGGCTCCGGTGCGTACCAGTTGGGCCGCTCCCAACCTGCGACCTCGCCGTGGCACGCGCCGATGGATCGCAGCCTGTCGTAAAGCGGCGACTTGCGGACACCACGCGCAGTCTCGTATTGGCGATAGGGGTAGTGGGTGGCATACAAGAGGCCCAAGCTCTCAGAGACCCGTTCCCGCAGATACTTTCGGTTGCGCTGGAAGCGGTGGTTGCGGCGCACATCCACTTCCCATAGATCCGACGGCGGGTATCCGCGGCGAATCCACTCCGTGATCACCCGGCCGATACCGCCGGCGGACTGCAGGCCGATCGAGTTGAGCCCCGCCGCCACGAAGCAGTTGTCGAGTTCGGGAGCCTTGCCGAGGTGGTAGCGGACATCCGGCGTGAAACTCTCCGGCCCGCAGAAGAAGGTCGACAGGCCCGCCGACTCCAACGCAGGGATACGCACCATGGCCTGCTCGAGGACGGGTTCGAAATGCTCGAAGCTGCCGGCGATCTCGTCGAAGCTGAAGTCCTCAGGGATGCCGTCCATGCCCCATGCGCGGGCGTGCGGTTCAAACGCGCCGACGAGGAGTCGCCCCGCATCGTGCTTGTAGTAGGTGTAGGCGTCGTAGTCGCGCACGACCGGGAAGTCCGCATCGAGCCCCGCGACTGACTCGAACAGGGCGTAGTAGTGCTCGCAGGCATGCAGCGGCACGTTCACCCCGATCGTGGCGGCGAGTTCTCGGGTCCACATACCGGTACACAGCACCACGCAGTCCGCGTCGATGTCGCCGTGTTCCGTGGTCACGCCGGTCGCGCTCCCTCCTGCCGTACGGATGCCCGTGACGGCGAGGTTCTCGAAGATCCGCGCACCGGCCGCGCGGGCGCCCCTGGCCAGCGCGTTGGTGACGTCCACCGCGTTGGCGTAGCCGTCGGACGGAATATGGATACCGCCGAGTATGTCGGCGGTGTGCAGGAGTGGAACCCGGGCGGCGATGTCTTGCGGCGTGACCACGTTCACCTCGAGCCCGAACACCTTGGCCATCGAGGCGCTGCGCCTCAGTTCCTCGAAACGCTCCTCGGTGGTGGCGATGGAGAACGAGCCGCAACGCCGGTAGCCGGTGGCCTGGCCGGTTTCGGCCTCCAAGCGCAGGTAGAGCTCGCTGGTATAGCGCGCCAGCTCCGTCATGTTGATGGACGTGCGAAGCTGGCCCACCAGCCCCGCCGCATGCCAGGTGGTGCCCGACGTGAGCTGTCTGCGCTCCAGCAGCGTCACGTCCGAGACCCCGGCTCGCGCGAGGTGGTAGGCGACCGAGCAGCCGATCACGCCGCCGCCGATCACGACCACGCTGGCGCGATGCGGCAGGTCGTCAGGGCGCTGGCTCGTCATGATGTCAGGCGCGTAATCGGAGGTTGGCCGGATCGTAGACCGGATCCGGGTGCAGGGTCATGGACCGCCGCCGGCCAAGCACGTCGACCGTCAACGCCGTACCCGATTCCGCAAGCGACGGCGGAACGTAACCGAAGCCGAGACTCTGACCGACGAAGTGGCCGTAGCCGCCCGTCGTGGTCACGCCCACGCACTCATCGCCCGCGAAAATCGGCTCGCCGCCCGCAACATCGGCATCGCCCTGATCGAGGCTGAAATAGATGAGCTGCAACGTGCGGTCCTGCTGCGCGAGGGTCGCTTCCCGACCGACGAAATCGCCCTTGTCGAACTTGATGAAGCGGTCCATGGCGGCGTCGATGAGCGTGACCTCGTTGGTCAGTTCCGCGCCCCAACTGCGATAGGCCTTTTCCAGCCGCAGGCTGTTGACCGCATAGAGGCCGAAATCGCGGATGCCGAACTCCGCGCCGACTTCCTTGAGGGCATCGTAGAGCGCATCCATGTGCTCCATGGCCGGGTGCAGTTCCCAGCCGAGTTCACCGACGTAGTTCACCCGCAACGCCCGCACCGGCGTGCCGGCGATGTCGATCTCCTTGGCCGTCAGCCAGCGAAAGGCGCTGTTGTCCAGTGGCGTGTCGGTGAGCGCTGCCAGCACGTCACGAGACCGCGGCCCGGCGAGTACGAGCACACCGCGCCGGTCGGTCACGTTGTCGATACGCACGTTTTCGCCCGGGCGCCGGCCCTGGGAAAGGTGGTCGAGATCGCGCAACTCGGCACCGGCGGCGGAGAGCACGTAGAACGTCTCGTCGTCCAGGTTCGTGATGGTCATTTCCGCGCCGATGCGCCCGCCCTCGGACAGCACGTGGGTCAGCGCGATCCGGCCGCGTCTTGGTACCCGGTTGGCGCACAGTCGATCGAGCATCGCCCGGGCATCGGGACCGGTCACGTCGTACTTTGCGAATCCGGATAGATCCAAGACCCCGACCCGCTCGCGGACGGCGAGGCACTCTTCGCGCACCAGTTCGAATACGTTGCTGTGGCGGAAGCTCAAGTGCTCCTCGCGACCGTCCGGCGAGAACCACTTGGGGCGCTCCCAGCCAAAGGCCTCGGTATAGACGCAACCCTGGGACTTGAGCTTCTCGTACAGGGGACTGGTCCTACACCGGCGAGCCGCCGGCAGTTCCTCCCCCGGGAACGGCGTGGCGTAGGTTCTGCTGTAGTCCTGGCGACCCCTGGCCCCCATGTAGTCGGTGTCGGCGAAGACGCCGAACCGGCGGGGATCGAAGCCGGTCATGTTGATTTCGGAATCGCCGTGCAGCATCCATTGGGCGAGGAACTTGCCGCTGCCGGCGCCTTGGGCGATGCCGAAGGACGAGCCGCAGCACAGCCAGAAGTTCTCAAGCCCCGCCACGGGGCCGAGCATGGGCAGTCCGTCGGGGCTGTGCGAGATGGCGCCGTTGACGATGCGCCGGATACCAGCCGGTTCGAAGATCGGCATGCGCGCCATGGCGCGGCCGAGCCAGGGCATGAGGCGTTCGAGGTCGTCGGAGAAGAGTTCGCTGTCGGATTCCCACGGCGGCAGTCCGCTCGGCGGCCAGGCCTCGGCGAGCCTTGCGCCCTCGTAGATGCCGATCAGGCCAGACTTCTGCTCCTGCCTCAGATAGGCCGAGGCATAGGGGTCGCGCGTTACCGGGAGTTCTTCGCTTCTCTCCTCGAGTTCGGGCACTGGTCCCGAAACCAGGTAGTGGTGCTGGATGTTGCAGATGGGAAGGTCTGTCCCCACCATGTGCGCTACCTGCCGGGCGTAGCAGCCAGCCGCATTGACCACCGTCTCCGCGACCACGCGGCCCTCGTCCGTGACTAGCTCCCATTCGCCCCCCGGCAGCGCGTTGATGTCGGTCACCCGGTTGTGCCGCACGATCTTGGCACCAAGGTCCCGCGCCCCACGGGCCATCGCGTTGCAGAGCCCAGACGGATCGGCGTGGCCGTCGCTCTGAGTCCAGGCACCGGCGAGGACCCCTTCGGTGGAGACGAACGGGTTGAGCTTGGCGATTTTCTCGACGTCGACGATTTCCATGTGATAGCCGACGCTTGTCGCGATTCCGTGCAGGTAGTGAAACCAATCCACATCCTGTTCGGTCAGGGCGAAGCGCAGGCTACCGCAGCCATGCCAGCCGACTGCCTGACCGGTCAATTGTTCGAGCTTGCGGTACAGCGAGATGCTGTAGTCGTGAATCTTGGCGAGGTTGTAGTTGCCGACCAGGTTCGGGCATTGGCCGGCCGCATGCCAGGTCGAGCCCGACGTCAGCTCGCCCTTCTCGATCAGCAGGACATCG
>JAPPDJ010000001.1 GCA_028824555.1 Gammaproteobacteria bacterium | reverse complement strand
CTCCCCCCTCGCGGGGGAGTCGAGAAAAGCGTCCTCGCTTTTCTCGGAGGGGGGCCGCCGACCCAAAGCCCCGCCAGCCCCCTACTCCCGAACAACGCCCCCTTCCGCGTTGCCCTCTTCCGTCGCCCGCCCCTACACTTCCCTGCAAGCGCGCGTCCCCTTGGCGGCCCCCCCACCGAGAAAGGCCGAGGACGGCCTTTCTCGACTCCCCCGCGAGGGGGGGAGTGACGGGAAAGAGCCCTTGCGCAAATCGGCTAGAGTCTTTCGTCCGACCCCCACACCCCATGAGGCCCCGTGAAGAACATCGTCATCTGTTGTGACGGCACTGGCAACGAGTTCGGCCGCAACAACACCAACGTGGTGCTCACCTACATGCTCGCCCGGAAAAGCGATGCCCAGGTTGCCTATTACGACCCGGGCGTCGGCACCGGCGGGTGGGACTACGAGGAAGAAGGCACGCTCAGAGCGAAAGGCGACCAGGCAACCGGCCACGGCTTGCAGAAGAACGTCGAAGACGCCTATCGCTATATGATGGCCTGCTACCAGCCGGGCGACAGGATCTTCCTCTTCGGCTTTAGCCGCGGCGCCTTCACCGTGCGCTCGCTTGCGGGAATGCTCCACAAGTGCGGGCTGCTACGGCGCGATTCCGGCAATCTGGTGGAATACGCGGCCAAGGTGTACAACACCGAAGGCAACGACGCGCTTGCCGCGGAGTTCCGCCAAGCCTTCGGACGAGACTGCCCGGTGCATTTCGTGGGCGTCTGGGACACCGTCGAGTCGCTCGTCATGAACGCCGGCAAGCGCTTTCACGACGCAACCCTCAATCCCGAGGTCGCGCACGGCTACCATGCCATCGCGATCGACGAGCGGCGCACGGATTTCCCTCCATCCCTCTGGGACGAATCCGCGCTACATCCCGGCCAGACCGTGGAGCAGGTCTGGTTCGCGGGCGTTCACTCCGACGTTGGCGGCTGGTACGACGAACGCGGCCTGTCGAACATCGCCCTGCACTGGATGCTCGAGAACGCCCAGCGCTGCGGCCTGGCGCTGGATGCGGACGCACTCGCAAGCCACCAAGGCGATCCGCACGACAAGGCGCACGAGTCCTACACCGGCTTCTGGCGAGTGAGAGGCGCGAAACGGCGCACGATCCCGCAGGGCGCCAAGATCCACGCCAGCGTCCAGCAGCGGATGAACCGCCCCGCAAGCAACTATCGGCCCAGCAACCTGCCCTCGAACCCCACGTTCGTCTAGCAGCCTGCCCGAACGGGCAGCCGCCCCGTAGGGGCGGGGCTTGTCCCCGCCCGTCTTGAATGCAAGAAGGGCCTCGGCTTGGCGCGACGGGCGACCACAAGGGTCGCCCCTACGGCTCATCGATGTTCCTTCCGCGTCAGCGGTTCATCCTCGGCGGGTGCATGGCGTGCGTTGGGTGTGTCCTACGTGGGTGGGAACGCCGGAGGCGCGGCCGCCGGGAGCGTCCGAGGGTTCAGGTGGCGCGCTAGCGGCCTGGGCGGAACACCTCGTCGATGGTGTTGGCGTCGAGGACCTGGTTGGCCCAGCTCTCGAGATCGCCGGCGGATGCCCGGCGCAGCCGTTCGGCGACCCGGGGAGACAGGAGCCCGAACCGATGCTGCAGCTGACGCTCCAGAACGATCCGCGTTCCCTCCTGCCTGCCCTCGTCGCGGGCTCTCTGGATGGCTCCTGCCATGGCCTTGCTCCTCCGCGTGGTCGCGTTCGTAGCGCCGGTACTCGTCCTCGTCGAGGTCGGCGTAGGCGTCGATGAACTCCATGTATTTTGCCCTCCTGTCGGGGTCCGTTTCCAGCGCCGCGAGGCCCCGCACCGCGTCGGCGTAGGCGTCCACCCGGCGCTCCGCCGGCACCCGCATGTTCGGCAGGTTGACGAGTGCCGCCACGTTGCCGCTGTCGCGCCAGTCCTCGTAGGGCGTCTGGGCCAGCCGGAACGCGAGGTGGAACGTCAGGTAGGGGCGCCGCTCCGTGCCCAGCACCAGCGGCGCGGCCCCGTCGCCCGCCGTCGCCGTGCCGCGCAGGAAGATCGCCACCGGCACCACGCGGTCCGTCTCGAACATCTGCGCCAGGTCCAGGCAATAGTGCGCCAGCCGGTGCGGCGAGAACCGCCGCGGCTCGGTCTTCTCCTCGATCACGAACAGCACGGTCTCGCGCCGGCCGTCGTCCCACTCGACCTGCAGCGGCACGTCGAGCTCGCGGAAGCGGTCGCCGAGGCGCTCCTTGAGCTGCTCCTGGCGCAGCGGCTCGATGCGCACGCTGTCCCCCGGTTCCGGCGCCTCCTCGGCGGCGAAGAGGGCAAGGGCGTCGCGGGGATAGTCGAGGATGAGGTTCTTGAAGTTCTGGTCGTGGCTGACGTTCGCCATGGCTCGCGCCCTGTGTCCGGCTCGCCGAAAATGGTGGCCTGAACGGGGCGCTCGGCGCTACGGCAGACGGCCTACACGACGACGGGCGGATCTCCCGTAGGGGCGGGGCTTGTCCCCGCCCGTCTTGGTTGCGCCGATGGACTCGATACGGGACGGGACCCCTGCAAGGCCCGTGTTGAATTCGAGACGGGACGGGACAAGCCCGTCCCCTACGAGTCCCGTCTTGGATGCAACGTGCCGCCTCGGCCTGGCAGGACGGGCGACCACAAGGGTCGCCCCTACGGAAGGGCGTGTCTTCCCGAATGGCGCGCAGCCGAGGTCAGTCTAGGAAATGCAGATGCGTGTAGGCCCAGCAAGCGCCGCAACCGAAGAGGATCGTCCCAAGGAAAGCCAGAGCGGGGGGATTGGCCAAGAGAATTGGAATCCACAGGTAGAGCGAAAGCGCCAGCGCCAGAATCAACATGAACATCAGGACCCGCATGACCTTGATCTGGGTGAGGTGGTCTTTCACCCAATCCCGGTCTATGGCCGCCAGCGCCTTCGTTTCCTTCCGCAATCTCCTGTACTCCGCCCGAGTGTCTCGCCAAAGTGCAAGCGGGTTGTAGCGCGCCTTGCGTCCGAACAAGGCTAGCAGTCTGTCGGACTTGGCGGCGATGCGCCCGGCTGCCGGACAGGGCGACGCATGCGTCCCCTACAGGAAGGTGTCGGTCATGTCGCGGGCCGTAGGGGCGATGCATGCGTCGCCCTTCTTCGGGTGGCCTTCCTCATGCGCTAGCCGACGGGAGACCACTCTCCTCAAGACGTCTCTTTGATCCTTGCTGAGCTGTGCCTGCCGCTTCCACAGGGGTGCCTGAGCCTCCGCGCGGGCTGCCCTTCCTACGACGCACGTCCATGGACGTCCGGGACGGGGGTTGGGGATTCGGCGGCGGCGGGCGGCGCGGTTGGCGTCTTGCCCGACGGAAGGTACGGCGCCACGAGGTCGCCGAAGGCGAGGCCGGCGATGATCCCCAGCAGAATGTAGGTGACGCGGGCTTGGTGCCTGAACTGGTGGCGGAAGGATCCGAGCTGCTCCTGGACGCTGGCGAACTGCTTCTGCGTTGACGTCTCCATCGAGTGGACCCGCTGGTTCACGGCGTCGATCTTGGTTTCGAGGCGGTCGACTGCGGCCTCGAGTTCGGCCTTCCCGGCGCTCGTGGCGTTGTCGATCTTGGTGTTGAGGCCAGCGACGGCATTGTCGAGTTTGCCTTCGAGGCGGTCGAGCTCGGCCTTTTGCATTGCGGTGTGGCGGTCGAGCTCGGCCTTCTGCAATGCAGTCTGCCGGTCGAGGTCGGCCTTCGGCATTGCGGTTTGGCGGTCGAGGTCTTCCTTCTGCATTGCGGTTTGGCGGTCGAGGTCTTCCTTGGTGGCGACGTCGGCCAATGCGTCGCCTAGAACCTGGGCGGTGGCTTCGGCCTGCTTCGTGGGGAAGCCTGCGTCTTTGAGGGTTTGAGCGCAGCGGAGGGTGTCTGGCACGGCGGTGGTCATTGGTCGGGTTTTTTGATTGGGTCGGAGCGTACCACTGTAGCGGCGCTTGGGGGCCGTGTCGGTGCAGAGACTGGCTGTTGGGCGTGTAGGGGATTGGCCTGCTTTTGGGCGGCGTGTGTCGTCGCGTTGGTGTGGTTTGGGCAGCGCTGGATGTCGCGTTGGTGGGGCGTGGGAGATGCCGCACTGTGAGGGTTGGGCTGGCGTGTGGCATGGCGACGACGAATGTCGTGGTTTGAACTGGGGAACGCGACGTAAAACGTCGGGATAAGGGAGGCAGAAGGGGCTCGGAGGCGGGATTGGGGAGGTTGGGGGGTGGTGAGGCGAATGGCGGATATTGGGGTGCGATCGGGGTGGAGGCACAAGATGTTGTGGTGGGGGCGAGTAGAAGCCTGAAAAAAAACCCAAACTTTGGCTTTGCAAGCCGCCCCTGCGTTCGCTATGCTCCGTGCCTTCGAGTAAACGCGTCTCGGGAGATCCGCACGTGCAATTCGCGCTTGGTTCCGTTCTGAAGCTGACGCGGTCGGCTTTTGGTGGGCTTGGTTCCTTCCGGATGCCCTCGATCCGACGGGCGTTGCCGGTCTTGTTTGGTGGGCTCCTGTGCGCGGTCGGGTCGGCGGCAATGGCGCAGACGATCGAGAGCGTTTCGATCACCTCCACTCCGACGGGCGGAGCAGCGGCCACCCCCAACACGGTGTACATCATTGGCGACACCATCACGTTTACGATCGACTACACCGCAGACCTCACCAGGGATCCTGGCTCCCCTACGCTGCGGTTCGCCATTGGGACTCAAACGCGGACAGCTGCATGTGCTCAGCACGCGACTAATGCCGAGAGGCTCCTCTGCAGCTACGTAGTCAAGGAAGGCGACAACGGCACTGGAATCGGCGTTGGCACTGGGAACGAACTGGTTGGGGGGGACGTCCCTGATCGCAGCCCGACCACTGGCATAACGGGCGACAGCACCAGAGTCGATGGACTTCGTTTAGAGCCCACTGCCATTGCTGTCCAGAAAGATGGTGCCGCGGTAACGGATGGTTTCGGTGCCGGCAGCACCATTGATCTGGCGTTGACGTTTGCCGAGAGCGTCTCGGGTACGGCGGAGACGGGCATGTCAAACACGGGCACGATGGGTGCCGCCTTGGTGCTGGAAAACGCCGAACGTGCTGCGCGCTATATCAGCACGACTGTCGTCGGAGTTGTCAGCTTCGACTATGCTGTGGTAGCTGGCGATCACGGGGCGTTTGGCCTGAAGTTGACGGGCGTCAATGCACTTGAGGATACGCACGGGAACGTGGGATTGGCGACAGGTTGGGAAACCACACTAGCCAACCTTGTGGCGGCACGTCCGGCCGCCGAGCGGAGGGTGGACACACGTGGTCCCGTAGTGACGCAGATACTGTTCCGTGGACATGCCGCCGCAGGTGCTACCGTTACTCGGGCGACCACGGACCTGGCTAGTCCATCTGAGCCAGTAATGGATGGGTTTGTGGTATTCGACGTGTTCTTCAACGAGCCCATTGTAACGACGGACACGACCCTTCGCGTGACGGTTGGTCAGACGACGGTGTCGACGAGTACGTGCCTAACCGCCGACGGCAGCGAATGGCTGCGCTGTACCCTCGAGATTACGGCGAACTCGGGATGGCTGGACACGGATGGCCTTTCGACGCCCGCGAATCCCCTTAACTACAGCTCTCTCGAAGACGACCTCGACAATGCCGCAGCGCCGGCATTCGCGAGCCAGCGGTTTCCAGATATCAAGGTCGATGCAGTGCCGCCAACAATCACGAGCGCGACGATCAGCGTTCCGAAGGCGGAGGTTGGTAGCAACGTGGTCGTTAGGGTTACCTTCTCCGAGGACGTCGAAGTTACCGCGACCGCCACCCAACCAAGCGTGAACATTCTAATCGATGAAGCCGCCGCCACCCCCCCCACGGCGACGTATGCGTCGGTGTCGGGCAAGGTGGTTGAGTTTCGACGTCCGCTAGTCTCCGGGGATTTCCCGGTGCGGACATCCGCCAAGACGAGCATTCGGTTCAAGATAGGGACCGTTGATGTAGCTGGGATAGCGGATGCGGCAGGCAACGTACCGAACGCCGACGCCAGTGAAACGGCCGCGGCTAAAACCGGTACGGCCGTCTCTCTGAAAACTGTACCCACGGGTGGCACCGAAGGGGATCAATACGCGGACAAGACCGCACCGAGGCTTGAGCGGATATCACTCACGAGTTCCCAAAAGGTGTATGGGCGGCGCACCGACGCTGCCAACACGCTCGAAACGATTGGGTTCATGGTCCTGTTTAGCGAGCCCGTAACTGTCGACGCCGATGCTCGTCTCGCTCTCAAGATAGGTCAAACGGATTTCCCGGAAGAGCTGACAGCAGTGGGAGGCGCCCCTGCTGCAAGGTACACCGCTTCATATGAACTTACGGGGAGTGAGACAGGGACAATTTCGGTCTCCGGGATCTCCCTACCTGGCGACGGTGACACGATACTAGACGGCGGTGAAGTAACTGGTACCTTTAGCTCCACTACAGAGATCACCACTCTGCCCGCGTGTAATGCCGTCACCAAACGAGCCGACTCAAATGTACATGATTATACTTGCCAGGGCAGAGGCTGGATCAACGATCCGGATCACCCAAGTGTGACCGGCAGATCGCGCACTGCCAAGGTCACTGGTTCGCTCACGGGAAGTGCGCGGGTCGACACAACGCGCCCGAAGGTCAAGTCTGTTACATTGTTGACCAATCCCGGACCTGGGGCCGTCGGCGCCGACCGACAAAAGTACTATGGCGCAGGCGAAACCGTGCGGATTCTGGTGACCATGGACGAGGATGTCTCCGTCGGCGTTACCAAGCCTGCCTTGACGATGTCCGTAGGCGCGGTGCCGACCGCGCCTACGGCGGAGTTTGGGTTGCTGCGTGGGAAACGAGACTTGATTTTCGAGTACAAGGTAGTGGCTGGTGATGACTGCACGCCTTCGACCACGGTGGCAAGTAACTCGTGTCATATCGCACTGAATGGCATCGGGGTTACGGGATTCGCCGGTGACCACTCGAGCATTAGGGACGTTGCGGGCAATACATGCGATGGCGCTACCGCCGACGGTACGTGCGGCTACAGCACATGGCCAGCCGCCCCAAGTGGAGATCACGGAGTTGACGCGAGACTGAGCGGAGAGCAAGAGCTCACGCCTCTTGAGGAGACCACAGCGCCAGGGCAGCAAACCGTCAATCCGGTTGGCACGCCCGTCGTGCGCTCGTCAACCCCAACCGGCGGCTACTACAAGACCGGCGACACGATCACCATCGAGGTGCCGCTGAGTCCTCCCGTCACGTTCACGAGTGCACCGCAGCTACTGTTGAACTTCGACGAGGGCGGAAGTCAGCGGCTGACGGCGAACGAGAGGATTTCCTCCACCGGGACGCCGACACCGAGGCTGACATTCAGCTACACCGTGCAAAATGGTGACGAAGCCCAGGACGGATTCACGGCATCGCTCAGCGGCGGTGGCACGCTCTCCGTCGAGAGCGGGCAGCAAGTGACCCTCGGCTCCATCACCGTCAGCGGGATCAGGGTGGACGCCCTAGCGCCAGAACTCGAGTCGCTCGAGATCACGTCGAACGCGGGCACGGACGGCACCTACGTGATGGGCGAGAACATCGAGATCACTGCAGAGTTCTCCGAGGACGTGGGGCGTCAAGACTTCGCCGCTGATCCATCGGTGCCGATTCTCGTGGGCGACGCGACGAGGACGGCGACACTGCAGTCGCCGTCGTCCACCGCCGGGGGGGACACCTGGGTGTTCCGCTACACGGTGGCGGCCGGGGATAACGACGCTGACGGCGTGTCGATTGCGGCGAACGCGTTTGTTGGGGACCTGGAAGACGCGGCCGGAAACGAGGCAACCATCACGCACGCCGCGGTTGATGCCAGCACGTCGCACATGGTGGACACCACGCCGCCGACAGTAGCCAGCATCAGCCTGGGCGACCCCAAGATCTACCTGGAAAGCGAGACGATCACCGCCACGGTGACGTTCAGCGAGCCAGTGGATGTGACCACGAGCGGCTCGGACGCCGCGCGGCTGGACCTCACCATCGGTTCGGAGACGAGGACGGCGACGTACGACGGCGGTGACGGCACCGACGCGCTCACCTTCACCTACACGGTGGCGGCGGGAGATACCGGAGCGGTTAGCGCCGCGGCGGGAGCGCTGATGGGCAACATCGCCGACATCGGCGGCAACGAAGCTGGTGCCAGCGCGTTGACGGTGTTCGCGGGGCACGAAGTGGATGCGGTGGCGCCGAGCATCGAGTCGCTCGCGATCACGTCCACCCCGGCGAATGCCGGCACCTACATCTTCGGCGAGACGATCGAGTTCTCGGCGGAGTTCAACGAAGCGGTGCAGGTTCCTGACGCCGCCGTCGGCCGGCTGGCGCTCTTCATTGAAGTCGGCGACAAGCGGCGCAAGGCGCTCTACACGTCCGGCACCGGCACGGACACGCTGCGGTTCACCTACGAGGTGCGCGGCGAGGAAGACTCCGACGGCGTTTCGGTGGAGGCCAACCAGATCGTCGGCGGCGAGGTGACGGACCTGAACGGCTTGGTGGCCTCGCTGGCCCATGCCGCGCTTGCGGACAACGCGGCGCACAAGGTGGACGGCATCGAGGCGCGGGTGGGCGAGCGGCCCATGGTCACCTCGGACCCTGGCGACGACGGCACCTACATTACGGGCGACCTCATTGAGGTGACGGTGAACTTCGGCGAAACCGTGGAGGTTTCCGGTACGCCTCGGCTGGCGCTGCAGATTGGCACCGAGGAGCGCCATGCCACCTACACGGGTGGCAGCGGCACCTCTCAGCTGACGTTCTCCTACATGGTGCAGGCCGGCGACATGGACGCCGACGGCATTTCGCTGAACCGCGACTCGCTCACGCTGAGCGGCGGCTCGATCCGGGACGCGAATGGGCTGGACGTGTCGCTGACGCATCCCGGCGTGCCGGCGCAGGCCGGGCACAAGGTGGATGGCGTGGCGGCGATGATCGCGGGAGCGATGGTCAGCTCGGTTCCGGCCAGCAACGACACCTACATCACCGATGAGGTCATTGCGGTGACGGTCATGTTCGGCGAGATGGTGAACGTGACCGGCACGCCACAGCTCGCGCTGCAGATCGGCGACATGGATCGCCAGGCCGACTGTATGGCCGGTGACGACGGAGAGTCCCTGGTGTGCTCCTACACGGTGCAGGCCGGCGACATGGACGACGACGGCATCTCGGCGATGGCCAATGCGCTGTCGCTGAACGGCGGCTCGATTCAGGACGTGAACGGGCTGGACGTGTCGCTGGTGCATCCGGCGGTGCCGGCGCAGGCGGCGCACATGGTGGATGCCGTCGCTGCGGTGATCGTCGGCGCGGCGCCGGCCTCCGATCCGGGCGAGGACGAAACCTACATCACCGGCGACATGATCGAAGTGGCGGTCATGTTCAGCAAGCCGGTGATGGCGACTGGTTCGCCGACGCTCACGCTGACCGTCGGCGACCAGCCGCGGACGGCGATGCTGACCGGGGGTTCGGAAAACATGCTGGTCTTTGCCTACATGGTGCAGGCCGGTGACCTCGACGAGAACGGCGTGTCGGCGGCGGCGAACTCGCTGGAGCTGAACGACGGGACGATTGCGGACGTCAACGGGCTTGGGGCCATGCTGACGCACCCGGCGGTGCCTGACTTGCCTGGGCACAAGGTGGATGCGGTGGCGGCGGCCATTGCGGCCGCGGCGCCGCTCTCGGATCCGGGCGAGGACAACACCTACATGGTGGGCGACGTGATTGCGGTGGGCATCACCTTCAGCAAGCCGGTGCACGTGGCTGGCACGCCGATGCTGATGCTGACCGTCGGCGACCAGCGGCGGACGGCGACGTACGTCAAGGGTTCGGGCACGGCCATGCTTGAGTTCATGTACACGGTGCAGGCGGGCGACCGCGACGAGAACGGCATCTCGGCGGACGCGAACTCGCTGCAGCTCGACGGCGCGACGATTGCGGACGGCAACGGGCTCGCGGCTTCGGTGGCGCATCCGGCGGTGCCGGACCTGCCCGGGCACATGGTGGACGGCGTGGCGCCGATGGTGAGCGGGGCGGCGATCAGCTCCACGCCAGCTTCGGGTGACGCCTACGACGAGGGCGAGACGATCGTGGTGACCGTGACGTTCGACGAGGACGTCAGCGTGACCGGTTCGCCGCTCTTGGAGATTGTGGTCGGCGAGAACATGCGCAGCGCGACGTGCGCGCAGGGCATGGACATGGCGACGCTGGATTGCAGCTACGAGGTGATGGCGGACGACTTCGACTCGAACGGGGTCTCGGTGGAGGCGAATGCGCTGGCCGGCGGGACGATCACGGACGTGCCGGGGAACGCGGCGAGCGTTGCGCACGAAGCGCTGGCGGACAATCCGGCGCACAAGGTGTACGCGGCGATGCCGGAAGTGGTGGGTGGCATAGCCTCCCTGAGCATGGCGGCGGGGGGCGCGACGAACTCGCTGGACCTCGCCGGCATCTTCACCGGGTTCGAGCTCGCTTATTCGGCTACCTCCTCGGACACGAACGTGGTGGTGGCGACGGTTTCCGGCTCTGAGTTGACGGTTCGCTCCGGCATGGAGGGAACGGCGACGGTCACCGTGACGGCCTCGAACCCTGCCGGTGACGTGAGCACCTCGTTTGCGGTGGTGGTGGCCACCGATCCGGTGGAGAAGGCGGTGCTGAACGACGCGCTGGCGGCGATTGGCCGCAGCATGCTCTCGAGCACGGCCAGCGTGATTGGTTCGCGCTTCGAGCTGGCGTCGACCGGCTCCTCGCAGATGGCCTTCGCCGGGAGCCGCTTCGGTGGCTCCATGTCGCCCCAGATGCAGCGCCTCTTGAGCGGCAACGATCCGTTCGCCATGCAGGAGCGCATGGATGAGCGGGCGCTGTTCGACGGCTCGGCGGCGCGGGCGCAGATGGGGGGCTACGGCCTGACGGCAGATCGCCTGCTTTCGGGCACGTCGTTCAACATGCCGCTGAACGCGGTGGGCACGGGCGACGCCCGGTTCGCCATCTGGGGCGCGGGCGATCTTGCGAGCTTCGAGGGCGAGCCGGACGACGGCATGTACGACGGCTCGTCGTCCTCGGGCTACATCGGCGTCGATGCGCGCGGTGACGGCTGGCTGGCCGGGGTTTCGGTTTCGCGCAGCGGTGCGGAAGCGGACTACGGCTTCGACAACGTGGCACGCACCGGCGTTTCGGGCGGCGGCACTCTGGAAACGTCGGTGACGGCGTTCCACCCTTACGCGCGGCTGGAAGTCGGAGCGGACTCGGAAGTCTGGGTGATTGGCGGGTTCGGTTCGGGCGAGGCGGATCTGTCGCGAACGCATGTGATGGGTACGCAGTCGAGCGACCTGTCGATGGCGATGGCCGTCGGTGGGCTGCGCCGCGCGCTGGCGATGGAGTTCGGCGGTGCCGACCTTTCGCTGCGCGGCGATGCCGGCTTCCTGAGCCTTGAGACCGACAGCGGCATGATGGCGGTGGACGGCCTCTCGGCCAGCGTCTCGCGCCTGCGGCTGGGCCTGGAGGCATCCTGGGAAGGCGAGAGCGCGACACCGTTCGTGGAAGTGAGCGGTCGCTTCGACGGCGGCGACGGCCAGACCGGCGGCGGCCTGGAGCTTGCCGGGGGCTTGCGAATCCTGAACGCCGAGTCGGGCTTTGGCCTGGAGGCGAAGGGTCGCGTCCTCGCCATGCATACCGGCGAGGGGTACAGCGAGAGCGGCATTGGCGTGACGGCCAGCTTCGAGCCGGGCGCCGGAGGCCGGGGCATCACGTTCCGGCTGTCGCCCCGGTGGGGTGGCTCGGCGGATGCGACGGACCTCTTCTGGAACGAGTCAGGCGGCGTCCGCGATGCATCGCAATACGCCTACGGCCTGCACCGCGCCCAGACCTGGGGCCTGGACGCAGCCCTAGGCTACGGCTTCGGCCTCCGCTCCATGCCCGGCATCGTGACACCCTTCGGCCAGATGGACGTGACGGGCGACCAGGACCAGCGCATCCGCGTCGGCGTCCGCTACGGCCTGATGCAGGGGCTGCTTGGGGGAACCCAGGTGGAACTCTCGGCCGAGCGAGTGGATGGCGAGATGTACCGCACTGGGGAGACCCGGGTACTGGTATCAGGACGAGCCCGCTTTTAGGGAGCTGCGCTGGTTCTGAGAAAACCGGGGGCATTTGCCCCCGGTTTTTTTTCGCCCCTCCCGCCCCTCGGCCACGCCCCGGTTCCGTCACTCCCCCCTCGAGGGGGAGTCGAGAAAAGCGTCCTCGCTTTTCTCGGAG
>JAPPDJ010000134.1 GCA_028824555.1 Gammaproteobacteria bacterium | reverse complement strand
AGCGTCCCCGCTTTTCTCGGAGGGGGGGCCGCCGACCCAACGCCCGCGTACCCCAAAATCTCCGAACGAAGCCCCTCCTGTGACTACCCTTTCGTGCCAGCGCCGTTTTCTACGGCGCAAGCTCCTAGCGCGCTCTACGAGCGCGCGCCTACGGGTTCGCCTCCGGCTAGGAGCCAGCGCCGCTTTCTACGGCGCAGCCCCTAGGGCGGCTTGGGCTGGGGCAAGAAGCGTTGTCGGAAGGCAACGTCTCTTGTGGCGCTAGAGTCGCCAGATGAGGCCGAGTCCAACGCCGAGTTCGCTGGTGGAGAGGGACACGGGCACCACCACGGCCACGCTCTCGAACGGGACAGTGCGGCTTGAGTCGCCGTGGTTGGTGTAGCGGACCTCGGCGCGGATGCCGATTTTGCCGAGCATCTTCTCGAGTCCGACGCCAGCGACCCAGGCGTCGAACTCCTCGTCGTGCGTCTCTTCGCCGAACGTGAGTTGTCCCGGCGCGCAACCTGAGGGGGAGAGGCAGCCCCTGTAGGAAGTAGCGAACTCCGCATCGAGGCGGCTGAGGCCAGCGAAGCCGTAGATGCTGCCGCCGAGTGCTGGCATCGTCGTGCCGAGGCGTAGCGTGACTCCGAAGCTGCGTTCCTTCGCCAGCGACCAGTTCTCCGGCCAGACCTCGCCAAGTTGGTTGCGCCCCGGCGAGGAGCCCGCACCCGGCAACCGGCCCGACACGCTGCCGGTGTAGTTCATGAGCTCCGCCTCGATTTCGAGATACGACGAGCCAGAACCGAAGCGATAGCCAAGGACGGGCCCCGCGTCCCAAGTGATGTCGTCGGCGGAGTCGTTCGAGAAGAGGACGCGCCCGGCATTGGCCGATGTATTGGCTGGGTTGGTGCTATCCACGCCCTTCTGGTAGTCCACGTCATACAGCGCCGCCGACGCAACGACACCAAGGTATAGCCCGCTGTCGCCGCCCTCTTGCACCTCGGCCGCGACAGGCAAGGCGGACCATGGCACGAGCGCGAGCCAAGCCGTCCAAGAACCCTGGAATCTCGCCATGTGCCACCACTCCTTGCCTGACGGCATTGTCGCACAGCACGCCCGGAATCCATGCTGCGGGCACGCGCACCGGCCTTTTGGCCGGCTTGAGCCGCAAGCCCCTGCCTGTCATAGTGCCGCATGACTCGTCCCGGAGTGAAAATGCTATGACCAACGCGGACGTTCTCGCATATCAGGCGGAAGCGCTGTCCGGCGTCTCCCGCACCTTTGCCCTCACCATTCCCCAACTGCCGATGCCGTTGCGCGACGTGATCGGCAACGCTTACCTCCTGTGTCGCATCGCCGACACCATCGAGGACGAGGCGAACCTGCCGCTCGAGAAGAAGGAGGCGTACCTGCACCGCTTCGTTCATGTCGTCGAGGGGCGCGCTTCGGCTCGGGATTTCGGTCGCGAACTGCATCCCATGCTGTCCGAAGCCACCATCGAGGCGGAGCGGGATCTGGTGGCCAACATGGAGCCGGTCGTCGGGTTCACACACGGTCTGCGGCGTCCGCAACGGGCAGCCATCGAGCGGTGCATCGGCATCATGGCGCCAGGGATGGCCGAGTTCCAGGCCATGACGACCGTCCAGGGCCTCAAGGACATGCGCGACCTAGATCGCTACTGCTACTGTGTCGCGGGAGTGGTAGGCGAGACCATCACGGAGCTCTTCTGCGACCATTCGCCAGCGATTCGCGGCCGCCGGGACCGGCTGTTCGCGTTATCGGCGGGTTTCGGACAAGGCCTGCAGATGGTCAACATCCTCAAGGATTTCTGGGAAGACCGGGAACGCGGCGCGTGCTGGCTGCCGCGCAACGTTTTCGCCGACTTCGGCCTCGACCTCTCAACGCTAGTCCCCGGCAAGGACGATGCTCGCAAGCTCGCCGGCGCCTTGTATCGGCTCATCCGCGTGGCCGCGGGGCACTTGGGGAGCGCCTTCCAGTACACGATGCTGATTCCTGCCAAGGAAGCCGGCATCCGCCGGTTCCTGCTTTGGTCGCTCGGCATGGCGGTGCAGACTCTCGGGCGGCTCGCTGAGAGCCCGGCGTTCGTCAATGGGGAGCAGGTGAAGATCTCGCGCAAGGAGGTGCGTGCCATCGTCCTCGCAACCAGCGCCCTGGTGCGCTGGGACCGGGGCCTCGGCTGGATGTTCGAGCGCGCGGTTGGCCGGATCGCGCGGCCAACCTAGCGGATGGGGAGGTTCGACTTGGGTGTGGCGTGTTTGCGCCCCACCCCGAGCAAGCTGCGCCCTGGCCGGGAAATCGTCATCGGAGCGTGCCTTGCGGCGTGGTTCGGGATGGTTGCGGCAGCAACGGAGTCGCCCGCGGCCGAGGCGCAATCTGCCTTTGACGAGGGCCGCTATCAGTCAGCGGCCGAGTTGGCCGAGGCGCTGGCCACGGCCGACGGGCTGGCTTTGGCGGCCGAAGCATTGGCGGTGTATGGGCATTACGTGGCACCCGAGGACGAGCGACTGGCCGTCTTGGAACGTGCCAATCAACTCGCAGAGCACGCTGTGCAACTCGACCCGACCAATGCCGAGGCTCGGTTCCAGCTAGCGCACGCGATGGCGCGGTATGCCCAGCACATCGGGCCGGTGAAGGCGCTGCGGCAGGGCTTCGTGGGCCGGTCGCGCGAGTCGATAGAGGCCATTTTGGAGCTCGACCCGGATATGGCGGAGGCACGCCTGAGCCTCGCGTCTTGGCATGCCGATGTGGTTGCGGGTGCCGGTCGACTGCTTGGCAGGACCTTGTACGGCGCAACTCGCGATGCGGCGATCGAGCACTACGAACGCACGCTTGAGCTTGCGCCCGATGAAAAGATCGCCTACTACGAGTTCGGACGGGCCCTCGCGGCGATGGGCAGGAGGCACCGAGACCGAGCCCGCGAGATGTTGGCCCGGGCCGTGGAACTGCCGGCGAACAACCACTTCGACGGGCTGATTCACGAACGCGCCGTGGCCGAGCTGGCGAGCCTGGACCGCTAGCCGGAGGAGTGAGCGCCATTTTCTGCGGCGCTGGGCTAGAAGCTGTAGGTTAGGCCCGCTTCGACGAAGCTGTCGCGGCGGGTTTCGTAAAGGACGTCCCACGGATCGAGTTCTAGCAAGGCGACGGCTTCGAGTCTGAGGGACCATCGATCCGACAGTCTTCTGTTGAGTTCGGCGGCGAGCACGCGCGAATCGTGGTCCGCTCCGATAAGTGTGCTTACCAGTAGCTCTGTGCCTTGCACGTCGTTGAAGGCCAGTCTCGTGCCGAGGAATATGTCGTTGTCGAACTTCGTCGTTGCCCGCCTGCCGCGCTCGTCGTACGCCCATTCCGCGAGCAGCGTCAAGTCGGCGGCAGAATCGAGGAGAGAGTAGAGGGTGTACTCGCCGCCGAACACAAACGAGGCGTAGGCTTCCTTTTCGCCAAGGCGGTTGGACATACCGCTGCGGTGTATCGCCTCAAGCTTCAGCAGCCATGTGTCGAACGTGAGTTGGCCATCGAGACCCGCCTGGCGAATCTGCTCGTAGTGGGGTGCCAGCACGATTTCCCCGTCGGCGCCAAACCTCGGGGAAAGAAAGGGTTCCCTGCTCGTCCCTTCGAACGCGCTGATGCCGAAGTCCAAAAGCCCGATGCTGTGGCTGTAGCGAGCGGCCAAGTCCATGTGCCGTTCCCCGTCGGCACTCTCGTAAGTGACGCTGCCGTCATCGACGATCCACGGGAATCTCAGGCGGCCCTTGCGCCCGGGGAACGTCCGCTGGCGGTGGTAAGGCAGACCGAACAGCTCCATCGTGCCCCAGTGGCCGACGTAGGCGAAGTGCGCCATCGGCTGGCCGAGCTTGGACTTCTCGTCCGGGTGCTCCACGAGGTCGATCTGATTGACGATGTCCACGAGGTTGTTGGACTCAACGACTCCCCAGAACGTGCGGTCGACGCCGATGCGAGCTTCCCACTGCCCGTCGCCGAGCGCGCCGAAAAACAGGGCGTAGGCCTCGTGCAGGTCGGCGTGGCTGCGGTGCGGATCGTCGCCATCGAAGCGGTAGAAGGGCGACAGCGTGAAGCTCCAGCCGGTTCGGTCCTCGATGTATAGCTGCGGCGTCGCCACGAACCCGTTGGGAAGGGACCTTTGCCCGGCGTGACCGGTATCGCGGTAGAACCACCGTGACTCGGCGCTCACGCTGCCGCTCCACTCGACGCGGTGGAAGCGGCTCGTCCAGTCCGCTTGGGCGATGTCGACTTGCGTTTCGGTTTCCTTGGTTTGCGAGACCGTGGGTTCTTGGGCCACGGTTTGCACCACAGGAGCGGGTACCGGGTCCGGGGTTGCCGGTTCCGGCACGCCCTCCGGTGCCTCGGCGACTACGGCGTGGCGCTCGGCCGGCAAGGCTGCAAACCACGCATCCTGGCCTCGCTCGGAGGCCTGTTTCAGCAGTTGCCGCGCTGCGGCCTCGTCCAAAGCCTCCGATACGATCCGGTAGAAGATGGCGCCATCGATCCGTGCCACCGTCACGGTTAGCGAAACGCCGAGCCGCTCGGCAACGGCCTCGGCCTCACGTTTCGCGAAGCGCTCGTTTAAGTAGCTTCCGAAAACGACCACACCCGCCGCTCGCGTTTCCGTCACGGCAGCGAAACCCGGTTCGCAGAGCCCGAGCGAGAGCAACACAACCCCCGCCCATTGGCAAAGTCGGGTGCACGAGCTAGCAGGTCGGGCACCACACGCCATACGGCTTCTTTGTTCGGGGCAAGTCCGCACTAAGGAGTCCCTAACGGACGCGCCGCAGTCCCGCTTGCGTGAAGTCATTCGCGTCGAGGTCCGTCTGGAACACGTAGTCCGTCCATGTCAGGGTCGTCGCCTTGCCGGTCAGGTGGTTGACCATCGTCATCTCGCCCGCTTGCCAATAGCGATCCAGGTAGCGCTGGTAGCCGTCGAGCGTGAGCGTTTTCAGATGCGCACCCTTGCGGTCAAAGTACTCGACCTTCCAGGTGCGGCGTTCCTCGGTGTCCCGCCAGACGTTTTGCCGGCTGTAGCCCGACCGCTCGTCCGTGGGGATGCGTTCCACAACGGTGCAGGTCAAGTCTCCGCAGGGTTCGTCGCGCAGGTGCCGGTAGCTGAACTTCTCGACCTCGGGCGGACTCATGTCCTCGTAGGCGAACTCGCTGCCCATGAACGAGCCCGATCGGTTGCCCGAACTGATCCTCTTCACGCGCTTCAGCGCCGGCAGGTAGAGCCACTGGTCGTCGCCCTTGTCCTTGTGGGCGTGGATCAGGAAGGCCGTCCCCTGGACATCGCGCGGCTCGTCGAAGACAAACAGGCTCATGTCGCCGTCGCCATCGACTTCCATCACCTTGACGCGCAATTCGCGCTGGCTCTCCTGGCCGCGCTTGTTGCGCAGCAGCATGCTCTGGCGGGCGGTGAAGTTGCCGAAGCCGAGCCTCTTCTCCCGCGCTTCGAGCGCGATCTCGAGCCCCATCTGTTCGGCTGCAGCACCATCTTGTGCTGCCGCAGGCAAACCCATGCCCGTCATCGCCGCGACAGTCGCGGCGAAAAAGGCGGCACGCAAGGTGCCGGGACACCGCAGGGGAAAGCGGATGGTCATGTGTCTCTCCGATCGAGGGCCATGAGCAGTGGCGGAAGCAGCAGGAAATCGGCAACCAGCGCGAGCGACAGCGTGATGGCCACCAGTGCGCCGAGCGCCCAGCTAACCTCGAAGCCCGAGGCGGCGAACACGAGGAACCCGGCCACCAGAATGGCGGTCGTGGTAAAGAGCGCCCGCCCCGTCTCGGCGAAAGTTGCCCGCACCGCGTCCGCGGCGGCAAGGCCAGCATTGCGCTCGCGCCGGTACTTGGTGAGGAAGTGGGTCGTGTCGTCAACGACGATGCCGAAGGCGATGGCCGTCATGACCGAGCCGGCAAGGCCAACCTGGCCTACCGCGTATCCCCACACACCGAAGCTCATGGCGGCCGGCAGGTAGTTCGGCACGAGGCTGACGAGGCCCAGCCGCCAGCTCTTCAGCACCACAAGCAGGATGAGCGAAATCCCGGCCATGGCAAGAATGGTGGCTTGGAGCATGCTCTCGATGTTGCGCTGCGACAGGTGCGCAAAGGCGATCGTGAAGCCGGTGGCCGGGGTCGTGAGATGGGGCGCATTGGCGTCCAGCCAGTCCTGCGCGCTGAGGTCGAAGTCGCGCTGTTGGCTGGCGGTGAGGCCACCGCGGGCCATGGCGGTCAATCGCGTCGAGGACTTGGCGATGTCAAGCCGGTCGTTGAGATCGCTGCCAAACGGCAGCGACAGTTCGTAGAGCAGCAGGTACTGGGCGGCAAGCTCGCCGTTGTCCGGGAGCCGGTACTGGGCGGGATCGTCGCCGTGCATGTTCTTGTTGAGGCGCTTCATGATGTCGGGAAACGCCTGCACGTGGCTCACTTGTGGTTGTTCACGCAGCCATTGTGCGAAGGCATCGACGGCGCGCAGGTAGTCCGGGTCCGTGATCCCGCCTTCGCGGCCGGACTCGAGCGAATACTCCCAGGACTCGAGCCCGGTCAGGTGCTCCACCACGAAATCGGTATCGCGCCGGAACTCGTAGCGGTCGTCGAAGTACTTGGTCCAGTTGTCGGTGAACTCGAGCCGAAAGATGCCCGCGATCAGCACCGCCGTCACGAGGCTCATGGCCCAGATGAGCGTCACTCGGCGGTCGATGACGAAGCTGGCGAGGTGGTCGAGGAGTTTCCAGTCCCCCCGAACTCGACCTCGCCCCAGCGGCAGCAGGGCGAGCACGGCCGGCAGCAAGACCATTGAGTACACGAGCGCCCACAGAACTCCGAACGCCACCAGGTTGCCCAGCACCCGAAACGGCGGCGCCTCGGAGGCGTTGAGGGTGAGGAAAGCGATCGCGGTGGTGACCGACGTGAGGAACACGGGCTGGGCGTTTTCGCGCACGGACGCGAGGATCGCTTCGCGCTTCGACAGGCCTCGACCAAGGCCGGTCATGGTCGAAGACACGACGTGAATGGAGTCCGCCACCGCGATTGTCAGCACGATCAGCGGCACGCCGGCGTTCACGGGATTGAATACCGTGCCGATCCATCCGGCGAAGCCCATGGTCGTGTTGATGGTGAACATCAGCGTCACCACGACCGCCACCGTCGCCAGCAACGAGCGCAGGATGGCGATGGTGACGAGCAGGATGACGAGGAAGACGATAGGCGTCAGCTTCTCCAAGTCGTCCCTCGTCGCGTCGGCGAAGGCGCGGTTCATCAGCACCTCGCCAGTGACATGTAAGCTGACGCCCGGATGCGCGCTGCGGAACTCGTCCAGCACAGAATGCAGGTGGTCGGTGATTTCGATCACCGCCGCGTCCGGGCTTTCGGGCAACGCGAAGGTGACCACCACGGCGCCCACGCGCCCGTCGGTTGACACCAGCCGGCCGCGGGTCTCGGGCGTCGTCAAGGCGATCTCTTCGACGCGTGCGAGGGACTCTTCGTCGAGCGCCGTCGCGTCTTCCACCAGTGGGCCAACCACGAGGTCGTCACCCGATGACTCGCTGTGGTTGTAGTTGGTCAGGGAGTCGACGCGGATGGAGTAGGGCGTCTGCCAGGCAGCCTCTGTCAACGACTCGATGACGCCAAGCGCCTCGCGGCTGAATACGGAACCCTCGCCAGGGGCAACGGCGATCAATGCTGTGTCCGACTCGGTGTAAGTGTTTTCCAGCGCGTCGTAGGCGAGAAGCTCGGGATTGTCCTCATCGAAAAGCACGCGGTGGTCGTTGGTGACGCCGATGCGGACGGCGCCGCCACTCAGCGCCAACATCACCAGTGCGGCGACCGCCACCACCAGCCACGGCCGATCCAGCAGCACCGTGGCAAAGCGGTCCAGGACCGCCGACCCAGCTTGGGAAGCGCCGGGCCCGGTCGCCTTTGGGCTCGTCGTCATCTGCGGCAGTGCAACCGGACTACCAAGGTCGCGAGCGAGCCGAAAGGTAGTGATCAGGCAAGCGATAGCGCTCTTCGGGCGGGTCGTACACAGAGATATCCAGCAACTGCTCGAAGTTGTTGAATCTTACCCCCTGCCGCCCCTGCCAGCGGCGCTGCAGTTTTTGCTTGGCGCGGAAGGCGAACAGCGATCCCACTGTGGACATCCTGGGGAAGCGCAGTTGGTCGGCAAGTTCGTGGCCGATCAGCGCCCGGGAGAGACGGTAGGCGAGCTTGATGACCTTGCGTTGCTGGCGCGCTCCCTCGATCCCGGCCGTCAACGGGATCGCGCCGATCAGGGCGTTTGCCATTGTTGCTGCGTCGGGTTGCGGCGGCGGCTCGCACACATGTGCGACCGTGTGGATCCGTCTCGCATGTTCGCGATCCTCGTAGAGCATGCCCATCGGCACGCCCATGATGTAGCCGGCATAGCGCCAGACATGCATCACGCCGGCTTGCTCCTCGTCATTGAACACCGCCCCCACGCGGGCGGCATGGTCGAGCAGGCGCATGGAGAAAACCGTCAAGGCGAGGCCCATGTGGGCGGCGCTGATAGGGGTTCCGTACTCGTCCAGATCCCAAGCGCCGGAGTTGGCGATCAGGTGCCGGACGCGCGCATGCACGAAGCGCACGCGCATCGACTTCTTCCAACCGTCCCCATCCTGGTCGAGGCCGCCGGGATAGAACACCTCCATGAGCTGGCGATTGTTCTGCATCAGGCGACGGCGCGCCGACTCGGGCGTCAAGACGCGGCCGGTGGTGACGAACGACTTCGAGATCAGCGTCGAGAAGCCCTCGATGAGGACTCCCGCAACAAACGCCACGAGCATGGTGGCGGCGTTGAGGTTGAACGCTCGCACCGCCGGCGCATGGGACTGGAAGTCCACCCATGGCGGCACGCCGACGGCGTCTTCGAAGAAGTGGCGGAGCGAGCGCGGGGCCAGCCGAAGCTCTGCGTCCTCGTGCTCGATGCCGGCGCGAATGAAGCGGCTGAGCGAGGTGCCATCAAGGTCCGCCAAATCGTCCATCACCGGATCGAGCAGCGGGTCACCCAGACGCGTGTGCTGGATGTAGTTGTTCGCCAGTGTCGAATCTATGCCACAAGCCTTGGCGTAACCTGCGGTGTACGCGCCGGGGGCCTGCAACGTGCAACCGTCCCTTCTGGATTCGGCCAAAACCCTAAAGCCATGCACCTAGCGGGTCAAGGCCGTGTCTGGTCATCAATCGGATACCTGCAGCGAGTCTCACTTTGTCACTCCTCCCGAGCATGGGACAAATCACCCAATACGTTGGCAACCAAGGATCTGCGTCGAAGCCGATTCCGCACCGACGTGCCGGGCGGATGGCGTGGTGTGAAGTTTCTCGAAGTGAGGGCCCATCACGCTCCTCCCGCCGAAGGCGAAGAACCAATGGCCAGAAGGTGTAAACAGCCTCCTCCCCGAGACGGGCCTGTCGGTGGCGGGCTAGGTCACGTCGAATGCGAAGGCCTCGTAGCCAGCGGACTTTATGCCAGACATCACCTGATCGGTTCCGTCGGGACACAGGGCGACGATGGCGCCGCCACCGCCACCGCCCGTGAGTTTCGCGCCGGCGGCGCCGTGCCGACGAGCGATCTCGACAAGCTCCTCCACTTCCTTGGTCGAGACCTGCAACGCGTTGAGGAAGCCATGGCACAGGTTCATCAGTTCGCCGAGTTCGAGCAGCGAGCCGTTGCGTGCTGCCGTCGCGCCGGCGGTGGTGAGCATTTCGATCTGATCGAAGATCGCATCGTAGCGAGCGGGGCTGCGGCGCTGGAACTCGGCGACTAGGGCCACGGACTTCGCCGTAAGGCTCTCTTTGCCGGTGAGGCCGATTACCAGCGGCAACGGCCGAGCGAGCTCCACCTCCTCGATCGACTCGCTGCGACCTTGGGCCCTCGCCCGGAACAGCAGCAGCTTGCCGAGGGTGGCCACGGTGTTGTCGACACCGGACGGGGTGCCGTGGGCGGTGCGCTCGCATTCAAAGGCAAACTCGTTCACCGCCGCGTCCGTCAGGCCGAGGCTGAAGTGCCGATCGAGGGCGCGAATCACGCTTACGGCCAGGGCCGCAGAACTGCCAAGCCCCATGCCCCGGGGAACGTCGGGGAAGGCCTCGATGGTCATGGCGCGTCCGTCGAGATCGAGCTGCTGCAGCAACGTCGCCACCATTCCCGCGGCGCCGGTGGGGCGTTCGCTGATGGGCGCGATGCGCTGTTCGAGGCCCCAACGGGGGATCAAGAGGCGCACGCCGTCGGTCGCGTCGACGACCCGGGCCTCAACCGCCAGAGGAGTCGGTGCGGCCAGGGCCGATCGACCGTACACCACGGCATGTTCGCCAAGAATGATGACCTTGCCGCACGCCGAGCTGCGCGACTCCGCATCCGACGATGCCACGACGGTCTTTCGAGTCAGTTGGCGCGCCACCTCCTCGGCCTTCCAGACCTTGACCTCGCCGCTCTCGATCAGGCGCTCGACCACCTCGTCGAACAGCTCCTCCGGCACGCCGGCGGCAGAAACGACGCTACGCGCATGCAACGTCATGTGGTTCTGCTGGATGCCGGCGGTCGCGAGCGAGCGCAGTGCGGCATAGTTCTGCGCCAATCCGACTGCACCAATCACCGCCGCTAGTTGCGCGGCATTGGGATTTCCGAGCAGGCGGTGGCTCAGGCGCACGGTGGGATTCGTCTCCAGCGGGGCGCCGACGGTGCCGACTTTCATAGGCATCTCGATGCGCCCGACGAGATCGCCGTTGTCGGCGGCGAACCATCTGGTCAATGCCCTGTACGACCCACTGCGCGCCGCATAGGCGTGGGCGGCGGCTTCGATGGCTCGAAAGTCGTTGCCCGTGGCGATGGCCACGGCATCCACGCCGTTCATGATGCCCTTGTTGTGGGTTGTGGCGCGGTAGGGATCCACCAAGGCAAGGTCGTTGGCCAGCACGATCCCGTCGCGCACCTCCGTGCCGGCGTAGTCGCGCATGGCGAGATTCTGCACGGGGATGCGCACGTCGGCGCGCACCAGCGCGCGGTCGGCAAGGTTCGACAGGATGCGGAGGAAGACCTTGCCACCGGTGATCGCCTCCACCAGGCTCGCGACGCCTTCGCACATGCCATTGACGACGTTGGCGCCCATGGCGTCGCGCGTGTCCACCAGCAGATGCAGCACGAGCATGTCGCGCTCCGGGCCTTCCGGATTGCCGCCTTCGGGGACGCGGTGGTGGAAGACGTCGATCTCTCGGGCGCCACCGCCCCTTGCAACCATCTTTGGATGCAGGCTGTTGGCGAGGTTGACGATCTCCTCTTGCCTGCCCTGCAGGTTCTGGCGCGCGAGCTCGAGGTCTGGCACGTCGACGACCTGCACCTGGCCGATGAGTACCGGGTCCGTGACCTCGGTGCGGTAGCCGCCGGACAGCCGCGCCGTGCGCGCAGCGCCCGAGAGCCCAGCAACGATGGAGGGCTCCTCCACCGCGAGGGGCACGATCACTTCCCGCCCATCGATCAGGAAGTTGAGCCCGACACCCATGGGCAGTCCGAAGACACCCACGACGTTCTCGATCATCTTGTCGGCGAGATGCGCCTTCAGCGTGTGCGTGCCCGAGTCGAGCGCGACGAGGTCCTCTTCGGTCAACTCCGTTCGGTTGCGCAGCGCGGCGATGCGTGCGCCGATGCCGAGCTTGAAGAAGCTCGGGATTCGTGAGCCCAGGGCGGTCGGTTGGGATTGGGACATGGCTTACAGTCCTCGCATGGAACACACCGTCCAACGGCTTGATTCTATACGGGTTCGAACCGAAGCCGAGTCAACGCCAACGGGCCGGCGAAGAGCTTGCGTCGCAAAAGGCTCACGAAGTGGCGTCTCGCCGAAGGCGAAGCAAGCAAGGCACCGACGGTGCGCTAATCGCCGCGAGACAGGCCCCCATGGCAGGAGCGTGAACGCCTCATGGCGGTGTGATCTCGGACGCGAAGTCCGACCGGAGGCGTTTCCACTCGATCTTGAACCACGGCGTGAACTGCGCGGGTGCCATTTCGATTTCTCGATCGAGATCGTCGGGCGAGATCCAGCGCCACTCGGCGATTTCCGTGGCGTTAACGAGTGGTTGGGGCGAGTCGTGGGCGACGAATACCGAGCACAGCTCGAACTCGCTCCCGGCATCCACAAAGCTGGCCCGGTACTGGAACTTGAACAGGAACTCCGGCGCAACGGCGAGCCCGAGCTCCTGCTCGGCGCGCCGAACCACCGCTTGCGGCAAGCCTTCGCCCCGACGTGGATGGGAGCAGCAGGCGTTGGACCAGAACTCCGGCCACAGCC
>JAPPDJ010000093.1 GCA_028824555.1 Gammaproteobacteria bacterium | reverse complement strand
CCCCCCTCGCGGGGGAGTCGAGAAAGGCCGTCCCCGGCCTTTCTCGGAGGGGGGCCGCCGTTTCGTTCGATTCAATCGGCTGGGTTAAGCTCCCGCCGTTTTTCGGCATAAAGGCTCGACATGGCCGGCAGCTATCCCGTTCCGCCCGAGTTCGCTCGCAAGGCGCACATTGACGATGCTCGATATCGGGCGCTGTATCGGGAGTCCGTGGCAGACCCCGATGCGTTCTGGGCGGCGCAGGCACGGGAGTTCATCGACTGGCATTCGGACTGGTCGGAGGTTTCCTGGAGCGACTTGCCAGCGGGGCGGGTCGAGTGGTTTCGGGGGGCGACGCTAAACGCCAGCTACAACTGCATCGACCGGCATCTGCCGGCGCGAGCCTCGCGGGCCGCCATCATCTGGGAAGGCGACGATCCGAACGACGACAAGACCATCACCTACCAGGAGCTGCATGACGAGGTTTGTCGCCTCAGCCACGCGTTGACTGCCCGGGGCGTCAGCAAGGGCGACCGGGTGTGCATCTACCTGCCGATGATCCCAGAGGCCGCATACGCGATGCTGGCCTGTGCCCGGATCGGCGCGATCCATTCGGTGGTGTTCGGCGGCTTCTCGCCGAACTCCCTCAAGGACCGCATCCTCGACTCCGATTGCCGTGTGCTCATCACCGCCGACGAGGGCATGCGCGGCGGTCGCTCGGTGCCGCTCAAGGAGAATGCGGAGGCGGCGCTGGCGGAATGCTCGAACGTCCACACCGTGCTCACGGTGCGGCGCACCGGCAACCCGGTGACGTGGAACGAGAGCCGCGACGTTTGGTACCACGAACTCGTCGGCGCACAGCCGGCCGAGTTCGAGCCGGCGGTGATGGATTCGGAAGATCCCCTGTTCATCCTCTACACCTCCGGCTCCACCGGCAAGCCCAAGGGCGTGCAGCACGGCACCGGCGGTTACCTTCTTCACGCCGCGATGACCCACCGCTACGTCTTCGACTACCACGATGGCGACATCTATTGGTGCACCGCTGACGTCGGCTGGGTGACCGGACATTCCTACATCGTCTATGGCCCGCTCGCGAATGGCGCCACCACGCTCATGTTCGAGGGCGTGCCGAACTGGCCGGACGCTTCCCGCTGCTGGCAGGTGGTGGACAAGCATCAGGTCAACATCTTCTACACCGCCCCCACCGCCATACGCCAGCTCATGAGCCAGGGCGACGAGTTCGTCACGGCGACTTCTCGGCAGAGCCTTGCCTTGCTCGGCACGGTGGGCGAACCCATCAACCCCGAGGCGTGGGAGTGGTACCACGGCGTCGTCGGCGAGCGGCGCTGCCCCATCGTCGACACGTGGTGGCAGACGGAAACCGGCGGCATCATGATCACGCCCCTGCCCGGCGCAACCGCCCTCAAGCCAGGCTCCGCCACACGCCCATTCTTCGGCGTGCAGCCAGCGCTGATGGACGCCGACGGCAAGTTGATCGACGAGACCGAGGCGACCGGCAACCTCGTCATCACCTCCGCCTGGCCCGGCCAGATTCGCACCGTTTATGGCGACCACCAGCGCGTCATCGACACCTACTACGCGGCCTATCCCGGCTTCTACTTCACCGGCGATGGCGCCCGCCGCGACGCCGATGGCTACTACTGGATCACCGGCCGCGTGGACGACGTAATCAACGTCTCCGGCCACCGCATGGGCACGGCGGAGGTGGAAAGCGCGCTGGTGCTGCACGAAGCCGTGGCCGAAGCCGCCGTGGTGGGCTTCCCGCACGACATCAAGGGCGAGGGCATCTATGCCTTCGTGACGCCGATGGCCGGCATCAACCAGGACATGGACGCGTTGAAGGACGAACTCGTCCGCCTCGTGCGCAGCGAGATCGGCCCCATCGCAAGGCCGGATGCAATCCAGTGGGCACCCGGCCTGCCAAAGACCCGCTCTGGCAAGATCATGCGCCGCATCCTGCGCAAGATCGCCGCCGGCGACGTGGAAGACCTGGGGGACACCACGACGCTCGCAGACCCTGCGGTGGTGGATGACTTGGTAGCGAATCGCGGCGGCTGAAGCCGTTTCCCGGCGTCTCGTGGTGTGCCTACCCCCCCACCTCTCACTCCACTCGCACGTGCCACCATTCCCGTCACTCCCCCCCCTCGCGCGTGCCACCATTCCTGTCACTCCCCCCTCGCGGGGGAGTCGAGAAAGGCCGTCCCCGGCCTTTCTCGGAGGGGGGGCCGCCGAAATCGTCCAGCAGTCCCTAATCCCTCCGAAAGCGAAACCGCGTCAGGCGTTCGTGAAAGAAAACCGTTGAAGAAACCTCTCATGTGGATCATTGGTTCCATCTTGGCCCTGTTCGTGCTGCCGGCCGTGCTTGGCCTTACCCATCGCGCCTACTTGGGCCATCCGCACTGGCGCGAAGCCAGCCATGCCCCCACCGGCCTTTCCCCGGCGCCGGACGCGCATCCGGGTGCGGTGGTGCAGGTCTTCGCGGCACGCACCTGGGGCACTCGCGGCGGCGTTGCCGTGCACACTTGGATCGCCACCAAACGCCAGGGCGACGACCACTACCGGCGCCACGAGGTGATCGGTTGGCGCCTCAGGCGCGGCATTCCGGCGCTTGCGAGCGGGCGCGGCAATCCGGACGCACAGTGGTTCTCCAACCCGCCGCAGTTGCTGGTGGACCGGCGCGGGGAGGGGGCCGAGGCGATCATTGACGCCGTGGAGGCGGCGGTGGCGAGCTACCCCTATGCAAACCAGTACCGCACCTGGCCCGGCCCCAACAGCAACACCTTCACGGCGCACGTGGGCCGGCAGGTGCCGGCGCTTGGCCTGGACTTGCCCCCAACCGCGATTGGGAAGGATTTCCTGCCGAACGGGACGATGGCGGCACGTTCGCCGGGCGGCGGCCTGCAGGTTTCCCTCTTTGGCGCGCTGGGCCTGCTCGCCTCTCCTCGCGAAGGGGTGGAGCTGAACGTGGGGAGCCTGGTGGCCGGCGTCCGCTTCTGGCCACCTGCGATCAAGCTGCCTGGCCTTGGCGTCTGGCCATCGACATCGCCGGATGCGGGCGGTGCAGATTGAGTCAATTTGGGCTTAAGCCGCAATTGGCGAGCGCTTTACTAGGCATAATTGGTTAGGCATTTCAATCAGTTGCGCGTTGTATTGCGCGTATTGTGCGAAAAATTGCGTTTCGATTGCGTAATAGTTGGGCCGGCTTCGGCACCATTGCGTTCGCTCGCGAAAGGGGAGTGACAGGAGGGGCTTCGTTCGGAGATTGTGGGGTACGGAGGTCGGGTCGGCGGCCCCCCCTCCGAGAAAAGCGGGGACGCTTTTCTCGACTCCCCCGCGAGGGGGGAGTGACAGGAAAGTGCACGCCACGACCGTTGTTGGTGGTGCGAGGGCCTTCCTGTCACTCCCCCCTCGCGGGGGAGTCGAGAAACGGCGTTCCTCGCCGTTTGTCGGAGGGGGGAGTGACAGAGGCACTTGATCCGCGCTAGCCGGCTTGCTTGCCCTGGGGAGGTGTCCGGCTATGATCGTAGTGATGAAGCCCAAAGACACTTTCAGCGAGCGGGCGGTGCGGTTTGCGCCGCCGGAGTCCCACTACAGCATGGTGGTCGCGCCGGATGGGCGTTTTCTTGCCGACGGTGAGGGTGGGCTTACGCTCACCGAGGAGATCTCGGACGATCTCATGTGGCGCCTCGATGGTGGGCGTCTGCGGCATGCGCTGGCATCGGTCGCGCTTGACGCCAAGGACCTTGCCGGCGAAGGGGCTGGCATTGAGGTGGATGGGGTGCGTGGGCCCTTCGCCATTGTCCATGGGCCGGAGCGGCTGCCGTCGGAGTACCTCGACCACTTGCGGGAACATGGCTGGGTGTGCCTTGCGGCGGTTTTGGCGCCCCGGATCGTGGATGCCTTGCAGCGCATCGCCGGCACGGATGGCTACACCGTGCGCTCGCAAGATCGCAAGCGGCGGCAATTGTGCCAGGGCAGTGCGCTGGCGAAGACGGCGGTGGAGCCGATTTCGGTCTGGCTTTCGCGCAGCTACATGCAGACAGACGACATCCGCATGGCGCATTCGCCGGGGGTGGGTGTGCTGACGCCGGACGACGGCAAGCGCACGGTGCAGGGCTGGCACTCCGACTACCCCTACCACTGGGGCATCAACGCCCACGGCAAGGTGCCGACGCCAAGCGGGCAGACGGTCATGGGCGTGCAGCGCATCGTCTGCGTCTCGGAGTTCACCAAGTTCCACGGCGCGACGGCGTTCAAGCTCGGCTCGCACGCGTTGGACCACGGGCCGCCGGAGGAGTGGGGGCTTGCGAAGGATGCCTACCACCCGGACTATCGGGCCGCCAATGGCTTGCCGTACAACGGCCCGGATGCGGACATCATCGAAGCGCCCGCCGGCAGCATGATCCTGTTCGACACCCGCACGTGGCATCGCGCCGGGGTCAACCGAAGCGAGAGCGGACGGGCGGCGATCCTCATGGACATGACCCCCGCCTACATCGTCCCCTACGCAGACACCAGCGAGGACTACCGCGCCTTCACCGAGAGTGACGGCTACGACGACCTCAACGATCGCGAGAAGGCGGAGTTCACGCGCCTGATGGTGCATCGATTCCTGGGCCCCGCCGGGCCCCGCTCGGTAATCGGCACCCATGAGGCGTTGACGGAGCAGTTGCCGCGACCTTGAGGCTTCGGGCGCGACCGTCACGTCACCGCGCATGAGCCGGCTATGATCCGATTCCTCTAGGGCCAGATCGGAGCTCGGACATGGGAAGGGGAGCGACACGAGGCGTCGTCGCCGCGGCAGGTTTCCTCTTCGGAATCATGTCGGCGACCCACGCCGACGAGCGCGCGGTCACCAGCGAAACGATCCAGATCTGGGCATCGGAACTGTCGAATCACGGCCGCTGGGGCGAGGACGACCAGCGCGGCACCATGAACCTCATCACGCCAGCGGTACGCATCGCGGCGGCAAGGCTGGTGACCGAGGGTGTGTCCATTTCGATGGCGCATCCGCTCTCGACAGAGGCGGCGGCGGACAATAGCTCGCCGTTCGAGCATTCGATGCAGGCATTGCCGGAGGCCGCCGGCGGCTGGGCTACCGACGTCTGGAGCATCATGTTCCACGGCTTTGGCCACTCGCACATCGACGCGCTCTGCCACCTCGCCAACGACGGCAAGTACTACAACGGCTTCGACGTGGCCGGCACGAATGCCGCCGGCTGCACGAATCTCGGCATCGACAACATCGGCGACGGAATCCTCACCCGGGGCGTGTTGATGGACATTCCGCGGCTCAAGGGGCGTGAATGGCTCGAGCCAGGCGAAGCCGTCACCGTCGCCGACCTCGAGGCTTGGGAAGAGGAGGCCGGCATCGAAGTCGGGGCCGGCGATGCCGTGCTGCTCAACACCGGCCGCTGGCTGCGTCGCGCCGCCAAGGGACCGCACGAAGGCGGTTACCCGGGCTTTCACGCCTCCACCGTGCCCTGGCTCAAGGCCCGGGACGTGGCCATTGTCGGCACCGACGGCGGCCTTGATGTCTACCCATCCGGTGTGGAGGGCGTCGGCGCGCCGGTACACCTGCTGGTGCTCACCGCTCTCGGCATGCCCGTATTGGACGTCATGGACCTCACCGCGGTGTCGGCGGCGGCGGTGGAGCGCAAGCGATGGACCTTCCTGCTGACGGCTGCGCCGCTGCGGGCCCCCACCGGAACCGGCTCGCCCGTCAACGCGATTGCGACGTTTTGACGCAAGGCCCTGCCGGCCAATGGCGTCCGGTGATGAAATCGTCACGATCGTCGACGCCACCAACCGGCCCGTGGGGGACCAGCCCCGGCGCTTGATGCGCGAACGGAATCTGCCTCACCGCGCAACGTACATCTTCGTCTTCGACCTCGAAGGGCGAGTGCTCGTGCAGCGGCGGACAGCGACCAAGGACCTGTATCCCGGCTACTACGATCTGGCCGCCGGCGGTGTGGTGGCGGCGGGCGAGTCGTTTGAGGCCTGCGCCGAGAGAGAGGCGTTTGAGGAGCTCGGCATCCGGGAGACGCCGCTTGTGCGCCGCTTCGACTTCTACTTCGGCAACCAGCACACACGCTGTTTCGGACGCGCCTTCACCTGCGTCCACGAGGGACCTTTCACGCTTCAGGCCGAAGAAGTCGAGAGCGTGCGGTTCCACAGCGCCCGGGAGATCGCCGATGGGGTCGTCGCGCCCATCACGCCGGACAGCCGGTACGCCTTCGACCGGCTCATGAACGAAGGTGGGTGAGCCGAACGCCTTCCGTCATAGGTCCCGTTGTAAACTCGCGCGCTTTTAGACGGCCACGAGGCGAGCATGACCGAATACGCAAGTTACGAGACCGTCGGCGACGTTGCCGTGGTGACTCTGAACGACGGCAAGGCCAATGCGTTCGGCCCGAACATGATCGAGGCCGTGAACTCCCTGCTCGACCGCGCCGAGGCCCAGGAGGCCAAGGCGGTTGTGCTGATGGGCCGCCCCGGGCTCTTCTCCGGCGGGTTCGATCTCAAGGTCATCCGGGGTGATGATCCAGAGGCAGCTCGCGCCATGAGCCTTGGCGGCGCCCGCCTGATGATGCGCCTCTACGGATTCCCTCTGCCTCTCGTGATTGCAGCCACCGGCCACGCCGTCGCGCTCGGTGCTTTCTGCCTCCTCACCGGCGACTATCGCGTCGGCACCGCTGGCGACTTCAGCATCGGCCTCAACGAAACCGCCATCGGCATGAGCTTGCCCCCGTTCGGCCTGATGCTGGCGAACGAACGCCTCTCCAAGCGCCACCTGAGCCGCGCCGCCATTGCTGCCACCATGTTCAACCCGGAAGAGGCCCGCGACGCCGGCTTCCTGGACGAGGTGGTGCCGGCGGATCAGTTGCGCGACGCAGCCCTCGACAAGGCCCGTTCCTTCACCCAACTCGACGGCGCGGCATATGCCTCGGTGAAGCAGGGACTTCGGGGGGAGGCGATTGCCGCAGTCAACGCCGGCTTGGACGGTGGTGATTGAGGAGGGTCGATTGCTAGGCCCCTTCCTGTCACTCCCCCGCGAGGGGGGAGTGACAGGAGGGGTCTCGGTGCCGGCTCCGTGAGACCTTGGTGAGGCCACGCCGTGCTTTGTGGCTGCTGGCAGTGGGCGTGCTACTGGCAAGCGCCGCCGTCCTGCTGCACCGGGGTGAGTTGAGGATCGAGCGCGGGCAGGAAACGGCACCCGCCGAGGACCCACGGATTGCTGCTGAGGGCCTTGGTCGACAGGCGCAAGATGCTGCCGCGCCGCGGTCGCCTCTGCTTCAAGGAGCCGCCGACAGCCCGCCTCCGCCGGACGTAGCAGGTGCAAGGCCGCCGCCGGGCTACGACTTCGTCACGCACCACGGCGAAATGGCCAAGGCCCGCGTCGAGAACGTAGCGGCGGCAACAGCGGACGAACCAGCGCCCGAGTGGCTTGCCTTGGCGGGCGTGGCTTCCTTGGTGGATCAAGCCGTATCGGCAGGGCGGCCCTGGTCGTTCGGTTGGGTGCACCCGGCGCCCGGTGCCACCTATGCAGATCTGGGTCGAGCGCTTGCGGGCACAGGGGCGACGATTGTCGGGCGCTCGGGCCATCTGTTTCGTGCGCGACTGCCGGCCGATGCGGGCGGTCTCCGGCTGATCGAGTCGCTCGCCGCCGTCAGGGCCATCGGGGCGATGCCGCCCGAGGCCAAGCTCGCGGCGTTCGGGGACGGTCCGCTGGCAGTGCAGTCGGCGCGTACCGAGGTTTACGTGACCTTGATGGATGAAGACCGCCAGGGTCGATGGCGCCGGGCCATGGCGGACCTAGGCGTCGCCGTGGGAACTCACGATCCGGCGCTCCGAGCGTACCTCGCGATGGCTGACGGGGCCGCGATCCTGGCCCTCGCAGCCAAAGACTATGTCGTCGCCATTGAGCCCGTGCCCGTGGTTGAGGCAGTGCATGACACGGCGGTGCCCGCCATGGGTGTCGATGCGCTCTGGCGCTACAACTCCTTTCTCGGGCGGTATCAGGGAGTCCGCGGGAGCTCGGTGCCGATTGCGGTGATGGACACGGGACTCAACATCAACCACCCGGACATCGCCGCGGGCCGTGACAGCGTCTGCGGCGCGAACTTCGTGTTCAGCAGCTATGGCGGAGCGGAGGAGACGATCGAGGAGGACGACGACCTGTGGGTTGACCAGCACGGGCACGGCACGCACGTCACGGGAACGGTCGCGGGTTCCGGCAGCATTGAGCGGCAGTTCGCCGGCATGGCGCCGGCCGTGCGCCACATCCGGTTCGCAAAGGTGTTGACCCGGCGCGGGTCCAGCTCTGGTGCCAGCGTCACACGGGGGATGGAGTATCTGGCGAAGGCGACGGACTGCCGCACGAATGGTGGCATGTCGCAGCGCGTGAAGCCGCAGATCGTCAACATGAGCCTGTCGTGGACGAACCTGGTCCATGAAGGGCGAGACTTTGGCGCCCGCAAGCTCGACTCGACGGTTTGGGCCCACCGGCAGCTTTATGTGGTCGCGCAGTCCAACGCGAGCCGAGCCGGGTTCTCGAATTACGGCGCGGCGAAGAATGCGCTGGCGGTGGGTGCCACGACGGACGGTGGCGAGCTCGCGTCCTTCAGCAGCCACGGCCCAACCGCGGACGGGCGTCTGGCGCCCAACGTCGTGGCGGTGGGTGTGCGCGTTTACTCGGCCGCAGGCGGCGGCGCCCGCGGCGGCTATCGGGCCATCAACGGCACGAGCATGGCGTCGCCGGCAGTGGCCGGTGTGGCAGCGCTGCTGCTGGACGCCGTGCGCGTACACAGAAACCGCCCCGCGTTGACCCGGGCGCGGTTGATGGCCAGCGCGGTCCGACCGGATGCGTGGCTGGAAGAGGGCGGCGGATTTGCGCCTGACAACAGCGCGGGACCAGGCCCGCAGCAGGTTCGTTACGGCATGGGCAAGGTGTCCGCGCGTACGGCGGTGCTGCAGCGCGACCGGCCCGACGGCTGGCGGAGCGGCAGCGCGACCACCGAACTGACGGGCGGCGAATACGCCTACCACGACATCGAGGTGCCGCCGGGTGCGAGCCGCCTGGACGTCGTCATGACGTGGGACGAACCGCCCGCCGACGCGGTGGCGAGCACGGTCGTGAACGACTTGGACCTGTGGCTCGACGAGGGTGCCGACTGCGCGTCGCATGCATGTGGCGAGCACGTCTCGCGCTCGCGGATCGACAACGTCGAGTGGCTCGTCGTGCGTGACCCAGCCCCCGGCACTTACCGCGTCAAAGTTGTGGCGAACCGGGTTTACACCGCACCGCCGCGGGCGGCGGTGGCTTGGACGCTGATTCGCGGCGCCTCCACGCCGACCGTCGAAGTGGCGGCGAACAGAGTCGCCCTCAGAGGCGCCGGTTTGCACGAGCTGACGCTTGCGCTGAGCGCCGACGGTTACGTGGCGGCCGGGACGCAGCTACACATCGACTGCCGCTCGGATTCAGCGAGGTGCGATGAGGCCGTGACGGTCGAGGGGGTGTGGACGACCCGTTTCCGCAGCCGCATTAGCCTCTCGGAAGAGGTGGCGGCGCCGGTGCCGGCCAACTACAGCCTTTTCGCTCGTGCCGACAGGCCGTTCGAGCTCGGCTCGTCGCTTCCGGTTGGCGAACTGGCCGCCGGGGAGACGAGGAGGATTCACCTCTTGGTTCGGGTCGCAGAGAAGGCGGAGGGGGCCCGCCTTCACTTCGCGGCAAGCGCTTGGAACGGGCACGCGGGAGAGGCGACCGTCGATATCGGCGAGGGTGCCGAGGAGAAACCGGTTCGGCCTGCCAATGACGCCTTCTCGGCCGCAACGCGGCTGCCGGGGGCGTCCGGTTCCATCGCGCTGGACCTGCTGCTGGCTACACCGGAGCCCGGCGAACCGGCGGTGCGCCACTCAACCTCGAGCCGAGGCCGCCCGAGTGGGTCGGTGTGGTACACGTGGACCGCGCCGACCGCGGGGCCGTTCCGGTTCAAGGTGCCCGGCATCGAGCGGTTCCCGGAAGACAGGGCGCCCGACGAACGCCGTCTCGACCGGGTGGACGTGTACCAGGGCGATGCGATCGGCTCGCTGCACGAAGTGGCGTCGGGTCTCTGGGGCGCGTCGTTCTTCGCGGTGCAGGGTGCGCGCTACCGCATTCGAGTGAGTTCGTCGGCGAGAGGGGCGGCGGTGGACCTGACGTGGTCGCCGGAGGGGCGGCCCGGCAATGACGACTTCGTCGACGCCATCCTGCTGGCCGGCGAGACCGGGATCGCCCAAGGCAGCGGTGCTGGCGCGACTCTAGAGCCCGGCGAGTCGTTCGGCAGGGTGGCCGCAACCACGTGGTTTCGCTGGATCGCTCCCGAAGACGGCCTTTGGGAGTTCAAGGGCGGCAGCCATGTGCTGGTCTTCGAGGGCGACCACGTCTCGCAGCTGCGCCTGGTTGGTCCGACCCCCTCCAGTCGAGTGCAGTTCTTCGCCGCTGCTGGCAGGAAGTACCAGATTGCCGTGGCCGAAGGCGGCGGAGAGGAGTCGGGCGTGGACTACACCTTGCGCTGGCAGCGCATCGACAAGGAGCCATCGGGGAACGACTGGTTCGCCAATGCCGAGCAGATCGCGGAAGGTGAGTGGTCGGGCGTGCAACTAAGCGTTGGCGGCGCTTCCACGGTGGAGCCGGACGAGCCCCCGGAGTCGGGCGTTCGGACGCGGTGGTGGCACTGGGACGCGCCGGCGGACGGCTCGTTCACGTTGCGCCTTGAGGCCCCGGGTGGACGCACGGGGCAATATCCGATGCTGAAGCTCTCGGTGTTCGCCGGGACGGATCTCGAAGACCTCGAGCTCATTGCCAGCGCCCGGCCCGGCGCGGCCCACGACGCCGTGGTCGCGGCGGCGGCCGGCGAGCGCTACTGGATCTCGTTGGGGTTCGTGGCGGATGATCTGGCGGCCTTTGATGTCGGCTGGGCTTCTGCGACGCTGGTTCTGGGTCCGACGCCGGAAAACGACCGCGTGGAGGCGAGTGGCGTCTTGGCCGGGTCGTCCGGTTCCGTCGTCGGCTCGAACGAGTTCGCGACGACAGGCCAGGGTGAGGGAAACCGGATCGGTCGTGCGGCGCTCTGGTGGACCCACGAGGCCGATCGGTCGGGGTGGGTGCGGTTCGCAGTCGAAGGCGAGGCGGGTCCGTGGGAGCTCACCGTCCATCGGCAAGCCGCCGACGGGTCGGGCCTCGAGATCGCCGCGTCAAGCCGCTGGCAGCGAAGTGGCGACGAGCCAACCGAGGTGCTTGTCGAGCTCGAAAAGGGCGTCAGGTATGCGATTGCAGTCGGTACGCGAGGCGCCGACCGCGGGGAATTCACGCTACGGTGGGAGAAAGCCGCTGCGCCGGCGTGGCTGCGGTACATCGGTCGGCTGGCCGACGGGGACCGAGACTCGCAGGATGAACCCGTACTGATCCGCGGCCCCGGCGCGTTGGCGCGAAACAGGGATGACGGCACCCTCTACCTTGGCTCGCGTCTGGGGCTGCAGGTCTTCGAGCAGCGTGGCGCCGGCGCATTCGGGAAGGTTCAACTGATCGAGAGCAAGTTCGACCTCGCGCGTGCGCGACTGGTCTGGGACCAGGGCCGTGGCCGCTTGCTCGCCGACGACTGCGGTTCCTGGCGAGAGTTTGCTCCGATCGCGCCAGGATGGCGGCTCGAGGATCTCGGGGAGCTCGAAGTCGAGGACGGCCCGAGCACTTGCGCGGAGCAGTTGCTGATGGACAACGCCGGCTTGAACCTGTACCGCGTTGGCGTTAGCAGCCACGGCATCGAAACCTACACGGTTGGTCCTGACGGAGATCTCCGCTTCGTGGAGAACCACGAACTGAGGTGGGGCATCCCCGCGTCGATCATGTCGAATGACGGCCGGCGCCTCTACACGACGACTTCCCAGTACTTGTGGGTGTTCGACCGCGACCTGGAATCGGGGGCGCTGACCCGGCTGGACGCCACACACAACTTCGGCAGCTATCATTCCCGCAGACGAAGTACGATGGCGATCAGCGACGACGACGCTCTCCTCTTCGTACACACATACAACGGAACCACGCACGCCTTTTCCCTTGACGATTCGACGGTGGAACACGTCGCCGAGTTGGCGAGGTTCTGGAATTGGCCTTGGCAAGCCACCCATTGCCAGTTTGGCGATGTCCGCCGCGACGGCGTCACCGCGGACTTCCTCTGCCCGGGTCTCGCGATCACCGTTCGGCTAGATCCGCAGACAGGCGAGCTCTTCGAGACGGACGCGGTCACGGCGCGCGGCGACAGATTCAACGGCCCCGCCATGCCGAACTACGACATCCCGACCGGCATGGCCCCGACGTTGGACGACAGGCAGATTCACGCCATCATCCCAACCCACGGCATCCTGACGTTTTCGCGGGTCGGTGGTGTGGACTAGGTGAAATGGGTGCCTCTCGCCACGGCCCTTCCCGTCACCCAGAACAAGCCCTAGGAGTTCACCTCCAGGGCTTGTTTCGCGTCACACAGCGTTTG
>JAPPDJ010000177.1 GCA_028824555.1 Gammaproteobacteria bacterium | reverse complement strand
CCCCCTCGCGGGGGAGTCGAGAAAGGCCGTCCACGGCCTTTCTCGGAGGGGGGGCTGGGTTGGGCTGGGGGCGATGACCAATGCGGGCCGCCTCGGGCATGGAGACGAGGTCGAAGGGGCGAGACGGGCCCACCTATGCCCGTTCGTATCCCTCCGGCACTTCCTTCCCGTTCGCCAGCGCTTCCTTCAGCGCTCGGGCGTGGCGGCACATGCCGCGATAGTGAAAGCCGTTGCAGTCGCAGGTCACGTCGGCGCCTTCCACCTCCAGCCGATAGCGGCGGCCGCCGGAGGAGCTCGCCACCGTGAACACCTCTCTCCCGGGCCCTGCCAACACCGCAGCCAGCGCGCGGATGGCGTCCTCCGACACCGGCTTCAAAGCGCGCCGCCGCGCGTCCCCCAGCCGCGCGCCGTGACGCTCGAGATATTCGCGGCTCGCCTGCCGCAGCAACGCCTCCATGCCCTCGCCCGGCAAACCCTGAGCCGCCTCCGCCTGTGCGCCCAGATGCCCCACCATGCGCTTGAGTTCCGCCAGCATGTCGTCGGGCGCCTCCGCACCCACCTTCTCGGCCAGCGCTCCCGCCTCGACGATGTCGTCGATGAGCGCCGACTTCGCTTCCAGCACCGAGCGCACGAACTCCTCGAGCGTGCCGGCACCCACCATGTAGGTCACGTGCACCGTGCGGTCCTGGCCGATGCGGTGCGCCCGATCCTCCGCCTGCCAATGATTGGCCGGCACCCAGTCGAGATCGTTGAACACCACTACTCGCGCCGACGTGAGATTGATGCCGACGCCGGCGGCGTGAATCTGGCCGATGAACACCCGCACCGAGTCGTCGTTCTCGAACCGGTCGATCAGCGCCGGGCGCTTGGCCGTGGGCACTTCGCCCGTCACCGCCACCGCCATCTCCCCGAGCGCCCGCTCGAAGCGACGGGTCGCATGGGTGAAGCAGGAGAAAAGCACCACCTTCTCGCCCTGGTCCACCGCTCCCCGGACAAAGTCGAGGGTCTCAGCCACCTTCGCCTCCGCCAGCCGCCGCCGCGCGCCGGCGAACATGGCGATGCCGGCGCGGCCGCCCCGTGCCGTTCGGCGGCTGTCGTCGAGGAAATCCGCAAGCACCGCATTGAGCCGCTCCCGCACCTCGTCCGGCACGTCCACGTCGATCCATGTGCGCTGCTTCGGCGGCAGGTCCAGCACCTCCTCCTTGCGCCGTCGCAGCATGATCCCCTGCAGTTGCAGGGAAAGCTCCTCCACATTGCTTGCACCGGCGGTGAGCCAATGGCCGTAGTCGTTGCGCGTGGCGTCGCAATAGCGCTTAGCGAAGGCGAGAAAACTGCGTCCCAGGGAATGGCGCACGAGCTGCAGCAGTGGGAACAGGTCTCGAGGCCGGTTGGTGAGCGGCGTACCGGTTAGGACATGCACCGTCGGTTCGCTTTCCCCGCCGCGGTCTGGCAGGAGGGCCCCACCGGCGGCATGGTCCTCGTCCGGCAGCAACTCCCGCGCCAGGATGCTGCGCCGGGCGCGGTGATTCTTCAGATAGTGCGCCTCGTCAAACACGAACCCGGCGAACGGGATGGCCTTGAGCGCCTCGATCTCGCGCTTCAAGAGGTCGTAGTTGACGATCACCCAGCCGCGCCAATCCGGTTCGGGGCAGCGTTCGACACCGATTACGTGCGTCGGAACCTCGCCAAGCGCAAGCCCGATCTCGCGCGCCCAGTTGTGCTTCACAGACGCCGGACAGACCACCAGATACGGCCCCGCCGGCGCCGCCTCCACCATCGCCAGCACCGACTGGCGCGTCTTGCCGAGACCCATGTCGTCGGCAAGAATGGAGCGCCGACGTCCCAAGAGGAACGCCACCCCTTCCACCTGATGCGGATACAACCCTTCGGCAATCCGCTCTGCCCGAACCTCAGCCGTCTCGATGCTCACCCCATCGCCACCGGACTCATGCCCCCGAAACATACCGCAAGCGGCTAGAGGCGCTCGGACAGAACGCAGAATGCCCTCCTTCCCTGTCCGTCTCACTTCGCCGCTTTTCCGCCACTTTCCGCCACTTTGCCTGTTATCGGAGGGCGCTTTCGATTAAGCTACGCGGCTGTCGCGCCTTGCTGCTTGACTGTCCACCAGTTCCGTACCACATCAGCTTTTATCGGGTTCACTTCGCCATGCGCATCGCGGTGCCCAAAGAAACCTGGCCCGGTGAGTTGCGCGCGGCGCTGGTGCCGCAAGGCGTGAAAAAGCTGGCCGGACTCGGCTTCGACATCATGGTCGAGGCCGGTCTCGGCATCGCTTCCGGACTGCCGGACACCGAGTACGAAGCCGCCGGCGCCGACGTGGTACACGACATCGCCTCCGCCATCGTCTCTTCGCAAATCGTGCTGCGGGTGCGCAAGCCCAGCGACGATGACGTGGGCCTCTTGTCGGACGGCACGGTTCACGTGAGCTTTCTCGACCCCTTCAACGAGCGTCGACTGGTGCAGTCACTGGCCGAGCGGGGAGTCACCACCGTCGCCGTGGAGATGGTTCCCCGCACGACGAGGGCGCAGAAGATGGACGCCCTCTCCTCGCAGGCGAACCTTGCTGGCTATGTCACGGTGATCGAAGCCGCCTCCCACTGCCCCAAGATCTTTCCGATGATGATGACCCCGGCTGGCACCATCGCCCCGGCGCGGGTGTTCGTCATCGGTGCCGGAGTCGCCGGCCTGCAGGCCATCGCCACGGCCAAGCGTCTCGGCGCCAGGGTGGAGGCCTTCGACACCCGGCCAGCGGTCGCCGAACAGGTGCAGTCGCTCGGCGCACGCTTCGTCAACGTCGACATTGGCGACGTGGGCGAAACCGAAGCCGGCTACGCCCGGGAACTGACCGACGAGCAACTCGCCATGCAGCGCGAGGGCATGAAGAAGATCATCGCCCAGTCCGATGTGGTCATCACCACGGCGCAGGTGTTCGGACGGCCGGCGCCCCGCATCGTCAGCCGCGACATGGTGGAGGCAATGCACCCAGGCAGCGTGGTGGTGGACATGGCGGTGGAGTCCGGCGGCAACGTCGAAGGCTCGGTGCTGAACGAGACCGTGGACATCGGCGGCGTGAGGGTCATCGGGCGCGGCAATCTGCCTTCCGAGGTGGCCCGCAACGCGAGCGAAATGTACTCCGCCAATCTCACGCACTTCCTGGACGAGTTCTGGGATGCAAGCGCGGGCGCCCTCGACTTGGACCCCGACGACGACATCGTGCGCGGCTGCGTGCTCACCCGCGCCGGCAAGGTCGTCAACGAAACCGTCTTGAACCTCGGCTGATCTCCCCATCATGGAACTCGCACCGGTCTATCTCGCCTTCATCCTGATGCTGGCCATCTTTCTCGGCTTCGAGCTGATCTCCAAGGTGCCGGCAACGCTGCATACGCCGCTCATGTCCGGCGCCAATGCCATCTCCGGCATCGCCATCGTCGGTGCCCTCTTGGCCGCTGGCTCGAAGATGCCGGGCCTCGCCCCGATCCTGGGTGCCGTGGCGGTGACGTTCGCCACCATCAACGTGGTCGGTGGCTACTTGGTCACGGACCGGATGCTCGGCATGTTCAAGAAGAAGGGCGACTAAGGCAGATGCGGGCAGCACCTTCCGCGCGGTGCCGGCGACGACGGCCATGATGGACAGCGTGGCGGTCAATCTCGCCTACATCGTCGCCGCAGCCCTGTTCGTCTTCGGCTTGAAGATGCTGGGCTCGCCAGCCACGGCCCGGCGCGGCAACGCGCTCTCCGCCGCCGGCATGTTGATCGCGGTGGTGGTGACGCTGCTCTCGAAGGGCATTCTCGAATGGCACTGGATCGCCGTCGCGATGCTGGTGGGCGCCGTCATCGGCGCCCTAGCCGCGCGGCTGGTGGCGATGACCTCGATGCCGGAGATGGTGGCGCTCTTCAACGGCACCGGCGGCGCGGCCAGCCTGCTCGTGGGATGGGCGGCGCTGTATGGCGACGGCTCCACCTTCACCGCCATCACCGTGACGCTGTCGGTGCTGATCGGCGGGGTGACCCTGTCCGGCAGCATCCTCGCCTGGGGCAAGCTCTCGGAGGCGTTCGGCAGTCGCGCCGTGGTGTTCGGCGCGCAGCGGTTCGTCAATGGTCTGATCCTCGTTGGGCTCCTGGCAGCCGGGGTGCTGTTCGTGATGCAGCCGGCGCCGGACTCGCCGGTGTTCTTCGTCATTCTGGGGCTCGCGCTCTTGCTTGGCGTGATGGCGGTGTTGCCCATCGGCGGCGCCGACATGCCGGTGGTGATATCGCTGCTCAACAGCTATTCAGGGCTCGCCGCCTGCGCCGCCGGCTTCGCCATCAACAACAACATCCTCATCGTTTCGGGATCGCTTGTGGGCGCGGCCGGCATCATCCTCACTAACATCATGTGCAAGGCCATGAACCGCTCCCTCGCCAACGTCCTGTTCAGCGGCTTCGGCGCGGTGGCGACTGCGTCCAAGGTGGAGGGCGAGGTAAAGCCTATCAACGCCGAGGACGCCTATCTCATTCTCGAAGCCGCATCCTCGGTGACATTCGTGCCGGGCTACGGCATGGCCGTGGCGCAAGCGCAGCATGCCGTGCACGAACTCGGGGAGCTGCTCGAGGGCAACGGCTGCGAGGTGACCTTCGCCATCCATCCGGTTGCGGGAAGAATGCCCGGCCACATGAACGTGCTCTTGGCCGAGGCGAGCGTGCCCTACGATCAGCTCGTCGAGATGGAGGACATCAACCGGCGCATGGAGACCGTGGACGTGGCTGTGGTGATCGGCGCGAACGACGTGGTGAATCCCGCCGCCCGGCAGGACGAGGGCAGTCCCATCTACGGCATGCCCATCATCAACGTGGACCACGCCCGCACCGTGTTCGTGCTCAAGCGCTCGATGGCGTCGGGATTCGCTGGCGTCGACAACCCCCTGTTCTTCGGCGACAACACCCGAATGCTCTTCGGCGACGCCAAGGCATCCATCATGGGTATGGTGGCGCAGTTCAAGGATTAGGCGCGAGCCTTTAGTGTCGTGTCATGCGATGCGCCAAAAGACGCATGACACGACACTAGAAAGGCAATCCTAAGGCACCGCAAAGAAAGCCCATCAGGCCCTTTCCGGCAGCGAACATGCCCGTCATATCCTCGGCAAGGCTGGCGCTCGTCGCCACCGCTGGCGCCATGCTGGCAACGCCAATGAAGTCCTTGCGCTTGAGGTCCTCGATGCACGGGTGGTCGGCCGGGAAGCCACGCGGTGCCCGCTTCAGCGCGCTGCCGCCAAAGTCGAAGGCCGCGCGGAACTGCCGCCCATCGCGCACCCGGCGCCAAGCCTTGGGGTCGTCGACGATGGCCTGCCGAATCGCCGCGAGAGCTTCGCGTTCCGGATGCCACATCCCGACTCCGAGAAAGCACTCATTGCGGTCGAGATGGAAGTAGAGTCCCGGTGCATGCACGTCCTTGCCCTGCTCGTGCCGGAACTGAATGCCGATGTTGGTCTTGTAGGGGGTTTTGTCGCGAGAGAATCGGGTGTCGCGATACACCCGCATGAGGGAACCGCCGCTCCGCTTCGGAATCGCCGTTAAGTGCTTCGAGATGCCGGGAAGACGCTCGCCCATTTCGGAAATGAACCCGAATGCCGGAGCCAGAATGCACTCGTCGTAACGTGACCGATTGTCCTGAAACCACTCACGATTGTTGTTGGCTTCGAGATCGATGAGATAGTCGATCGTCGCCTGTGAAAAGCCAGAACTTCCGCTCACTTTCCATTCACCCCTTGCGATTTCGCATCAACGCGCAATGTAGCACCGGCAGATTGCCCCCCGCCAGCGCGGTCCGCCACGCACACGCCCGAAGCGAGGTGTCGGCGAGTTAGTGCCTCTGTGCGTGCGACAATCGTTGGCGTTGAGCGGCTGGGTGGCGGAGCGCAATGGCGGGGTTTCCGGAGCGGTTCTTTGCGCGGGAGGATGAGTCCCCCGACGCCGGGTTCTACCGCCAGGCTCGGCTGGTGACACACATCGACGACGCCACCATTGCCGCGCTCACCGATTTCTATGCCGAGTTTCTGCCGCGAAGGTCACGCGTGCTCGACTTGATGTCGTCTTGGGTGTCGCACCTGCCGGATTTGGAGTATGCGCGGATCGCTGGACTCGGCATGAATGCGGAAGAACTCGCGGCGAACCCACGGCTCACGGATTACGTCATTCACGACTTGAACGAGCAGCCGACGCTGCCGTATGAGGACGCCTCCTTCGACCGTGCCGTGGTCGCCGTGTCGGTGCAGTATCTGGCGCAACCGATCGAGGTCTTCACTGATCTCAGTCGGGTCCTCGCCCCCGGCGGTCGGGTTGCCGTGGCGATGTCGCACCGCTGCTTCCCCACCAAGGCGATCCTCGCCTTCCGCGCCTTGCCGCCGAGCGACCGCATTCGCCTCGTGGGGAGCTATCTGTACCGCGCTGGTTTCGTGGAGGTCAATGCGCTCGATCGTTCACCCGAGAACGCGGACCCGCTTTGGATCGTCACCGGAGACTGTCCTGCCGTAGAACGCAGTTCGTAGTTTCCAGGACGCCGGGCCGCTGACGCACGCTGCGGTCAGGGCGGGGACAAGCCCCGCCCCTACGGGGCCCGTGCCGGCGCGCCCTGCGGGCGCGTTGGCAGTTCGCTTGCGCGAACTGCTGTGCTTCGTCGCATTTCCTCGGCACATTCAAGACGGGCGGGGACAAGCCCCGCCCCTACGAGGCCGTGCCGATTCCGGGGCTTCGTTTGAACGCGGGCCCGTGCCGAATCCAGGACGGGCCTCGTAGGGGACGGGCTTGTCCCGTCCCGTCTCGAGTTCGTCGATGCGCGTTAAGGCGCGCCGGCTTGGGCGCGGTTTGAGTCATAGCCCTGCTCTGGCGCCCACTCCGGGGTGACGATGCCCCGTTTTGCCAGCGAGCGCATTTGCGTACGCAACGCCCGCCGCTCGCGTGCCGCCTCGTCGGCATCACGAAACGGCCCTGGCTTCACCGCCAGGCGCCGTCGGGTGGTCTTGTAGTCCAGTCGATTGCACCCTAGCGCCCGCAGCACCGCGAGTTCCACCAGCGAGTACCCGCCTCCCGGGCGGTCGAAGTGCATGGGTTCGGCGAGAACCAGCGCCGCGTTGGCGATGAAGCGCGGCCGCCACGTGGGATTCGCGCTCACCCGATGCATCATGTAAGGGTGCAGCAGCACCATGTCGCCGGCTTCGCCCGTGAGTTCCACGAAGTCCGAGCACTGCTCGATTAGCCCCGGAATCAGGAATCCCGCTCCCTGCACGCTGTCCGGGTGCAGCCCCTCCGGCAGCGAGGCCAACAGCCGCGCCACCGGCGCAATGGAGTCGCGGGCGACGAAGGTGCCGCCGCTCTTGGGCAGGATGTCCGAGAAGATCGGCACCGTCAGCAGCCCCTGCTCCGGCGAGTTCAGAAAGTGGCGGAAGTGCCAACCGTCCTTGTGCCAACCCCGCTGCTGCGGCGACGGCGGCTGCCAGGCCGGCCCCTCCGGCCCCGCCAGATTGCCGATGGCGGAGTCGCGCCAAGCCAGGCTCTCGCCCCGCCCCGGCAGCCGCTCGGCACCACCCACCGCATCCGCTTGCGCCGCGAACGCGCGCGGAGCGTCGGTGCGCAGGTTGAAGCGCCGCTCGCTTCCCTGCGTGCGGACATAGCCCACGTACCCACCAAAGCCGAAGCTGCGATTCCAGGTCGAAGGATCGTGCCGATCTACGCCGTGCTGCCCCTCGATCTCGGACCAAGCCTGCTCACGCACAGCGGCAGCGATGTCCTTCGAGAAGGCCTCCCGAACCACCACATAGCCGCGCTCGACGAAATGCGCCGCATCCGCCCGCGACAGCTCGGAACACCGCCCCACCGCCTGATCAAACGCAACCGCAAACGCCGCTTCGTCGAAATCCACCAACGCCCCCAACCAAGCCTCGTGCGATGTCCAGCCTAACGACAAGGTCAGCAGACGCCAAGCCTGTTTGCCAACCGAATCCTCTGGCAGCGCATCCGAACATGGATGGGCCGTAGGGGACGGGTTTGTCCACGCCCGTCTTGAGTTCGACACGAGGAATTCGTCGAAGCACAGCAGTTCGCGCAAGCGAACTGCCAACGCGCCCGTTAGGGCGCGCCGGGACGGGACAAGCCCGTCCCCTACGAGGAATGAGAGGGCGGGGTGTTTTGCGAGGGGGGCGCCTAATTCAGACGCTACTCTTCGTCGTCCTCGTCACCGTCCTCGTCCTCGTCGTCAAAGTCGTCCTCTGGGAGTTCGCGGCCGACGAGTTCGATGTAGGCGATGGGAGCGGCGTCGCCGTGGCGGTGTCCGGCCTTGAGGATGCGGGTGTAGCCACCGGGGCGGTCCTCAAAGCGAGGGCCGAGTTCGGTGAAGAGCTTGCCCACCGCCGCCTTGTTGCGCAGGCGATCGAAAGCCAGGCGCCGGTTGGCCACGCTGTCGGTCTTGGCGAGGGTGATGAGGGGTTCCGCCACTCGGCGCAGTTCCTTGGCCTTGGGCAGGGTGGTCTTGATGATCTCGTGCTCGATCAGCGACGCGGCCATGTTCGAGAACATGGCCTTGCGGTGGGAACTGGTGCGGCCCAAGTGCTTGCCGCTCTTCTTGTGTCTCATCGTGCCTGCTTCCGCTTGTCGTCGCTGCCGTCGCTGTCCGTAAAGAGCTGCGCCTGAAGGCGCCTCAAGCCGTCCGCAACCCCGGCGGCGGCCACTTCTCCAGCCTCATGCCGAGGGCGAGGCCCCTGGAGGCGAGCACATCCTTGATCTCCGTGAGCGACTTCTTGCCGAGGTTCGGCGTCTTCAAGAGGTCGTTCTCGGTGCGCTGGATGAGGTCGCCGATGTAGTAGATGTGCTCCGCCTTCAGGCAGTTGGCGGAGCGCACCGTGAGTTCAAGGTCGTCCACGGGCCGCAGCAGGATGGGATCGACCTGATCTTCCTGCGACTCCGAAGCCGACTCGCCGTGGCTCTCGAGATCCACGAACACCGCAAGCTGCTGCTGCAGGATGGTGGCAGCACGACGGATCGCCTCCTCGGGATCGATGGTGCCGTTCGACTCGATGTCGAGCACCAGCTTGTCGAGGTCGGTGCGCTGCTCCACCCGAGCGCTTTCCACGTCGTAGGCCACTCGCCGCATGGGGCTGTAGCTGGCGTCGAGCCGCAACACGCCAATGCTGGTGGTTTCCTCCACCGCCATTTCGTCGTCCGACGGTCCCGTGTATTCCACCGGCTGATAGCCGCGCCCGCGCGTGACCTTCGCCTCCATGCGAATCTTGCCGTTCTCGTTCAGCGTGCAGATGAGGTGGTCGGGATTGGCGATCTCCACATCCGCCGTGAGCTGGAAGTCGCCGGCGGTAACCACGCCCGCGCCATCTCGATTCAGCGTGATGCGCGTCTCCTCGCCTTGATGCAGCCGCACGGCGATGCCCTTGAGGTTGAGCAGGATGTCCACGACATCCTCCTGCACGCCCTCGATGGCGGTGTATTCGTGCTCAACGCCATCGATCTGCACCTCGGTGATGGCGCAGCCGGGCATGGAGGAGAGCAGGATGCGCCGCAGGGTGTTGCCGAGCGTGTGGCCGAAGCCCCGCTCTAGCGGCTCGAGCGTGACACGGGCCCTCGTGGGGCTCATCTCCTGCACGTCGATGCGCCTTGGTGTGAGGAACTCGCTTGCCGACTGTGACACAGGTTTTCTCCGTTGACTGACGCGAACACGTTGCTTGCGTTACCGAACTCATCGTCCGGCAGGTGTCGCCACACCCTTTAGGTCAGCCGCCCTGCCCGGCGGCTGCCGCTTCGGCTATTTCGAGTAGAACTCGACGATGAGGTTCTCGTTGATCTCCGGCGGCAGTTCGCTGCGATCCGGATGGCGCTGATAGGTGCCCGTCATGGCATCGGCGTCCACCTGCACCCACTCCACCGCCGGACGCTGTCCGGCCAGCTCCAGCGCCTGCTTGATGCGCATCTGTCCGCGCTTGGCCTCGCGCACCGCCACCACGTCCTCGGGGCTGACGAGATAGGACGCCACGTTCACCGCGGCGCCGTTCACCTCGATGGCCTTGTGCGACACAAGCTGCCGCGCCTCGGCGCGGGTGCAACCGAAGCCCATGCGATACACCACGTTGTCGAGACGTCGCTCGAGCATCCGCAAGAGGTTGGCGCCGGTGGCGCCTTTCTGCCGATCGGCCTTGCGGTAGTAGTTGCGGAACTGCCGTTCGAGCACGCCGTAGAAGCGCCGCACCTTCTGCTTCTCGCGAAGCTGTACCGCGTAGTCCGAAAGCCGCTGCCGCCGGGCGCCGTGCTGCCCGGGAATGGCGTCCGCGCGGCACTTCGCATCGATGGGCGTGACGCCGCTCTTGAGCAGCAGGTCCGTGCCCTCCCGCCGGGAGAGCTTGAGTTTCGGCCCGAGATATCGTCCCACTGCCTACACCCTCCGTCGTTTCGGCGGCCGACACCCGTTGTGCGGGATCGGCGTCACGTCCGAAATGCTGTTGATCTTCAGGCCCGCCGCATTCATGGCGCGCACCGCCGACTCGCGCCCCGGCCCCGGCCCCTTCACCAGCACGTCCACGCTCTTCATGCCGTGCAGGTCGATGACGTTGGTGGCAGCGCGCTCCGCCGCCACTTGCGCGGCGAAGGGCGTGCTCTTGCGCGAGCCGCGATAGCCGGAGCCGCCGGCCGTGGCCCAGCCGAGCGTGTTGCCCTGCCGGTCCGTGATGGTGATGATCGTGTTGTTGAACGAGGCATGCACGTGTGCCACCCCGTCGGTGACCACCCGCCTGCCGCGCCTGCGCGCCGGTGCGTCCGCCATCTCTTTGCCGTCCTCTTTGCTGTCCTTGCCTTTAAGCCCTTGCTGCCTGTCGGTTGCCCCGGCACGGGTGGGGACAAGCCCCGCCCCTACTTGCGGATCGGTCGCTTCACGCCCTTGCGCGTGCGCGCATTGGTGCGCGTGCGCTGGCCGTGAACCGGTAGCCCGCGCCGATGCCTCATGCCGCGATAGCAGCCGAGGTCCATCAGCCGCTTGACGTTCATGGAAACCTCGCGCCGCAAGTCGCCTTCCACAGTGCTCCGCGCCACTTCCGCGCGGATGGCATCGAGCCGATCCTCGCCCAAGTCCATGATCTTGACGTTCGCGTCCACACCCGCAGCGCTGCAGATGCGCTGCGCCGACGATCGACCGATGCCGAAGATGTACGTCAGCGCAACGCCGGCGTGCTTGTTGTCAGGTACGTTGATTCCTGCGATCCGAGCCATTTTCCTGATCCCTAACCTTGGCGTTGCTTGTGCCGGGGTTCCGCGCTGCAGATCACGCGCACGACGCCGCGCCGCCGCACAATCTTGCAGTTGCGGCACATCTTTCTCACCGATGCCCTGACTTTCATTTGCTCTCTTCCCGTCTTCGTCCGCGCGGTTCGCGTCTCTAGCGACCGCCTCGACGCGGCGCCAGCCGACCGCCGCCGCGGCTGTAGTTCTTGAGGTTCGACTTTTCCATCAGCTTGGCGTACTGGCTCGACATCAGATGCGCCTGCACCTGGCGCATGAAGTCCATCGACACCACCACCACGATCAAGAGCGCCGTGCCGCCAAGCTGGAAGGTGACGTTGAAGAACACGATCATCAGCTCCGGCAGCAGGCACACGGCGGTGACGTAGAGCGAACCGAACAGGGTCAGCCGCGTGATGACGTTGTCGAAGTGGTTGGCGGTGTTGCGCCCCGGCCGGATGCCCGGCACATACGCCCCCTGCCGCTTCAGGTTGTCCGCCATGTCCCGCGAATCGAACTGCAGCGCCGTGTAGAAGAAGCTGAAAAAGACGATGCCGGCCGCGAACAGCAGTATGTAGAGCGGTCGTCCTGGCGAAAGTTCCAGCGCGACGTCCTGCAGCCAGGTCATGCCCGGGGCCTGCCCGAACCACTGGGCGATGGACGCGGGCGCCAGCAGCAGGCTGGAGGCGAAGATCGCGGGAATCACACCGGCCATGTTGATCTTCAGCGGCAGGTGGCTGCTCTGCCCCTGGAATACCCGGCGCCCCTGCTGGCGCTTGGCGTAGTTGACCGGAATGCGCCGCTCGCCGCGCTCGATGAAGACCACGAAGGCGACGATGAGGATGCCCACCAGCGCCACCGCCAAGAGGGCAATGATGTTGATGTCGCCCTGCCGCGCCGCCTCGAACGACTGCCCCACCGCGCCGGGGAAGCCCGAGACGATGCCGGAGAAGATGAGCAGCGAAATGCCGTTGCCGACGCCCCGCTCGGTGATCTGCTCGCCGAGCCACATCATGAATAGCGCCCCGGTCACCAGCGTGACGATGGCCACCACGTAGAACGAGATGCCGGGCGAGAACGCCAGCCCCTGCGCCGCCAGCGTGCCGGTGAGCGCGGTGCCTTGAATGAGTGCGATCAAGAGCGTGCCGTAGCGCGTGTACTGGGTGATCTTGCGCCGCCCCGCCTCGCCTTCCTTGCGCAGTTGGTTGAGCGACGGATACATCGCCGTCAACAGGTTCATGATGATGCTCGACGTGATGTAGGGCATGACACCGAGCGCG
>JAPPDJ010000032.1 GCA_028824555.1 Gammaproteobacteria bacterium | reverse complement strand
TTTCGCCCCCCCCCCGAGGGGGGAGTGACCGGAAAGTGCGCGCCGCCACCGGTGTTGGGGATGGAAGAGCCTTCTGTCACTCCCCCCTCGCGGGGGAGTCGAGAGACGGCGTTCCTCGCCGTTTCTCGGAGGGGGGGGGATGCTCGGGGTGCTGAGGCGATAGTCCGCGCTCGCGGCTATTCCTCCTCGGCCTTCTTGAGCTCCACTTCGATCTCTTCTTCGACTTCTTGGCCGGAGTCTTCGTGTCCGCGCATGATGATGTTGAAGTGGCGGTTCGTGCCTTCGACGGGTTCCACCTTGACGTTGCGGCTGCGGTTTTCGCGGCGGATGGCTGCGGTGCCGTCTTCGTCTAGGTCCGCGAGCAGGCGGTAGGCTTCGTCGGCGTTGCGGATGTCGGCGTCGTCGATGCGGCGGAGGATGTCGCCGGGCTTGAGGTTGCTGCCGGGTGGGGTGTCGAGCACCAGCACGCCGGAGTCGACGCCGAAGTACTTGCCGAGGTCTTCGCCGATGTCCACCAGTTCGAGTTCCGGATGAGCGCGGTGGACTCTGCGCTGAATGTGGCGCCCGGGGCCCCCGAAGAAATGGATGGCCTTCGAATCCATCGGGCCACCCATGCGCCAGCGCATGGATCGCGCGGGATGCGCGCGGGCTGTGGCAACCACGTCCACGTCGTGTTCCTCGCCGTCACGCACGAAGGCGATGGCGACCTTCTCGCCGGCTTCCACGTCGGCCATCGCCTCGCGCAGGCTGCGGCCTGGATGCGCTTGGGTCGCGAGCACCTTGCCGTTGATGGCGACGATCACGTCGTCGGCGAGGATGCCGGCGGCTTCGGCGCCGCTGTCCGGCGTCACTGCCGCCACATGGACGCCGTCGTCATGGTCGTGGATGACGACTCCGAGCATGGCGTCGTCGCCGCCGCCAAAGAGGTCCTCAAAATCGAAATGGGTGGTGTGGACGTCGTCCGTCAGGGCGTCCACGTCCAGCACGGTGACACGAGCCAGGGCCTTGTCGAACGCCTCTCGGGCCTTGTCGAGCTGGGCCCTCGCCTCCGCGAGATCGGTCGGCGGCGGCTCCGGCGGATCGTCCGCCCACGCGCCAACGCCAAGCAGCAGGGTGAGGGAAAGCGATGCGATTCTCATGCGAGCGCTCCTTTGAGGATCGGTGTCCCGAAATGGGACGGCTTGTTCGTGGGTGCGATGCACTCAGTACACGGCGCGGCGGATGAACTCCTCTCGCTGCAACTGTTCGGCGCGCATCAATGCGTTCATCAGTTCCACCCGTTCGCGCCACAGCGCCTCGCGCACGGTGGGATCGATGCGATCCGCCGCCGCAAGATCGTTGAGGCTCCGATCCACGGTGGCGATGCGCCCGGCAAGGATGGTGCGCGCGTCGGTCTCGGTGGCGCCGAAGCCGGCGGGCAAGACCATTACGGGCAGTTCCCGGCGCTGGCTTTCGATCGCCCGCGACGCTTCCATCAGTGTGCCGACATTGACCGGTGCCGAGGCCGCCGCCACGTTCGGCGCCGACGGTTCGGGCTGAAGCAGCCACACCACCGAGGCAAGCGAGACCGCGGCAACGCTCGCGGCGAGGGCCTGCCAGGCGGTGCGGACGCGACGCTCCCGGCGAGCGTTCTGCCCGCGCACGCGTCGTTCGATGCCGTCCCAGAGTTCGCTCGGCGCCTCCAGATCCGGCAGCGCCTTGAGTTCCGCCTCGATGGCGCGCTGCCGCGCCTCGCGGCCCTCGGGTTTGCCGTCAAGCACGGCAAAAGGTGCTGTTTGCCGAGTCATCGTTCTGCTCCGGCCCGAAGCGGGCCTTGGCCATGGCCTCAAAGGCACGTGAGAGTTGGGTTTTCGAGAAGCTTGGGGTGTAGCCGAAGGCGCGCCCGATCTCCTCGTGGGTGCAGCCTTCGATGCAGTGCATCCATACCACCATGCGCGCCGTAGCTGGCAATTGCGCCAGCGCCTGATCCACATCCACGGCGCGATCGGTGGCATCGCCGGCGGTGCCGCGGTGGTCGAACTCGAGGGCTTCCCGCCGCCGCTGCCAAGGCGAGCGCAGGCGCATCAGGCAGTGGTTCATGGCGATGGAACGAACCCACGCCGGGAACGCGGTGTCTTTGGTCAGCGTGTCGGCCTTGCAGAGAACATCCACGAAGGTGTCCTGCGTCACCTCCTCGGCCGCGCCGGGATCGCGCAACACCCGCCGCGCCAAGGTGAACACGGCGCTCGAAAAGGCGCGATAGACGATCTCCTGCGCCTTGCGGTCGCCCTTCTTCAGGCGGCGGATGACGCCGGGGTCAAGCTCGATGTCGCGAAAACGAGACATGCCTTGTTGGATGCGCCAGCGGCGAAAAAGGTCACGGCCTTTGAGGCTCTAATCAAACACGTCCCTGCCGGAGGGAGGGCGTCCCGCCCTCCAGAGTTCGCCTAACGAAACTCTCGCGCCGTCCTCGGCGGGCTTTTTCCGCAAGCACATCAACAGCTACCCCAGAAAAGGGCACGCATCCGTGTGGGACTGGCCTGTCTGACGAGGCCCTTGGCCTCAGCCAGCCGCTTGCGGCTTCTCGTAGATCGATTCCTCGTTCTGCGACTCCTGCGAGACCTTGCGGCCTAGCGACTCGAACACCGGAATGTCGTCGTCCTTGAGTTGCTGCATCGCGATCTTGCGTTCCATCGCAGCTTCAAGGTACGGCGCGAGCTCTTCCATCTTGCGCCGTTCGCGTTCTGCCTCGCGCTCCTTGAATTCCGGCATTACCTCCTCGGCAAAGAGTTCCAAGGCCTCGCAGATGTGCTCGTGGCGGTTGCGGCCGGCCTGCTGGATGAAGGTCACCTGATCGACGTTGCAGGCCTCGAACTTCAAGAGGTGCTCGCGCAGGTCGTCCGGGGTGCCGATGCCGCCGCGGCTGCCGCTCAGGGCGCCGCCGGTGATGTCGTTCGACTCTTGCTTGGTCTTCTGGATCGCCTCGAACTGCTGCCAGAGATTGGTGCGGCCCGGCTTGTGCTCGCCGAAGGCATAGAGGCTGCCCAGGGCAAAGCCGAAGAACTCGAAGCCCGGCAGGCCCCGGCGCACCGCTTCCGCGCGGTCCTGGTGGCAGGAGAAGCTCGACACCATGCAGATGTTGGGATTGATGGCATGGCCGATGGGCACGCATTGGTCGCTCTTGATGATGCCGTAGTACTCCTCCACCCATTCGGTCGCCTCGGCCGGATCGACGAAGGCGAAGGTGAGGGCACCGATGCCGAGCCGCGCGGCCATGCGGATGGTCTCGCGCTGGGAGCAGGCCACCCACAACGGCGGATGCGGCCTTTGCGCCGGCTTCGGCACGATGTTGCGGCAGGGCATCTCGAAGTACTGGCCCTTGTAGCCGGGGTACGGGTCCATGGCCAGCATGTTGCAGATCTGCTCCACCGACTCCATGAAGATCTTGCGCTTGTCCTCCACCGGGATGCGGAAGCCGCCGAGTTCGAGCTCCGCGGACGACTCGCCGGTGCCGAACTCCACCCGTCCGTTGGAGACGAGATCGAGCGTGGCGATCACTTCCGCCGTGCGCGCCGGGTGGTTGTACTGCGGGATCACCTGGCGAATGCCGTGCCCCAAGCGGATGTTCTTCGTGCGCTGCGAGCAGGCCGCGAGGAACACCTCCGGTGCCGACGAGTGCGAGTACTCCTCCAAGAAGTGGTGCTCCACCTCCCAGGCGTAGTCGATGCCGAGCCGGTCGGCCACCTCCACCTGCTCGAGGGCGTCGTTGAAGAGCTTCTGTTCCTCGCCATCGTCCCAGGGGCGCGGCAACTGGTGCTCGTAGAAAATCCCGAACTTCATGCGTCTTGGTCCCTTCCCTTGCGGCAATTCACGCGAACGGCGTAGTCAACAGTCTCGCTTGCCTGAATGCAAGCCACGTGAGCGCCGGGCCGTGTCTCACTTCGACCCTGCAGCGTCTGACATCGTCCCCCGGAGGGAGGGCGTCCCGCCCTCCACCGCGCCGAAGGCGCGCAAAACGCTCGCTGCATCGTGCAAGGAGGCGCGCCTGACGGCGCGCATCGAGGGCGGGACGCCCTCCCTCCCGAGCGGCGCCCCTACTAGCGAAACTCCCACCTCGCCTCAACGCCGACGATCCTCCCCTCTTTCAGTGGTGAGTACGTGGAGTCGACGAGGCCCGTCAGGTCGAAGTGGCTGCGGCGGAACACTTCGCCCTGGAGGTTGCGGCCGAAGGCGGTGAAGCGGAGCGATGGGGCGGGGGCGGACGAGATGCTGATGTCGAGCACGTCGCCGCCGTCGAGGACGCCGGTGTTGTCGTGGGCGATCTCGCTGTCGTCGCGGTGGGAGAGGCCGATGCGGGCGGTCACCAGTCCAAGGGAGCCCATCTGTCGGCGGCACTGGCCTTCGACGCCGAACGTGAGTGGGGCGAGGCGCGGGAGCTTGAGCCGTTCGTCGCCCACCGTGGAGCCGTCGCCGTCGAGGTCGTAGCGCACCCGGTCGTAGGCGCCGCGGGCGATGCCAACGAAGGCGCTGGCAGTGCAGGCCTCTCCGAGCGCAAGGACGGCGTCGGCCTCGATCCCGTCGATGGTGGCGTCGGCTGTGTTGGCCGTCACCTGGATTGCGCCGGTGGCAACGTCTTCGCGGGTCACCTGGCGCTGCAGTCCGCGCACTTCGCTGCGGAACGCGGCAAGGTTGATGCGCAGGCGTGCAAGTTCGGTCTTGAGCCCGATTTCCACCGCGTCCTGTTCCTCCTCGTCGAACGGGCCGGGGGAGTCGGTGGGTGAGGTGCTGCGCAGGTTGTACCCGCCGCTGCGGAATCCCCGCGTGTATTCCGCATAGGCCTGCACGTGGTTGCCGAACCAGCGCTGCACCGCCAGGCGCGGGGTGACGTTGCGCCAGATGTCATCGCCTTCGAAGTCGTATTCGCAGCGATGGGAACGGGCGTCGCAAGCGGCGCGGCCGGCGGTTGCGATCTCGACCGTCTTGCGCTCCACCGTGTAGCGCGCGCCGGCGCTGACCACCCAGCGCTCGCTTGGGTGGAGGTCCACATTGGCGAAGGCACCGGCGGTGCCATGGCGCTGGTCGCCGCCGAACGGCAGCCCAGAGGCGCCCCGAATGACGCGCCGCTCGCGATAGCGGATCTTCTGGTCGAAGGCGTAGGCGCCGACCGTGAGTTCAAGCTCGTCGCTGAGCCAGCCCGTGTAGCGCAGTTCGTTGCTGACCTGTTCCTGGTCGGTGTAGGCCCACAGGTGAAAGATCGGCTGCGTCGTGGAGTCGATGTCGGCGAGCGACTCGTGGCCAACGCCGCGCAGGCCGAAGACGTTGACGATGCGGCCGTTGTCAAGACGCCGCTCAGCTTCAACCACGACGTGGCGCCAGTCCACGTCGGAGAAGCCCACCTCGTCGATGGCAAAGTCGAAGCCCTGGTAGCGGTAGCGATTCTGGGTCGCGGGGCCGTCGCCATCGGAGTTGCCACGTTCGAGGATGACGGTGATGTCCAGGTTCTCCGTTGGCTTGAAGGCAAGTATCGGCCGGGCGGACCATGCCGTCTCGGCTCCCACTGCGCCGCCGCCTGGGGCGTCGTTGTCGAACCAGCCTTGGTCGTCGCGATAGCTGACGGCGAGCCGGGCATCGAGGGCTCCTTCCATGAAGCTGTGTTCTGCCGCTCCGGCCAGGCGGGTCTCCGGACCGCTCGCCTGGCGCACCGATGCGTAGCCGGATGACTCGCCGGACGGTCGGCGCGAGCGCAGCAGCACGGCGCCGCCGATCACGTTGCGGCCAAACAGCAAGCCCTGCGGGCCGCGCAGCACCTCCACGGCTTCGAGGTCAAGCATGTCCATGATGACGCCGTAGTTGACGCCCAGATACATCCCGTCGACGAACACGCCCACGGTGGGGTCGATCGACGGGATGGAGCCGGCGACGCCCATGCCTCGGATCGAGAAGTTGGCGATGCCCTTGCCGGTGCCGATGCCGTCGAAGGCGACGTTGGGGAGGGAGTAGCCGAGTTCCTCGATGTCGTTGACGTGGAGGGCGTCGAGTCGGGCGCCATCGAGGACGCTGACGGCACCGACAACATCCTGCGCCGCTTCCGCCACGCCCTTCTTCGACGCCGTGGTGACGACCTCCTCTAACAGTCGTGGCGTGGCAGCGGTCGAGTCCTCCTGCTGGGCGTCGGCGGCGCCGGTGAAGGCCACGCAGATGATGGGCAACGCCAGCAGCGCGCGCCTATCGGCGCGCGAGGGAAGGCAGGATGCCTTCCCTCCGATGGCCCGTCCTTGTTCAAGCACTGGGTGTAGCGCCCTCAACCATGAATCAGCGTGCCGACGCCGCCGTCGGTGAGCACCTCGAGCAGCACCGCGTGGGGCACGCGGCCGTCGATGATGTGGGCGCTCCTGGTGCCGGCGTCCACGGCCGAGATGGCGCAGTCCACCTTGGGCAACATGCCGCCCTCGATGGTGCCGTCGGCAATGAGTGCGTCCACAGCGCTGCGGTCCAGGCCCGTCAACGTATTGCCCTCGGGGTCGAGGACGCCGGGGGTGTTGGTGAGCAGGATGAGCTTTTCCGCTTGCAGGTGCCCGGCCACCGCGCCGGCAACGAAGTCGGCGTTGATGTTGTAGGACTCGCCGTCGGGCCCCACACCCACAGGCGCGATGACCGGGATGAAGTCGCGGGCGATGAGGGCATCGAGCACGTCGGCGTTCACCTCGTCCACCTCGCCGACATGGCCGATGTCGATGATTTCCGGGACTCCGATCTCAGCGCTCGTCACCGTCGGCGCCGTCCCTTTCGCCTCCCCAGCATCTTGCGCCGCGCGCGACACCAGCTTGAGCTTGCGCGCGCGAATCAGTTCGCCGTCCTTGCCGGTAACGCCCACCGCCCGACCGCCAGCCGCGTTCAGCAGCGACACGATGTCCTTGTTGACGAGCCCCCCAAGCACCATCTGCACGACATCCATGGTGGCGGCATCGGTGACGCGCATGCCGTCCACGAAGCGCGTGGGGATGCCAAGCCGGTCCAGCAGGTCGCCGATTTGCGGGCCGCCGCCGTGGACGACGATGGGGTTCATGCCCACTAGCTTCATCAGCACGATGTCGCGGGCGAAGGCACGCTTGAGCTGGGCGTTCTCCATCGCGTTGCCGCCGTACTTGATGACGATCGTCGTGCCGTGGAAGCGCTGGATGTAGGGCAGCGCCTCGGTGAGCACCAGCGCGGTGCCGTCGTGTGACGGATGGGGAATGGCTTCACTCACGGCGCGGTCTCCTTGGCTCGCTCGTGACCCGCATTATTCATGAAGCGAGAGGAGCGACCGGCTCTCCCCCTCCGGAAAAGCGCAAGGCCGGGTCCACGGCCAAGAGTTCACGTTGGAACGTCTGCTGGATGCGCGCCAAGGCGCCGGCGTTGTCCGCTTCGAAGCGCAGGCTAAGCACGGGACTGGTGTTGGATGCGCGCACGAGACCAAACCCGTCGTCGTGATCGACGCGGATGCCGTCGATGGTCGTCATCGTGCCGCCGCCAAACGACGCCTGGCGGAGCGCTTCGACGATCTCGAACTTGCGCGCGTCGGTGGTGGCGATCTTGATCTCCGGCGTCGAAACCCCACGCGGCAGCGCGCCGAAGACCTCTGCAGCGCTAGCCTCGCTCGCGGCCAACAGTTCGAGCGTCCGGGCGGCGGCGTAGATGGCATCGTCGAAGCCAAACCAACGGTCTGCAAAGCAGATGTGGCCCGAGAATTCGCCGCCGACCAGCGCTCCGGTTTCGCGCATGCGCGCCTTGATGTGAGAGTGTCCCGTGCGGCAGAGGATGGGCTGGGCGCCAACGGCTTCGGCCACGCGCGCCACATGGCGACTGCACTTCACGTCGTAAACGATGCCGGCGCCAGGATGCTCGGCGGCGATGGCGCGGGCGAAGAACATGAGCAACGTGTCGGGCCAGACGATGTCGCCGGCGTCGGTGACGACGCCGAGGCGATCACCGTCGCCGTCGAAGGCGAGGCCCACATCGGCCTGACTCTGCGCCACCGCCTCCATCAGATCCGCCAGGTTCGCGGGTTCAGCCGGGTCTGGATGATGATTCGGGAACGACGCATCCACCTCCGCGTAGAGCGCAGTCACTTCGCAGCCAAGCGCCGACAGCAAGCGCGGTGCCACGAGCCCAGCAACGCCGTTGCCGCAATCCACCACCACCTTCAAGGGGCGCGCCAAGGTCACGTCCGCCAGTACTCGCTCGCAATAGCTCGGCAGCATGTCGGCGCGCTCGCGCCTTGGCGCGCCCGGCGGCGGCTTCGGTGTTGCGTCGAGGTTGATCCGCAGTTGTTCGATGGCATCGCCCGCCAGGGTGATGCCGCCGAGCATCATCTTCAGGCCGTTGTATTCCGGCGGGTTGTGCGAGCCGGTCACCATGATGCCGGTGCCGGTGCCCGTTTCGTGGGTGGCGTAGTAGAGAAGCGGCGTCGGCACGGTGCCGATGTCGATGACATGGGCGCCGCCCCGCATCAGGCCCAGGGCGAGGGCGTCCGTCAGCGCCGGCGTGGACTGGCGGCCATCGCCGCCGACCGCCACGGCAGGGCACGATGCGGCAAGGGCCTGCGCCGCGAACGCCGTGCCAATGCTCTGCACCACGTCCTCGCTCAGGTTGTCGCCAGCGATGCCGCGAATGTCGTAGGCGCGGAACATCGCGGGGTCCGCAGCAGGTATGTTCATGTGTTGGATGTTAAGCCCGTACTGTTAGCTCTGACTCGTGCAGCCCGCCCCTACGCGTCCCGCGCCGCATCCATCGGTGCGTCAAGACGCATTCCTCGTAGGCCGTCTCGAATTCGTCGCTGCATTCAATACGGGCGGGGACAAGCCCCGCCCCTAGGGGGGAGTAACGGGGGAGGCCGAGCCGGATGGATTGCTGCTCGAGCGTTGACAGTTCCGCGCCGCGTACAGTTCTGCAACCTCGTCCATCACGGCGGTGGCGATGGCGTCCTTGGGTGCTTGGGAGAAGACTGTCTCGCCGCCGTCGTGGATCACTGTGACGGCGTTTTCCGGGCTGTCGAAGCCGATGGCGGAGTTGGAGACGTCGTTTAGCACGATCACGTCGAGGTTCTTGCGCAGGCGCTTCTCCCGAGCGTGCGACAGGACGTTTTCCGTTTCGGCGGCAAACCCCACCCGAAACACGTCCGGATTGGCGGCGGCGGCGCAGGCGAGGATGTCGTCGTTCTCCGCTAGCGCAATCGACGGTGCCTTGTCCTGACGGCTCTTCTTGATCTTTTGCCCCACGACCTCGGCAGGGCGGTAGTCGGCGACGGCGGCGACGGCGAACAGGATGTCCACGTCGAGGTGGGCGAGCACGGCGCGCTGCATCTCGGCCGCGGTGGTGACGTCGATGCGCTTCACGCCAGGGGGCGTCGCAAGTGTCACCGGGCCGGCCACCAGCGTCACGTCTGCCCCAGCACGCTGCGCCGCCGCGGCGAGAGCAAAGCCCTGCTTGCCGGAACTGCGATTGCTGATGAAGCGCACCGGATCAATGGGTTCGCGGGTCGGGCCAGCGGTGACCAGCACCCGTGTTCCGGCCAGCGCTCCCGTTCCCACGTTGGCGTCACCTAGGGACCCAAGCACGATGCCAGCAATCTCGGCCGGCCCGGTCATGCGCCCCGGCCCGAATTCGCCGCAAGCCTGTTCCCCCACGTCCGGACCGATGAGGCTAACGCCCATTTCCTGCAGCAGCGCCACGTTGCGGCGGGTGGCGGGGTGTTCCCACATCTGGGTATTCATGGCAGGGGCGACGAAAACCGGCGCGCGCGTCGCCAGCCAAGTGGCAGTCACCAGATCGTCCGCCATGCCCCACGCCATGCGCGCCATCAGATTGGCGCTTGCCGGTGCCACCAACAACACGTCGGCCATGCGCGCGAGCTCAATGTGGCCCATGCCGTCCGCCGCTTCCGCAGCCCAGATGTCCGACAGAGCAGGGCGACCGGCCACCGCCTGAAGCGCCGTAGGCGTCACGAACCTATGCGCATTGCCAGTCAGCAAGGGCACCACTTCGGCCCCGGAGCGTGAGAGATGTCGCACAAGCTCCGGGGTCTTGTATGCAGCGATGCCGCCGCTGACGGCAAGTAGGATTTTCTTCGCTTGCATCTGGTCGCCGAAAGCCGTCGAAAGTCCGCGAATAGCCAAAAATGCTGGAGAGCCGCAACCATATCACGCGAGGTGTCGGACCGGCTCTGGGCCGCTCGCAAGGCGCTGCCGCGAACGGGGAAGCCCCGCCGCAAGGCACGTGCCGCCTCGGTCCGATGGCGGCACGGCCGAGGCAGGTTCAGGCGGGCGCGTCGGAACAGCCCCGGGAGCGAGCGCTCCAAGGCGACGCTTCGCACCTACGCGATGCCGAGCTCGTGGCGCTGGTGCTGCGCACCGGCCATGCCGGACAAGACGCCGTGGAGCTGGCCGAAGAGTTGCTTCTGAGGTTCGATGGCGTGCGGGGGCTCATGAGCCAGAGCGCCGAGGTGCTTGCATCCATCACCGGTCTCGGCGGCGCGAAGGTCGCGGGCCTGCTTGCGGTGCGCGAGCTTGGCAAGCGTTTCGAACGCGAGGGCTTTCGCAAGCGCCGCATCATCCGTGGCGCCGAAGACGCACGCCAGTATCTCTATCTGCATCTGGCGGGAATGGAGCGCGAGGTCTTGGGCGTGTTCCTGCTCGACGCCCGCAACCGATTGCTGGCAACGGAGGACCTGTTCTGGGGCTCGGTAGATCGCTCCATCGTGTATCCACGCGAGGTGCTGAAGGCGTGCATGCGCCGCAACGCAGCCGCCATCGTGCTCTACCACAACCACCCATCCGGCACCGCCGAGCCGAGCGCCGCCGACCAGCACATCACGCGGCGCCTGAAGACCGTGCTCGACGAGGTGGACGTGCGGCTGGTGGATCACCTGATCATCGGCGCCGAGGGCATCGTCTCGATGGCGGAACGGGGGCTGCTTTGATCTAGGCAGCCGTCCAACATACGGACTGCACACGGCATCAACGGCGGCTCGCCGGTTTTGCGTGCGACATCCCCTACGCCCCCGTGCGACACGTCCAACCTTTGCCTCGCACGCGCGCTTAAGGTATAAACGCCGCCCTTTCGACGGCAGAGCCAACCGATGTCCCAGGTTTGCGAAGTCACCGGCAAGCGGCCGATGGCGGGCAACAACGTCTCGCACGCGAACAACCACACCAAGCGGCGGTTCCAGCCCAACCTGCACTACCACCGCTTCTACGTGCCGTCCGAGGATCGCTTCGTGCGGCTCAGGGTGTCGGCCGCCGGAATGCGGATCATCGACAAGCGCGGCATCGAGGCGGTGCTGCAGGATTTGGGCAAGCTGCGCCGGCCGGCGCAAGACGCCGCGCCGAGCGCCAAGGGAGAATAGCCAATGGCCAAGAAGGGCAAGCGCGAGAAGATCAAGATGGTGTCGAGCGCCGACACCGGGCATTACTACACCACCACGAAGAACAAGACCTCGACGCCGGACAAGCTCGAGTTTCGCAAGTTCGATCCGGTGGTGCGGCGCCACGTTGCCTACCGGGAAGCGAAGATCAAGTAGCTGCGTGCCCCGCGTCGCGGGGCAGTCGACGAACCGTGCCTGAGCTGCCGGAGGTCGAGACCACGCGGCGCGGTCTCTCCCGGGCAATTCCCGGGCGACGACTGCAACGAATCGTCGTCCGCAATCCCGCGCTGCGCTGGCCGGTGCGCCTGCCATCCGACATCGCCGGCGAGCGTTTCGGCGAGGTCGGTCGGCGCGGCAAATACCTGCTGCTGCCCCTCGACAGCGGCGGCCTCATTCTTCACCTCGGCATGTCCGGTCACTTGGCGTTCGTGGACGCGGTACGCGACGCCGGCAAGCACGACCACATCGACCTCGTGCTGGACGATGGCCGCGCCGTGCGCTTTACCGACCCACGCCGATTCGGCAGCCTGCACTGGCAGCCCTTTCCCCTGCTAGGGCATCCCCTATTGAATCGCCTCGGCCCAGAACCCTTGTCAGCAGATTTCGACGCCGCCTATCTGGCATCCGAAGCACGCGGACGGCGCACCGCCATCAAGTCGCTGCTGATGGACGCGCGGGTGGTGGTGGGAGTGGGCAACATCTACGCCAACGAAGCGCTGTTCCTGGCCGGCATCCGACCGCGCCGCGCCGCCGGCCGCGTCTCCAAGCCCCGCCTCGCGCTGCTCGTCGCCGCCGTGAAGGCGACGCTAGCGCGAGCCATAGACACCGGCGGCACGACCCTCAGGGACTTCACCGGCACAGACGGCAAACCCGGTTACTTCCGACAGGAACTGCACGTGTACGGCCGCGGCGGCGAGCCTTGCCGCCAGTGTAGAAAGCTCCTGACGGAGGTGCGGCATGGGGGCCGAGCAACAGTGTACTGCGCCGCCTGCCAGAGCTAGCGCGGACTAGCGCCTCTGCACAGCCCGCAGGCGGCCCCCCTCCGAGAAACGGCGAGGAACGCCGTTTCTCGACTCCCCCGCTAGGGGGGAGTGACAGGAAAGTGCGCGCCACCACCCTTGTTGGAGGTGCCAGGGTCCCGTCACTCCCCCCTCGCGGGGGAGTCGAGAAAAGCGTCCTCGCTTTTCTCGGAGGGGGGGC
>JAPPDJ010000164.1 GCA_028824555.1 Gammaproteobacteria bacterium | reverse complement strand
CCCTGCTCGAGAACTTGGAGGCAGGCGAGGCTTCCTTGGAAGGTTGGGATCGCCTGATGGCCTCGATTGCCGAAAACGCGGGATCGGCGGCTGCGGACTTCCTGACCTTTGCTTCTCGGACGGCTGACGATCTGGCCGTCCTGTTCGGGCAGGCAGACGCAGCAACGAGGCTGCGCGATGCACGCGCCGACCTCCTCAGGATCGAGGAACGCTTGGCCTTCATCCGAAGGCAACCGGCCTTCGAGAGAGGCACCCAGTTCCGCGACGCCACCCGAGAAGCCGAACGGCTGCGGGACCTGATCTCCTCCCTAGAGAACCGGGAGGGCGCAGACGCGGCGATTGAACTTGCCTTGAACTTCACCACCGGGGCAACCGGGGATCAGGCCGTGCAGGAGGCAACGGAAGCCTCTCGCCTCGTGACCGAAGCCACCGACAGGCAGGCCGCAGCCGCCAGAAGCCTCGTGGACCGCTACGACCGCAGCGGGGCAGCCACCCGGCGATTTGCGGACGACCTAGGGCAGTTGGACGACCTGCTGGGGCTTCCGGCCTTCCACCTTGCGGCCATCGGCCAGAGCGTGGAAGACCTCACCACGGCGAGGGAGGGTCTGCTGCGCCAGCGGTTTGAACTCGACACGGACTTCGACAGAGGCCCCTTGGACGCTGCGGTCAGGGCGGCGAGGGAGTCCTTTGAGGAGGAGGCGCGGATCAGGCGCGAGGGCGAGGCAGACGCGAGGGCCTACCTCGATGCCTTGGACCTCACCGGCGCGGCGCAACGGCGATACAACGACGGGCTTCTCGAAACCCAACGGCTGCTCGCCGGGGGCTTCATCACACAGGAACAGGCCGACAGCGGCCTCAGGAGCTTGCAGGAGCGCCTAGGGGACGATCTAGAGGCGTTGGGCGACGTGGACACCGACGGCTTCACCCAACGCCTGAGAGGCACGCTCAGGGACTCCCTGATCGCCGTGGGGCAGTTTGACGACTTGGGCGACTTCTCGGACAACATCTTCCGCGCCGTCGCAATCGAGTTGAACCGGGAGGCCGTGGACAACCTGCTCGATCTCGATTTCGCCGGCATCTTCGCAAGGCTGCGAGAGGCGTTGGAGGGCGGCCTAGGGGGGCTGCTGGACGGCTTTGGGGGCTTGGCTGGCACCGTCCTACCCTTCGGGGGAGGACGCGCCTACGGCGGCCCTGTGGCCGCTGGCACGCTCTACGCCGTCGGGGAGCGCGGGCCAGAGTGGTTCATCCCCAACCAAGACGGGCGCATTGTTCCCGAAGCCGGGCCGGGCATCAGCGTTACGGTTCCGCTTCAAGTGCAAGGCGACGTGGGCCGGGCCACCCGCCGCGAAGCCCTGCTGCTGCAAGAGCAGGCGGCGGCGAGTGCGTTTGAACTGGCAAGGGAGCACGCGGTTTGAGGATTGCCTAGTCCGGTCGTGTCGCGTTGAGTCAAGTCAAGTTGTTTACGCTTCGCGTGCAGATGGTATAGGCTGGCCGGTGGAAGCCCCCCCTTGTTGTGAGGCCCCCCCAAGATACGCACTAGACGGCCCCACGGCCACCGATGCGCGGATTGTTGGGGGTTTGTTGTGGGGGGGGCTTCCAACCCGCCTAGGTTCCCGGAATCGCCAACACGAGGTCCGCACTGTCGTAAGGGGCGTCGGTCTCGCAGTTGCTGACCTCGTAGCGTGCGACCTGCGCGGCGACATCGGCGCGGTACAGGTCGCGAATCTTGCTGTCGGGCTTGCCGTGGACGGCCCATATCTCGTTGCAGGCGACCCCGCAAAGCTCCATGACGTGCAGGACGTTGCGGACGGCGAGGCATTGCCCCTTGTTCTTGCTGGCGATCCTCGTGAGGTTCAGGTGTACCCCCCGGTGGTGTTCGATGGTCTGTGCATAGCAGGTGCTGTAACACGAGGCGACGGATTGGACCGCTTCGGGGGTTGGGGCGGTCTTTTCGTCGTCAGCGGCTGCGGCGAGCGCGAGGGTGGCGAGGGCTGCGAGGATCGTCTTCATGGGGAACTTCCCTTTGGGTTGTTGGCAACGCCGGGGATTCTAGCTACTCGCGTGTACCAATGCGAAACACGCCGTTTCTCGACTCCCCCGCAAGGGGGGAGTGACAGGAAGGCCCTCGCATCCCCAACAACGGTGGTGACGCGCACTTTCCTGTCACTCCCCCCTTGCGGGGGAGTCGAAAAGCGCCTCGCTTTTCGGAGGGGGGGCTTCTCCCAGGTGGGAGTGTTCTCAACTACGGCGCAACCTCCTAGGCGCTGTCGAGGCGTTCCTTGACCACTCGGCGCAGGAGCTTGCCGGTTTCGTTGTAGGGGAGTTCCTGCCAGAACTCGATGCGTTCCGGAACTCGTGAGGAGCGCAGGTGCTGCTTGACCCAGTCTTGCAGCTCCGTTTGCGTGGCGGTGGCCTTGAGCACCACCGCGCTCACCACCGCCTCGCCCCATTCGACGCTCGGCACGCCCACGACGGCCGCGTCTTCCACCGCGCCGTGTTCGAGCAGCACGTCCTCGATCTCGCCGGGAGACATGTTCTCGCCGCCGCGCACGATCACGTCGTCGGCACGGCCTTCGAGGAAAAGATAGCCCTCCTCGTCAAGATAGCCGGCGTCGCGGGTGGGGAACCAGCCGTCGGCGCCCACGGTGCTGCCGCGGCCCTCGTACTCGCCGGAAACCTGGTCGCCGCGCACGTAGATCTCGCCCCGTTCGCCCGTGGGCAGCGCTTTGCCCTCGTCGTTGCGCACCTCGATCTCGATTCCCGGCAGCGGCACGCCAGCGGACTGCAGGCGGCGACGCACCGCTTCGTCTTCGCTGCCGGCGGCGGCGCGGTGTTCGTCCGGCCCCAGCACCGTGATGGTGGAACTGGTTTCGGTGAGGCCATATGCATTGGTGAAGTCGGTGTCGGAAAAGAGCTGCATGGCCCGTTCGATCACCGCCAGCGGCATCTTGCCGCCGCCATAGGAGAGCGACTGAAGGTGCGGCATGTGGGCGCTTTCCTGCCCTTCGAGCGCGTGGACGATGCGGGCGAGCATGGTCGGCACCACAAAGGCTGTGGTGATCTTTTCCGTGCGCGCGATCTCGATCCATGCCTCCGGGCTGAAGTTGGCAAGCTGCACCACGCGCCGCCCGGAATAGACCGAACTCAACACCGCGCCGATGCCGGCGACGTGATAGGGCGGAACGCAGACGAGCGCGGCGTCGTGCTCGTCGGCGGCACCGAACTCCACGGAGTTGAAGATGTAGGAAACAAGGTGCTTGTGGCGCAGCACGGCGGCCTTGGGCGCGCCGGTTGTGCCGCTGGTGAAGAGGAGCACGCCCACCGCTTCCGGGTCCATCGAGCGGTAGTCCTCGTCGCCGCCACCGCCCCGGGCCATGCCGAGAAAGTCGCCTCGGCTGGTGAGGGCGACGCCCTGTCGGTCGCCGAAGGCCGTCATGTGGGTGAGGTCGGTGACGAGATATGCCGGCGTGATCCGCTCAAGCAGCGCGTCGATCTCGGCTTCGGTGAGGCGATAGTTGAGCGGCACGTAGGGCACGTCTGCCCAGCCGGCGGCGAAGAGCCCCACGGGTATCGCGAGATTCGAGACGTCGAGCATGGCGAGGCGCTCGGCGCCCGAATCATGCACCGCCTGGGCCGCGGTGCGGGCGGCGGCGAGCAGTTCGGCATAGGTGATGGACGAGTCCGCCACCGGGTCGACGAAGGCAACCCGATCGCCAAAGGCGTCGGCCGCCATCTCCAGAAGCATGGTGGTATTCACTTCTCGCTTGGCGCCCTCCCCAAAGCGCAGTTCGCGAACGGCGCCGGGGAGCCCGGCGGCGAGCTCTTTTCTAGTCGGTCTTGGGCAGTTTCTTGGCGTCCTTGACGGCCAGTGCGTCGCCGTCTGCCGCCAGCGAGCCTTCCCCCGCCTTGACGCAGAGCACTTCCAGGCTGCCGTCGGCGTTGACGTAGCGCTTGCCAATGGCCGTTCCTTCCGCGTGACCCGGATCCACGGCACCGCCATTGGTTGCGCCGTCGCCCATGGGGCTGCCGCCGCAGGTGATTTCCACGTCGCCGTCCGGCGCCGCTATGACCATGATTTCGGTGGAACAGACAGCGCTCTTGAGACGCTTGCCCGCGGACAAGGTTGTCATCGCCCCCCCTTGTGTTGACGAAAGGGCGCGGATTGTACCCAATCCGCCAGCGATCGGGCGCGCTCGTGGGCCTCGATTCGGCAATGACGCGCCGCGCAGCGCCTTGCGGCGCGATGGAGGGCGGGCGCCTCCCTCCGAGAAGTCCGGCCCGTCTGGAGTGAGGGCGTCCCGCCCTCCTAGAAGTCGTTCATGCAAGTCGGGCGGTGGCGGGTGGCGAACAGGGCGTCGAGTTGCGGCAGCCTCTTGCTGTCGGTGACTTCCATTCGGCCATAGCGCGTCAGTTCCGAGGCGCTGGTGTGGCCAGAGACAAGCGACGCGAGTCCACGCGGGTCGGTGCGGATGTCGGCCACTTGTCCGCTTGCGGAACGCGCCTCGCTTTCCTGGCCGTCGGATTCGACGCGCCAGACCCCTTCGTTCCACGGGCATTCGGGATCGCCCGTGATCTCGATCGTGGCGACGCCAGCGGTGTCGTAGCCTCGCTGTTCCAAGAGCGCCCGAGCGTCCACCACGCGTAACCAGATGCCATCGTAGGTGGTGCGTTCGAGCAGCCGGGGTTCGAGCAGCAGTTCCGGCGCGGGATCGTCCTCGGAAGCCCGCCACCAGAGGATGCGGCCGACGAGATCGTGCCCTACGAGGAACTCCCAAAGCCCGCGATAGCCGGTCATGTCCAGCCAGACGAAGTCCTGCACCGTAAGCTGCTGGGAGGGGCCAAACATGGACAACTCGCCGCCTGTGGTGTAGGTCACATAGCCCACCGGCTCGTCGGCGGCGTTGAAGTGCACGGCGCACCAAGGCGCTTTCTTCTTCGGCAGCGCAATGTCCCACATCACGTCGGAGCGGTGCAGCATGAGATTGCGCTCCTCTATGAAACGCCGGTACACCTCCGTGACGATCGGGCGGGCCGCCTCAAGGTCAAGAAGCCGCGTGTACCCCTCGGCGCGCTCCCCGAACTGGAAGTCGAAATGGCGAGGGTCGAAGCGATAGCGGGCTTGCGTGCTGCCGCGTCCGTAGCCGAAGCGTTGGTAGATGGCGCCCATGGACGCCCACAGGATGGCCGCCGGCTGGCCGTTGTCGTGCGCGCGATGCAGGAGGTCGGTGATGAGGCGGCGCACAAGCCCACGGCGACGAAAACCGGGGTAGGTGCCAACGGCGGTCACGCCGTCGGCGTCCACGCCCCGTCCGTTCATCCGCATGCGGAACGGATAGCCGCCGGAACTGGCGACGATCTTGCCCTTGTGGAACGCCGCCAGCGTCCACTCCGGCTTGAGCGCAGCGTCGAGCTCCTCCGGTGCTTCCTCGGCAGGCTCGTTGTCGCCAGGACGTCGCTCCTCGGCCGGCTGCGGGGTCTCGGCAAAGACGTATTGCAGCACCCGACGGAACTCCTTCAGCTCGTCTTCCACGACGGGCCGAAACTCGAAATCGTCCATGCGCTCTCCGCTGGGGTGGGTCTTGAGGGGCGCGCATTGTCGCACCTAACAGCCGACGCGCCCTTCAGGGCGCGCAAGTTGCGTCGAGGATTGCAGTACGATGCAACGCGAAACCGAATGGAGGGGACATCGGATGGTGCGCAGCAAGCTGGCGGCGGCAGTCGCCATGGGGGCATTGTGGCTGACGCTTGGTTGTGGCCAGGAGCAGGCCGCTCAGGAACCCGCGCCCGCAGAGCCTCCGCCGGTAGTCATCGGCGCGGAGGTGGCCGTCACCGGTGGCGTCGTGCGCGGAACGATCGGCGAAGACGGCCTCAAGCAATACCACGGCATTCCCTTCGCCGCGCCGCCGGTCGGTGACCTGCGCTGGGCACCCACGGCGCCCCTTCCGCCCTGGGAAGGCGTGCGGGATGCCACGGTGGCCGGGCCTTCGTGCGTGCAGCCGCAGGGACAGGGTGGCGAGTTCTATGGCGAAACAGGCTTCGAGATGGACGAGGACTGCCTGACGGTGAACGTCTGGACCCGCGCCGAGCACGAGGGCGATGCCCTGCCGGTGATGGTGTGGATTCACGGCGGCGCGTTGGTGACCGGGGCCGGCGATAGGTACCCGGGCGAGTTGCTCACGTCGAAGGGTGTGGTGTTGGTGACGGCCAACTACCGGCTCGGTCCATTCGGCTTCGTGGCGCATCCCGAACTCAGCGCCGAGAATCCCGCCGGAGTGTCGGGCAACCAAGGGCTGCGCGACCAGATCGCCGCGCTCGAATGGGTGCGAGACAACGTCCAGCGATTCGGCGGTGATCCGGGCAAAGTGACGATCTTCGGCGAGTCCGCCGGTTCGCTCAGCATGTCGCTGTTGCAAGCAAGTCCGTTGGCGCGCGGCCTGTTCCACGGCGTGATTGGCCAGAGCGGCGGCGCATTCCAGCCCATGGCATTCCGTGCCCAGGCCACGAGCTATGCCGGCTCCGGCGAGGCGCTTGGCGAGCGATTCGCGTCGGCTCTGGCCGGCGAAGGCGGCGACGCGACGCTGGCGGCACTTCGGCAGGCACCAGCGGAACGCGTGCTGGAGGTGTTTCAGTCGGACCCCGCTTTCTCGAACTACGACACGCTGGCGATCGTCGATGGCGAGGTCATTCCCGACGAAGTGGCAACCATCTTTGCCGAGGGACGGCAGGCGGATGTTCCTGTGATGATCGGTTCCAACGCCGACGAGGGCACGCCATTCCTCGAGTTCTTCACGCCGCAGTTCGGCGAAGGCACCGAAGGGCTCGCTGCATACGCCGAGGCGACCCTGGGCGGCGTCGAGGGGATCGACGCGCACTACCCCGGTGCTGACGACGCCGAGGCGGAGCGATCGTGGATTGATCTCTTTGGCGACGTGCTGTTCGCCTATCCGTCCCGCATCTGGGTGCGCAGCATGGAGAACGTCACGAGCGACGCGTACCTCTATTGGTTCACCTGGCAGCCGCCCATCGAGCGTCAGGAGGAGTATCGCGCCTTCCACGCCGCCGAAATCGGCTACATCTTCGGCAACCTCGATCTCTTCGGCGCCGTGCCGACGGAGGCAGACCACGCCTTCTCCGACCAAATGGCCACCATCTGGACCCAGTTCGCCAAGGCCGGCACTCCGAACGGCGAGGGCCTGCCCGAGTGGCCCGCCTACACCCGCGAGAACGAGGCCTACATGGAACTGGGCGTCGACACCGGCGCCAAGTCAAACCTGCGGCTGGAACAGATGGCACTGATCGAGAAAGCCTGGGCAGGGCGCCGCGCTGCGCCAGCTGGGGCTGCGGGCGACTAAGGGTCGAGAGTTCAACACGGGCGGGGACAAGCCCCGCCCCTACGCGTCCCTTGCCGAGTCTGTCGGCGCCAATCAGGACGGGCGACCACAAGGGTCGCCCCTACGGCGCAGCGTCCTTGCCGGACTGCAGGCGAAACGCGAGCACATGGTCTCCCCGGCGCCCGCCTCCGGTCAGCCTCCCGCCGGCCGTCACCACCACATAGTCCGTCCCCGCGTGGCGATACCCCATTGGGGTGGCGTGCGCACCGGCGGGTAGAACGGTGGACCACAGCACCTCGCCCGTCGCCCCATCATGCGCGCGCAAGGTGTGGTCGTAGGGCGTCGCGAGGAACACCACCCCGCCCTCCGTCACCATCGGCCCGCCGCGAATGAAGTGCCCCCAGTTGCCTGCCACCGGGCCAAGATCCCGCCACCCGATCTCTCCCACCGGCCGGTCCCAGAGCACTTCGCCGCGGTCGAGATCGAGTGCCGCCAGCGTGGACCACGGGCCTTCAAGGCAAGGGAAGTCGTCAAAGAGCAGCTCAGTGCGTGCCATGCCGTAGGGCGTGCCACCTTGCTCGGCGAACTCCGCAGGATTGCCATTCAAGGTGCGGCCTCGCCTCGCAGCGCGGAACTCCTTGCGCGGGATGAGCTTGACGATGGTGGGGATGCGGTTGACGGCCACATAGCCGATGCGCGCGCCAGGGTCGTAGGCCATCGAGCCCCAATTGGCACCGCCGTCGTTGCCGGGAAAGAGCAGGCTGCCCTCAATGCTCGGCGGCGTGAAGATGCCTTCGTAGCGCACGCCCGCAAGCAATGCATCGCAGCCGGCGCGATGTTCGTCCGAGACACTCCAGCGTGGCAGCGGGCGCGCATCGGTGGCGATCAGCCTCAGCTTGGCAAACGGCTGGGTGGGCGCGGCACGTTCGCCGGGAATGTCGCTAGCCGGAACCGCGCGTTCCTCCACCGGATGCAGCGACTCGCCGGTCTCGCGGTCGAGCACGAACACGAAACCCATCTTGGTCGCCTGGGCGACGGCGGGGCGGGAGTTGCCGGCCGCGTCCGTGTGGCTGAACAGGAGCGGTTGGGAAGCGATGTCCAGATCCCAAAGGTCATGTCGTACGGTCTGGTGACCCCAGAGAAACTCGCCGGTGCTCGCTCTGAGCGCCACCACCGAGTTAGCGAACGCGTTGTCGCCCAGGCGCTCGCCGCCGTAGAAGTCGGGCGAGGGCGAGGTGGTGGGCAGGAACACCATGTCGCGTTCGGCATCGGCGGAGATGACGCTCCAGACGTTGGCTGCGCCGGTCCGCGTGCGCTCGCCCTTGGCCCAGGTGGCAATGCCCGGGTGGTCGGGGGAGCGGGGAATGGGGTCGAAGGCCCAGACTTGGGCACCGGTGCGAACGTCGTAGGCGCGCACGACACCGGGTTGGAGCTCCGCTCTGCCGTTGTCGCCGATGGACGAACCGACAACGACCAGGTCGCCAACGACGGTAGTTGGCGAGGTAAGCGAGTAGTCCCACTTGTAGTAGAGGCGGATGCCGGACGAGAGATCGACGCTGCCCCGCTTGCCGAAATCGGCACACGGCAAGCCGGTATCTGCATCAAGGGCGATCAGCCGGGCGTCGAGCGTTCCGAGGAACACGCGTTCGCGGCACGGTCCGTCGCCCGCCGGACCCCTCCAAGCCGCAACGCCGCGGGACGTGAACATCTCCGAGTACGGCCGTGAGAAATCGACGCCGGGGTCGAACGTCCACAGCTCGCTCCCGGTTGCAGGATCAAGGGCGACGACCCGGTTGAAAGGCGTCGAAACGACCAGTCGGTTGCCGACGAGGATGGGCGTCGCGACGAACCGCGATGGATTGCCGTCGAAATCGCGGCCATCGGCGGTGTCGCCCGTCCGATATGTCCACGCCGACACCAGTCCCCGCACCGACTCGACCGTAATCTCCGACGGCGCGTGGTAGCGGTCCCCCGCCAGCGAAGCGCCGTAGTGCGCCCACCCATCAGCCGCAAAGGCGCCGCCGGCACAGAACCCAAGCGCCACGAGTCCACCCAGGACCCGCGTGCGTGTCGAACTCACTCGAACACCCAACATGCGTCTAACCGACTGTCGAACGCAGTACTCCTGCCGAGACCTGCACTCTAGTGTCCAGTCTCCGAATTGCGTTGACCGATTCTCGCGTCCTGCCGTGCCAAAGGCAAAAGCGGGTAACATCCGCGCTTCGTTTGTGGAGGGATCACCGGATGAATCGCGTCAAGGACATGCTCAAGGCGGGCGAAACCGCTGTGGGAACCACGGCAGGCATCGCCAGCGAGGCGCGCTTTCTCGCGGGCTCGGGGTTCGACTTCCTGCTGTTCGACACCCAGCACTCGACCGACGACATCAAGGGATTGGCGCGACCGGTGGCTTCCATGCGCGGCGCCAACGCCATCCCCATCATCCGTGTCGGCGACCTGCGTCCAGACCAGATCTGCTATGCCCTGGACGTCGGCGCCAAGGGCACCGTCGTGCCGATGGTGAACACCCCCGACCAAGCCGCCGACATGGTGAAGTGGTGCAAGTATCCCTTCGAAGGCGAGCGCAGCTCCGCCGGGATGCGTGGCGAATGGGGCGAGTTTTCGAGCTATCGGGAATACATGGACGCGGTCAACGAGCAACTGCTCATCATCCCGATGATCGAGACCCAGGAGGCCTTGGACGGCATCGAAGACATCCTCGCCGTGCCCGGCATCGACGTACTGCTGGTGGGGCCGTCGGACCTATCCATCAACATCGATGTCCCACTCGATTACGAAAATGCCAAATACCACGCCGCCCTAGACCGCATCGGCAGCGCCTGCCAAGCAGCCGGCGTCGCCGCCGGAATGTTCTTCGTGCCGCCGGGCATCTCGCCGGCGCAGTTGCAGGAGAAAGGCTTCCGCTTCTTCACCCTGCCGTGGCAGGGATGGGCAGCGGAAGGCATCGGCAAGGGCCTCGCCGGAGTCCGGTAAGCGCCTCTGTGGGAGGGCGGGCGCCTCGCCTTCCCTCCCATGAGTCGTCAAGGCACGGGGGCGTAGTACGGCGCTCGCCGCGCCTCGTCCCAATCCAGGATCGTCAGCCGTTCCATCAACCGTCGGTGGGGCCAGAAGTCGCCGCTGGCACTGTGCAGCACCGCTCGGTTGTCCCACATGGCGATGGTGCCGGGTTCCCAGCGCAGGCGGCAGGTGTATTCCGGGCGGCCTTCCTGCAGCTTCAGCACGCGCAGCAGTTTGCGTTCCTCTTCTTCGGGGATGCCGTGTTCCGGGGCGAAGCGGCGCACGAAGCCTTGCTGCACGTAGAGCGTGGTGCGCCCGGTTTCGGGATGGGTTCGGGCCACCGGATGCACCGCCACCGGGGTCACGCCGTCCATCTGGTGCCCCACCGTGCCGATGTGAACGGCGGTTAGGTGCTCGATGCGCTGCTTGATTTCGCGTGGTAGGCCTTCCCACATCCCATAGCAGTCGCAGAAGCAGGTGTCGCCACCCACCGGCGGTGCCTCGCGGCACATCAAGACCGAGGCCATCGGCGGCCGCTGCTGCCAGGTGGCATCCGAGTGCCAGCCGGATGCTGCGTTCGGCACCGTCTCGTCGGAGGGAAGCACGAGCATGTCCGGAATGCCGGGCGCCTTGATCTGCTGGTTCAGGTCGTGCGGCGAGTTCGGCATGTGCTCGCGTTCGCCGAAGGGGGCACCCACCTCGCCGAAGCGCTCGGCAAAGGCCACCATCTGCTCGCGCGTGAGATGGTTCTGGTCACGGAACGCCACCACCCGTCGTTCGAGCCAGAGCGCGCGCAGGAACGCCACCATGTCTGGCTCGTCGAGGGCGGTGGCGAGATCGATGCCGTGCACCGCCGTGCCGATGCTCGGCTGCAACGGTTCGAGTTTCAGCTCTACCCCGCACACGGTGACGGGCTTGTAGTGCACCGTGCCGAAATGACCGGCCACGAGGTCGCCGTCCTGGGCCAGGATTCCTTCCATCATCTCCTGCCGGCTCGACGAGCCGGGCACGCGAACGCTCGCCACGGCACCAAGGGGGGTGGCGCGGGAGGGCGGCTTGTCGGCATCCGCCCTTTCCCGGCGCTGAAGGTAAAGCGGATTGTTGGCGAGTTGGGGGTCTTGGGGAGCGGCTTCGGTCTGGGGCACGGGAACATCTCCAACCGGGGTGCGGCTTGCTGCAAGAGACACCGCCAGCATATCAGCCTGTCGGACTTGGCGATGGGACGGTTCTCGGAGGGAAGGCAGAATGCCTTCCCTGGCGCCGTCAGGCGCCCTTCCTTCGCGAACCTCGCGCTCGGCGCACCTGACGGTGCGCAGGGAAGGCAGAGTGCCTTCCCTCCGAAGACCGGCCTTGCACATGCGCCGGCACCGCGCCCGCAGGGCTTGAACGTGCGACAGCCGTTCGGCAGGGTTACGGAGACTTTCGGCATTTGGCAAGCAAGGAGGCGCACGCATGGGGGCAGCGGCACGGCGGTTCGATTGGACACGACAAGGACGACTGGCATCGCGACGCATGGCGTTGGCACTTGCCGCCGGCATGCTCCTCGGCGCCGCCAGCCTGCAGGCGGATGCCTTGGCCGCTGCCCGCGCCGCATTCGATGCTGGCCGATTTCTCGAAGCGGCGGAGCAGGCGGCGAGCGTAGGCTCTGCAGATGGCCTGGTGCTGGCGGCGGGGGCGCTCCGCGTTCACGGTTCCTATCTGGCCCCAGCGGAGGAGCAAAAGGAGTACTTCCAGCAGGCCATGGAGCACGCCCAGGCCGCGGTCGAAATGGCCCCCGACGACCCGAGGACACACGTCGAATCCTCCAGCGCCATCGGCCGCTACGCCCAGACCATCGGCATCGGCGAAGCCCTTACGGGCGGCTACGGCGGCAAGATGCGCGACGCCTTGCACAAGGCGTTGGAGCTCGATCCCGACAACGCCATCGCCCAACTGGCGCTCGGCAGTTGGCACGCCAACGTCGTCGATCGCACCGGTGCGCTGGTGGGGCGGATGACCTTCGGCGCAACCCGCAAGAAGGCGATGGAGCACCTGGATCGGGCACTGGCCCTTGCCCCGAACGACAAGACCGTGCTGCTGGAGACGGGAACCGCCTTGCTGGTCCTCGATGCAGACAAGCACCGGGAGCGCGCGCTAGAACTCCTCGAAGCCGCTGTGGCCATCCCGCCAAGCAACGCCTACGAGACCCTCCTCCACGGCCAGGCCCTGGAGCGCCTGGAAGCGGTCAGGACTGAACGCTGACGCGCCCTTCAGGGCGCGCTAGCAGCCTGTCGGACTTTGGCGAGTGAGTCCCTACAATGGCGCTTGGCTGG
>JAPPDJ010000046.1 GCA_028824555.1 Gammaproteobacteria bacterium | reverse complement strand
CGCGCCCTCGCGGGCGCGATGGAGGGCGGGACGCCCTCCCTCCAGAGGACGGCGACGCTAGAGGCCAACGCGTCCGCTCGCTTGTTTTGCGGCCTTTCCTACGGCGCATCCTCCTAGCGCCTAGAACACAAACGGGGCCTCGGCGAGACGCCCTCCCTCCGGAGCGACGCGCCCAGTCCGACAAGTCGGAGTGGTTTATGGCGCCTTCAGTTGGCTTGTGGAGATGCGTTCGAGGATTCGGAGGCGGAGTTCGTTTTCGGTGTCGTGGTAGTCGGGGTTGCCGGCCAGGTTTTGGGTTTCGTGCGGGTCTTCGGCGAGGTGGAAGAGGAGATAGGTCTGGCCTTCGCGGTTGAGGGCGATTTTCCAATCGTTGTCGGCGAGCATGAACTCGCCGCGGAATTCGCTGATGGCGTCTTCGCGCACCGGTGGGGCGCCGTTCATCATGCCGGCCAGCGAGCGGCCGAACTGGGGGTGCTCTAGTTCGGCGCCGGCCAGCTCCACGAGGGTGGGGCCCAAGTCGCAGTTCTCCACCGGGGCGTCGCTCACGCCGGCGCCGCCGTTTGCGGCGGTTTCCGGGGTGCGGAAGAGAAGGGGCACCCGCAGGGCGCCGTCCAGGAAGTTCATCTTGTAGATGAGGCCCCAGTCGCCGTTCATTTCGCCGTGGTCGGAGGTGAAGGCGATGATGGTGTTGTCCATCTCGCCGCGCCTTTCGATGGCATCGAGGATTTCGCCGATCTGGTCGTCGATGAGGGTGACGTTGCCGGCGTAGTTGGCGCGCATGGCGCCGATGTCGCCTTCGTCGAAATGGGGTGAGGAGCGATCCATGTAGAAGTCGAGCCAGCCTTCCGGGCGGCCGTTGGCGTTGGCGGGGCGCTCGACGGGGGCGGGCATTTGGGCCGGGTCGTACATGCTGGCGTAGGGTTCCGGGGCATCCCACGGCTCGTGCGGGCCGCCGAAGCTCACCCAGCAGAACCACGGCTGGTCTCGCTCGTATTGTTCGAGATAGCTCTTCGCCTGCTGCCCGACATACACGTCGGCATAGTGCTCGAGCGGCAGCACGGAGGGCCGTGCCACGTGTGCCTTGTTTGCGAAGCGCTCGCGGAAGTCGGCGCGATAGGCTTCAAGCAGGCCCAGTTCTTCCCACATGGCGGTCATGTGGCTGCCGACGGCTGCGCTCGCGCGGGGGCCGCCGATCTCGTTGACGTCATCGAGGCCATAGCCGTGCAGCAGGTGTTCGCGCTCGCGCAGGTCGCCTCGGTGCGGATGCAGGTGCGTCTTGCCGAACAGGCTCGTGCGATAGCCGAGGCCCTTGAGCGTTTGCATCCAATTCGGCATGTCGGTGGGCAGCGTGTATTCGACGTTGTTCCACACGGAGGTGTTGTGCGGATAGCGCCCGGTGGCCAGCGTCACCCGCGCCGGAATGCAGATGGGCGTGGTGGTGACGCAGCGGCTGAAGCGCATGCCTTCGGCGGCGATGCGGTCGAGGTTGGGCGTGTTGACCCATGCATCGCCGGTCCCGGCAGCGCTCATGGCGTCCCAGCGTTGCTGGTCGGTCATCAGGAAGAGGATGTTGGGGGAGTTGGCCATGGTCATGCCTCCTTGCCGTCTAGGGCCTTTGGAGGGAAGGCGTTGAAGCCTTCCGTGTGGCGACCCTTGTGGTCGCCGGCGTTGGTGTGGTCTTGGGTGGTGGCATGGCCAACACGGGCGACCACAAGGGTCGTCCCTACGGGGCATGGCACGAACCCGCGAAACCTAAAGTCACGCGAGGTCATCACCGTCGTCCACATCGATCTCTATGCTAAGCGGCGTCAGCAGCATCAACGCCTGCTCCGGTCGCAGCCGAACGCCAGCCAGGTCGGTTACTCGAACGTCTAGGTTGTTGAAGGTGGTGCCGCGCAAGTCTGCCCCCACGAGGGTAAGGCCGTGCGCCTCGATGCCGCAGATGTCGGAACCGGCGAGGTTCGCCTTCTTAAGCGTCGCCTGATTGAAGATCGCCTCCATGAGGCGGCAGCCGGTGAGCTTGCAGTCGCTCAAGGTTACGCCCGTGAAGTCGGCCCACGGCATGTTGCAGCCGTTGAAGGTGGCGCTGGCGAGGCCCTCGGCGCCGGCGCGGCCCAAGGTGAAGTCCGCGCCGCTGAAGTCGATGCCGCCGGCGACGCAGCCCTCCATGGTCAATCCGAAGGCACGCACCTTCTGCATGACGGCGGTGGTCAGGTCGCAGCGCTCGAACGTTGCATCGCGAAGGTTGGCGAACGAGAAATCGCAACTCGCCGCCGGTTCGGCACGGAAGAAGGAGCAGCGCTGGAAGCGTGCGTCGGTGAGTTCGGCGCGGCGGAAGCGCACATCGACGAAGTCGCAGCCATCGAAGGTGACGCCACCTAGTTCCGCGGCGGTGAAGTCGGTGCCGTTGAAGACCCGCGCGGAAACCTCATGGAGAGTGCCCTCGCTCAGGGCGCGAAGTTCGCTCTGGCGCACGGGGGTGGGCTTGGCGTCGGCCATGTGGGGAACTTAACCCGAATGGCTCGAGGATGTTGCTTAAGCAGGGCGAGCGCATGTGCAAGGCGGGTCTTCGGAAGGAAGGCATTCTGCCTTCCCTCCGAAGACCCGCCCATCACAAGTCCGACAGGCTGCGAGCGTCACGGGTGGGTCGCCCTCCCGCCGAGAACGAGAAAGGGAGAGCTGTTCTCGCCTTCCGGGTTGGCGGGTATCGTTGTGCATGTGGATCGGGGCGTTCAGAGGACCGGATGCGGAAGTGGATCTTTGTGCTGGTTGCCGGCGTGGTGCTTGTCGGGGTTGGCGTGGCGTTGTTGGTGCGAGCGCCGGTGGAGGTGCCGGTGGCCGATCCGAGCACGCGGGTTGAGACCGCGCAAGGGGCTGTCGTGGGCTTTGTCGAAGCCGATACCGGCAGCAAGGTCTGGCTTGGCATTCCGTTCGCGGCGGCGCCGGTTGGCGACCTGCGTTGGCGGGCGCCGCGGCCGGCGCCGGCGTGGGATGCGCCGATTGAAGCGGTAATGCTGGGATCGGCGTGCGTGCAGCACCGCAATACCCTGGCGGACTTCGACGATCCGGACGAGGACGGCGTGATTGGCAGCGAGGACTGCCTCTATCTCAATGTCTATGCGCCCGCGGGTACCGACAGCGGATCGTCCCTGCCGGTGATGTTCTGGATCCACGGCGGCGGCAACAGCGTCGGCCACGCGGGGCCCTACCACGGCGGCACTCTTGCCGAGGTCGGAGACGTTGTCGTCGTGGCGCTGAACTACCGGCTCGGCCCGTTCGGCTGGTTCAGCCACCCGGCGCTGCGCGACGAGGCCTTGGTGGCCGGCGACGTTCGGCGCTGGTTCGGTGCGGACGCTTCCGGCAACTACGGCACCTTGGACCTCCTGCAGGGCCTCGCCTGGGTGCGGGAGAACATCGCCGCGTTCGGCGGCGACCCCGACAACGTCACCGTGTTCGGCGAATCCGCCGGTGGCACCAACGCGCTTTCGCTCATGGTGTCGCCCCTCGCCGCTGGCATGTTCCATCGCGCCATCGTTCAGAGCGGCGGCATTCAGGTAACGCCGCGCAGCACTGGCGAGGGCTGGGCGGATGGCGAGAGAGGCCACGAGCGCAGTTCCCGCGAGGTGATGGCCGCACTGTTGCAGCGCCGTGGCGAGAGCGCTCGGCAAGCCCGGGAGCTGGTCGACGCCATGGACACGGGAGCCGCACGCACCTTGCTCTACGAAACACCCGCGGCAGAACTCATGGCGCTGTATGAACCCCAGGCGATGGGGATGGTCGGGGCACCGGCCCTTTTCGCGGACGGACTCGTGCTTCCCTCCGCCAACGTTCCCGACCTGCTGCGCCGGCGCAACTACAACGCCGTGCCGGTGATCGTTGGCGCCAATCGCGACGAGGCCAAGCTCTTCATGGCCATGAGCCCGGAGTGGGTGGAGAGGCGGTTCGGCTTCCTGCCGCGGCTGAAGGACCCGGAAGCCTATGACCGGGCGGCGCGCTACCGCTCGGAGCTATGGCGTCACCGCGGCGTGGACAGCCTCGCCCGCACCCTGCATGCGGCGCAAGGGTCGAACGTCTTCGCCTATCGGTTCGACTGGGACGAGGAAGGCAGCATCCTTGGGTTCGACCTGGCCCGTGCCATGGGTGCGGGGCACGGCCTCGAACTCGCCTTCGTGTTCGGCCGCTTCGAGGGCACGGCGGCGGCAATCGGCGACATCTACGACGAGGCGCGGGTGCCCGAGCGCGATGCGTTGTCGCAAACGATGATGTCCTACTGGACCGAGTTCGCCCACAACGGCGATCCTGGCCGGGGCAGGAGCGGCGAGGAAGTGCGGTGGCTGCCCTGGAGCAACGTCGACCGTGCGCCACGCATCGTCGTCTTCGACACGCCAGCCGACGGCGGCGTGCGCATGTCGCCGGAAGAGCTGACCCTCGCCGGCATGAAGGCGCGACTGCTCGCGGACGAATCCTTTGCGCACCAACGCGAACGCTGCGACACCTACGCCCAGCTCTTTCGCGGCAGCAGCGCCTGGGACGAGGCGGAATACGCAACGCTGGGCGACGGCGGATGCACAAACCTGCCGCCATGAAGGTACTTCTTGCATGGAGCAAATCGCGGCTGAAAACGCCAGAGGGCTGTCTTGGCGTGCGGGAGACGTGGGTATAATCCGCGCCCGTTTTCGCTCCCGGAGTGCTGGCGCGTTGAGAAAGCCCCTCGTTGTCGTGTGTCTTGGCCTGGCCGTGTGGGCCATGGCCGATCCGGTTCCCGCTGGCACTACAGCAGACATTCTCGACCGCACGCAGAAGTTCGGGCGCCTTTGCGTCGAGGGTGACGAATGCGGCGGCGGAGTCGCGGCAACGCCCGTCGTGGCAGCAGGGCGCAGCGGCGAGGCCGTGTACTCCCGCTTCTGCTTCGCCTGCCACGCCACTGGCGTCAGCGAAGCGCCGAAGTTCCAGGACGCAGCCGACTGGGCACCGCGCCTCGAGAAGGGCATGGACGTGCTCATCCAGACCACCATCGACGGGCTCAATCTCATGCCTCCCATGGGAACCTGCATGGATTGCAGCGACGAAGAGATGGAGGCAGCGGTGGACTACATGCTTCCGCCGGCTCAGTAAACGGCCCTAGACCAGAGAAATCGCCCTCGGAGGGAAGGCATTCTGCCTTCCCTGGCGCCGTTAGGCGCCCTTCCTTCGCGAACCTCGCGCTCGGCGCACCTGACGGTGCGCAGGGAAGGCAGGATGCCTTCCCTCCGAAGGCCCGCCCTGCACGTGCGCTAGCGCTCCGCGAGCGCGTCGGCAGTTGCTTCGCAACTGCTGGCCTAGCCGATGCCGTCGTCCACGGCGCGGTAGCCGAGGGCTTCGGCGACGTGGGCGCCGCTGATGTCGGTTTCGCCGGCGAGGTCGGCGATGGTTCTGGCCACGCGGCGGACGCGGTGGACGGCGCGGGCGGAGAGGGTGAAGCGGCGCGCTGCGGCCTTCAGCAGTTCGGCAGCGCGGCCTTGCAAGGGGCAGTGGCGGTCTAGCTCCTGCGGCGGCAGGTCCGCGTTGAGCTTGCCCGAGCGCTGGATCTGCGTCCCCCGCGCCGCGCCGATGCGTTTGCGCAATGCCTCTTCGTCGATGCGGGCGGTTTCGTCCCACAAGTCTTCCTCCGGCACGGGCCCCACCTCAACCCTGAGGTCGATGCGATCCAGCAACGGGCCCGACACTCTTCCCCGATACTGCCGCACTTGGTGCGGCGAACAGCGGCATCGCGTCTCGTCGCACACGAGGCCGGCCGGACACGGGTTCATCGCCGCCACAAGCTGAAACCCCGCCGGATAGCGCACCCGGCGCTGCACCCTCGCGAGCGCCACCGCGTCGGATTCGAGCGGTTCTCGAAGCGCTTCGAGCACGTCGCGGCGGAACTCCGGCAACTCGTCCAGAAAGAGCACGCCGCAATGCGCCAGCGTGATCTCACCGGGCATGAGGGAGTTGCCGGCGCCGCCGCCGATTACCGCGGCGGTAGAGGCGGTGTGGTGCGGATCGCAGAACGGGCGCGTGCCAAAGGCCGGCGCCGCCTGCGTGGAGATGGAGTAGATGGTCGCCACCGCGATGGATTCGTCCACCGAAGGCGGCGGCAACAAGTGGACGAGACGTCTCGCCAGCATGGTCTTGCCGGTGCCCGGTGGCCCCGTCATGAGCAGATGGTGGCCGCCGGCGGCAGCGATCGAAAGCGCCCGCTTGGCATGGCTCTGGCCGCGCACGTCGTTCAGCGAGAGCCGCAGCTTCGGCGGCGGCGGACGGCGCGGCAGCAGTTCCGCCGGCGCTGGCAACTCGTCCGCCTCGAGCAACTGCACCACCTCGCCAAGGTGGCGCACGGGATGCAGCTTGATGTCGTTCAGCGACGACAGTTCCGAAAGATGCTGCGCCGGCGCCATCAGTCGCCGTGAGGTGGCGGCAATCGCGGCAGCCGCCGAGAAGGCGCCGCGCACGGGCCGCAGGTCGCCATAGAGGGAAAGCTCGCCCAACAGTTCCAGGCGGTGCAGGTGCTGTGCCGACACCTGCCCGGTGGCCACCAGAATGGCGACGGCGATGGCAAGGTCATACCTGCCGCCTTGCTTGGCAAGGTCGGCCGGGGCGAGGTTGACGGTGATGCGTCCGTCGCGCCAGTCGAAGCCGACGCTGCGAATGGCGGCGCGTACGCGGTCGCGCGCTTCCCGAACGGCGGTTTCCGGCATCCCCACGACGGAAAACGCCGAGCTGCCGGGCTGGTGATATGCCTCCACGAAGACCCGTGGCGCGTCCATGCCCACTTGGGCACGCGTGTGGACCGGGTTCGGCACGGCCTTGCTCCTGCTCTAACGCGTTGCCTGCCGGAGCGTAGGGATTCGTGGGCTCGGGGTATGTAGGCCATCACCGGCAATCAGGGTACGAAAACGCCGCTTTGTGCCCCCACTCGGCGCAGAAGAGGCACCAATTTGGTGCTTTAGGGGTTCTGTCTGATAGATTGTGGTGCGTCTCGGCGCACGACGGCCAAATCCGGTGGGCTCCGGCACGGCGTCGGGGTTGGCACGTTCCATGCTTTGAGTGGTCGGCATTTGTCCGGCGCTAGCGGCCCTAACGGGCGCGCCTTCGCGCTCGCGAACTGCCCGTCAGGGCGCGCGTGCACCGGGGAATCCAACTGCAAACACCAAGGGAACGACCATGAAGCACTTCCTCAACAGAACCGCTGCCCTTGCCAGCATGGCGGCCGGCGCGATCGGCGCGTTGGCGATCGGCTTGGCACCGGCGGCTTCGGCGCAAGAGTTCTCCGGCAACGTCACGCTCGTGTCGGACTACTCGTTCCGGGGCGAGAGCCAGACCGGACGCGACGCCGCCATCCAAGGTGGTTTCGACCTCGGCTTCGACTCTGGCTTCTACATCGGCACATGGGCGTCGAACGTCAACTTCGGCCCCTACTCCGATGGTGCCGACCCCACCTACACCTCGATGGAACTCGACCTCTACGCCGGCTTCTCCGGCGAGATGGGCGACGGCGCCGGCTGGGACGTGAGCGTCATCCGCTTCGAGTACCCGAACGAAGGCGACGCCTCCGACTACATCGAGCTTTCCCTCAACTTCTCCTTCGGGAACTTCTCCGTCGGTGCCAACTACTCGCCCGAGTACCTCGGCGACGGTGGCGACACCTTCCTCTACCCCAACGTCGGCTACAGCTTCAGCCTCAGCGAGAACGCGACGCTCGACGTCTCGGTCGGCCAGGGCATCGGCGACACCGGCGACCACCTCGACTACTCGATCATGCTCGGCGCACCTGTGGCGGGGCTCGACTTCGGCATCGGCGTCGTCGGCACGGACATCGACGACGGCAATCCGGGCAACGAGGGTCGGCTGATTCTGTCGCTGTCGAAAAGCCTGTGATCGGAGCGCGGGTTTAGGCGACAATCTTCGGTGCGCAGATCTTCCACGTGACGTGCATCTCAAGACGCTCAGGGGGAACCAGACATGAAACTCATCACCGCGATCATCAAACCGTTCAAGCTCGACGACGTGCGCGAGGCGCTGTCCGAAATCGGCGTGCAGGGCATGACGGTGACGGAGGTCAAGGGCTTCGGACGACAGAAGGGGCACACCGAGCTGTATCGGGGCGCCGAGTACGTCGTCGACTTTCTGCCCAAGGCCAAGGTGGAGGTGGCCATCGACGACAGCCTGCTCGATCAATGCCTAGAGGCGATCAGCAAGGCCGCAAACACCGGCAAGGTCGGGGACGGGAAGATTTTCGTCTTCACGCTCGAGGACGTCGTTCGCATCCGCACCGGCGAAACCGGCTCCGACGCCGTCTAGCGCCGATCCAAGGCGCGCGGCGGTTGCGCGAACGCAGCCGCCTTGCCTCGTAAGGAGAAAGAATCGTGGAAGATCTTGCTCAAACTCTGACTCAGACCAACTACGCCATCGACACCTTCTATTTCCTCATCATGGGTGCGATGGTCATGTTCATGGCGTGCGGATTCTCGATGCTCGAATCGGGCATGGTGCGGGCGAAGAACACCGCCGAAATCCTCACCAAGAACGTCGCCCTGTACTCGATCTCCTGCATCATGTACCTGTTCGTCGGCTACTACATCATGTACATCGGCGCGAGCGAGGGCGCGGTGCTGCCGAGCCTCGGCTTCCTGATCGGCGAGGAGAACACGGCCGAAGCCGTGCTTGCCTCCGGCGGCGACACGTACTACTCCGCGCGTTCCGACTACTTCTTCCAGGTGGTGTTCGTGGCGACCGCCATGTCCATCGTCTCCGGCGCGGTCGCCGAGCGCATGAAGCTGTGGGCCTTCCTCGGCTTCGCAGTGGTCATGACCGGCTTCATCTACCCGCTGCAAGGCATGTGGACCTGGGGCGGCGGCTGGCTCGCGGACGCCGGCTACTCCGACTTCGCCGGTTCCGGCATCGTCCACATGTGCGGTGCGGCGGCGGCCTTGGCTGGCGTGCTGCTGCTTGGGCCTCGCCAGGGCAAGTACACGTCGGACGGGCGCGTCAACGCCATTCCCGGCTGCAACATGCCACTCGCGACCCTCGGCATGTTCATCCTCTGGTTCGGCTGGTTCGGCTTCAACGGCGGTTCGGAACTGAAGCTCTCGAACGTGGACGAGGCCAATGCGGTGGCGCAGGTGTTCGTGAACACCAACATCGCCGCCTGTGGCGGCCTGGTCGCGGCGCTCTTGCTGGCGCGGCTGTGGTTCGGCAAGGCCGACCTCACGATGGCGCTGAACGGCGCACTGGCAGGTCTCGTCGCCATTACCGCCGACCCGCTGTCGCCAAGCGCTGAGCTGTCGGTGCTGGTGGGCGCCATCGGCGGTCTGATCGTCGTTCCCTCCATCGTCTTCCTCGACAAGCTGAAGATCGACGATCCGGTGGGCGCCATCAGCGTCCACGGCACCTGCGGCATCTGGGGCATCCTCGCGGTGCTCTTCAGCAACGCCGATGCCACCATCCTCGGACAACTGACGGGCATCGTCGGCATCTTCGTCTGGGTGTTCGTCGCTTCTCTGATCGTCTGGGGCATCCTCAAGGCGACGGTGGGCATCCGCGTGTCGGAAGAGGACGAGATGGCCGGTGTGGACTTCTCCGAGACGGGCATTGAGGCCTACCCGGAGTTTTCCCAAGCGTAGCTACCGGCAACTTCCCAACCGAAAAGGGCGCTCCGCGGGGTGCCCTTTCTCTTTCTCCCTCCCCCAAGACTAGGCCCACAGACCCCCAGGCTCGCGCCCAAGGAGGACGCGCCTTTGCGGCGCACAATGTGTGATGCTAGGCAACGAGTACATGCTGGGATTGGAGGGGTCATGGAGGGGAGTCGGGAAATCCCGAAGCTGTTCGGGATCGCGCTGCATTGGCAAATCGCCATCGCGCTGCTGCTGGCCGCCTTGGTGGGCGGCATCGTGCAGATGGCGGCGCCGGATGGTGTCGAGGCCAGCGCCACGGCGCTCGGCAGCGGACTGGTGGCGACGCTCGATTTCATCGGCGGGCTGTTCGTCAATGCCCTGAAGATGATCGTCGTGCCGATCATCCTTGCGTCCATCATCGTTGGCGTCGCCAACATGGCGGGTCAAGATGCCTTCGGTCGCGTCGGCGGCAAGACGCTGGGCTTCTACGTCATCACGGGCATCTTCGCCATCTTCACGGGCCTCATCGCCGTCAATCTCATCTCGCCCGGAACGGTGGAGGGTGCCCAGGCCATGCGCAACGCCCTGCCCGACGCCACCGCCCAACTCGCGCGCGCGGAGGGAAGGGGGTTCGGCGACCTGGTGGGCATCATCTCCCGCGCCATCCCACCCAACATCATCGAGGCGGCGGCAGAGACGCAGTTGCTGGCGCTGATCTTCGTCGGCGCCGTGTTCGGCTACTTCATGTCACGGCTCACCGGCAAGGCGCGGGACACCCTGCAGAGCTTCTGGGAGGGCGTGCAGGAAGTCACCATCATGATCACGATGTGGATCATGCGCTTCGCGCCGCTTGGCGTCTTCGCGCTGGTGGGGGAAACCTTCATCGTCTCCGGCTTCGCGCCGCTGGTGGCGCTCGGATTCTTCTTCATCACGGTGCTGCTGGCGCTCGCCATCCATTTCTTCGGCTGGCTGCCGCTACTGCTGCGCTTCGTCGGACGCGTCAACCCGCTCGCCTACTACCGCAAGCTCCTGCCGGCGCAGCTCACGGCCTTCTCCACCGCATCCTCGTCGGCAACGCTGCCGGTCACCTTGAACAGCGCCGCCGACGCCGGGGTGCCGCGCCGGGTGACGGGCTTCGTGCTGCCTCTCGGCGCCACCGTCAACATGGACGGCACGGCGCTCTATGAATGCGTGGTGGTGATCTTCATCGCCCAGGTGATGGGCATCGACCTCACCATCGGCCAGCAGCTCTTGGTGCTGCTGCTCGCATTGCTCACCTCCATTGGCGTCGCCGGCATCCCCGCTGCAAGCCTTGTGGCCATCGTGCTGATCCTGCCGGTGGTCGGTCTGCCGGTGGAAGCCATCGGCCTTGTGCTGGCGGTGGACCGAATCCTCGACATGTGCCGCACGGCGGTGAACGTGACGGGCGATTTGACGGTTACGGCACTGGTGGCGCGTGCGGAGGGGGAGGAGTTGCCGGAAGTTGCGGCGGCACAGGCCGCTTGACAGCCAACGCCTAGGGCGTCCGCAAGGTTCCTTCCGCCAATTTGGGGGGCTTAAGGCGGGGGGTACCTTGCCTCGTGGATCGAATGGAAATGTCCGCGAGCGGGCCCGCGTCTGTCGCCAAGTATTCGTAGAAGGCGCGACCGTCCTCGCGCCAATGACGGGTTAGGGTGCCGGGCGCGACCGCGACGTGTTGCGCCGCGGTGCTCACCGTGGCGCGGAGGTGACCGAGGCGCGGCGTGTCGGCGCGGCGGCGATGGACGAGGGGAAGGTTCTGGCGGCGGCGTGCCCTGGCGTTGTCGAGTTCCAGGCCCCGGTCGTACCCGATGTGGGGCAGGAAATCGCTTGGATGCAGCGCCAATCGGTCCGCGCCGGTGTGTGCGAGATCAACCTCGAGCTGAAACCGCAGCAGCAACGTCTCGCCTGGCTCGAGCGGGCGGCGCAAGCGGTAGCTGTAGAGCGGCAGGTGCTCCTGCACGGCAATGATTTCGCCGGGCACGCGAAAGGTGATGGAAGTCGATCGGCGCGGTGCCGTCAGATGCAGTTCCGGAATGTTGACCGGCGTTTCGTTGCGAACTACGACGCTGCCACGGCTGCGAAGACGCTGTTCCTCCGGGAAGACATCTAGCGCAAGCTCGACCCGCGACGGGCGCGGCTGCGGCAAGTCCGCAAGGTGCCCGAACGCGCGTTCGTACGCCGCCGCCCAGCCTTGGGGGTTGCGGTCTTGCCGGCCGAGAGGGTCACGGTCGTTACGCAGCGTCCACGCACCGACCATGCCGCACAGCACCACAGCAACCCATGCGGTCGCGGCAATGCGACGAACGTGTCGCCCTGTGGCCTGTGCCATGTTGTGTCCAAAATAAAAGACGGTGCCACCTTCCGGCTTTCGCCGTGGTCCCTCGGAGGGAAGGCATTCTGCCTTCCCTAAGCGCCGACAGGCGGTTTTGGCAACTTGCTGTCGGTGCGCCTCGCGGCGTACAGGGAAGGCAGGATGCCTTCCCTCCAAAGGCCCATCATTTGCGCCAGCGGCTTTCCTACGACACAGCCTTCTAGCGCTTGACGGCCAACGTCAAGCCATCACCGATCGGGAGCATCGCCACGTCCACCCGCTCGTCCGTCACCACCTTCTCGTTCACGGCGCGGATCGCCCGCGTGTCCTGGTCGTTCGCCCCTCGCTTTATCACCCGCCCGCCCCAGAGCACGTTGTCGATGCCGATGACGCCACCGACGCGCACGAGGTGCAGGCAGCGTTCGTAGTAGGCGTCGTAGTTGGCCTTGTCGGCATCGATGAAGGCGAAGTCGAACTCGCCCGAACGGCCTTCCTCTATCAGTGCGTCGAGGGTTTCGGTGGCCGGGCGCAGGCGCAGGTCGATGCGGCCCGCGACGCCGGCGCGTTCCCAGAACGGTTTGCCGATCGAGGTCCATTCCTCGGACACATCGCAAGCAATGACGCACCCATCGGCGGGCAATGCCTCCGCCACAACCAAGGCGCTGTAGCCGGTGAACGTGCCCACCTCCAGCGTCTGCTTCGCGCCGATCAGCCGCACCAGCAGTTGCATGAAGGCACCCTGCTCCGGCGAAATCTGCATCGGGTGCGCGCGCGTGGCGCGCAGCGTTTCGGCGCGAAGTTCCTTCGCCACCTCCGACTCACGGGCGCCGACCCGCAGCAGATACTCGTGCAGCGTATCGGTGAGATTGATGGTGTGACTGGACACGACGATTTCCTATGCGTTGAACGCACGATTATGCCGCTAGCCCGGATTATTCATGAATGCGCGTAGCGAGGGCGACGAGACGCCGCTGTGGCTGGACGCGCACGCGTGCCAGGAGGCACGGAACGGAGGAACCCGAAGGCATAGCTGCGCACTATGTCGAGGGGGCCGGAGCGAATGCGTCCGCAGGACGC
>JAPPDJ010000033.1 GCA_028824555.1 Gammaproteobacteria bacterium | reverse complement strand
AGGCCGTCCTCGGCCTTTCTCGGAGGGGGGGCCGCCGAAAGGCCAAGCCAACAGGGGTCATCGCAGCCCTTCGGCGGCCCCCCCTCCGAGAAAAGCGAGGACGCTTTTCTCGACTCCCCCGCGAGGGGGGAGTGACGGGAAGGGGCTCCGATCCAGAGCTGCGGCATGCGCGAGGCGGGGATGCGTTCAAGCGCAACGATGGATTCGGCGACCGACACTGCCGCGTCGGCCTCGTAGGGGCGGCGTCGCCGGTGCGCTTTAGCGACGCAAAGGATGCCCGTCGTTGCCGAGGGGAAGGACTGCGACGGTTTCGCCGGCGGGCAGGTTGCTGGCGTTGGCGGGGATGATGACGAGGCAGTTGGCGCCAGAGAACGTGGCCAGACGGTTGGAGCCTTGGTTGCCGTTGATGGCGACCTTGAGGGTGCCGTCTTCGTAGCTGGCGATGCCGCGCATGTATTCGCGGCGGCCCGGGGCATGGGGGACTTCCTCAGCGAGCGTTGCGGGGATGGTCAGGGGAGGTGACACAGTTGCACCGGCGAGCAGGTCAATGGCGGGGGCCACGAACAAGAGGCAGGTGACGATGGTGGAGACCGGGTTGCCGGGCAAGCCGAAGAACGGGGTGCCGCCGATGTCGCCGACGGCGAGGGGCTTGCCGGGCTTCAAGGCGATGCGCCAGAAGTCGATGCTGCCGAGTTCGGCCACGAGGTCGCGCACGTGGTCGGCATCGCCCACCGAAACCCCGCCACTCGTGACGATGATGTCGCCGACTCCGGCTGCCTCTTCGAGGGCAGCACGGATTTGGTCCGGGTCGTCCGGGACGCAGCCGAGATCGATGATGTCGCTGCCGCGCCCTTCGAGCAGACGTGTCATTGCGAAGCGGTTCGAGTCGTAGATTTGCGCTTCGCCCAAGGGCATTCCGGGTTCTGCCAGCTCGTCGCCGGTGGACAGCAGGACGACCCGCACCCGCCGGCGCACGCGCACCGTGCCGATGCCGCAGGCGGCAAGCCAAGCCAGGTCGTAGGGCGTGAGGCGGTGGCCGGCGCGGCAAATGGTGTCGCCCTTGGCGATGTCGTTGCCGGACGGGCGAACGTGCTGGCCCACCCTCACCGACTCGTCGAATTCGATGGCGGCCGCGCTGGCGGTGACGTCCTCTTGCAGCACCACGCTGTCTGCGCCGGCGGGCATCGGTGCGCCGGTGAAGATGCGGATGGCCGTACCAGCGCTTGCAGATTTCGTGGCCGGATGTCCGGCGAGGCTTTGGCCCGTGACCTTAAGCCGCTTGCGACCTTCGCCAGGGAGTTCCGTTGCGCAAACCGCGTAGCCGTCCATGGCGGAGGCGTCGAAGGGTGGCAGGCTCAAGGGCGCGATGATGTCCTGTGCAGGAACCCGGCCAAGCGCGGCATCCACCCGCACGCGTTCCGTGCCGCGCAGTGGCTCGATGAGTTCGCCAAGCTTGGCAGCGGCCACATCGACGTCGAGCATTGCGAGTTTGGCTCCAGGGGCAAGTGAGTAGAATCACGGCAGTGTAGCCCGGACTATTCATGCATGCCCTACTGCGGACGACGATACACGCGCTGTGGCTGTGCAGGTACTCGTGCGTCCTGCGGACGCATTCGCTCCGGCCCCCTCAACATAGTGCACAGCTATGCCTGCGGGCCTTACAGGCCCGTTCGCGCGCCCTGCGGGCGCGTTGGAAGTTTCGCTTGCGCGAAACTTCAAGGCGGTGCGTTCGCCGTCTTCCGCCATGTCTCTGGCACGCGTGCGCGCCCAGCCACAGCGGCGTCTCGTCGCCCTCGCTACGCGCATTCATGAATAGTCCGGGCTAGCGGCAACCGGCGGCCTTCCCATGCAACGCATTCTCGCCGTGGAGACCACCACCGATGTCTGTTCCGTCGCGCTTGGCATTGCTTCCTGCGAGTCGGGTGTCGATTGGGTCGTGGAGAGTCGCGTTGCGCCGAGGGAACACAATCGGCTGGTTCTGTCGCTCATCGACGGGACTCTTGCCGCCGCTGGGGTAGCGCGGCCGCAGCTCGACTGCGTGGCGTTCTCTGCCGGGCCGGGCTCGTTCACCGGTGTACGCATCGGCGCTTCCGTGGCGCAGGGGATTGCGCTCGGCCTCGATCTGCCGGCGTTTGCCGTGCCGAGTTCGGAAGCGCTGGCATGTGGCATGGCCGCGGTCGGCGTCGCCGGCGAAGGGCGTCGAACGGTGCGGCGCTATTCCCGACCTGGCTGGCTCTACGAAGCCGAATATGAGTTCGGGCGGGGTGCCGGCGAGGTGCGTTGCGTGCAGTTCGACCAACTCTTGCAGGGGGATGCCCCGTGCGATGACCAGCGCATCGCCATGTCGGCGTGGTTCGTCGGCATGGTGGCTCTGGCGCGAGAAGACCTGGCGGTTTCCGCCGAGCGTGCATTGCCGCTCTATGTGGAGGGAGACACGCCCTGGCGGCCGGCAGGGTGAAAGCCGAGGCCGGCGCCATCACGGTTCGCATAGCCGGTCGCACGCTCCGCTTCGATGACCGGGAAGTCCGACGCAGGGCAAGGCAGGGGCGACGCGGCGCCTTGGCGCGGGCGTGCGGAGCGCAATCCGGCATCAGCGTTCACGACGCGCTGGCTGGCTGGGGTACGGATGGCTTGTTGCTGGCGACGCTCGGCTGTCGCGTTCACATGACCGAGGCACATCCAGACGTTTGCGCGGCACTCGCGGCGAGGGTGCGGGCTGCCACCTTGCCGGCCTCCTGCTCTACCCCGACTTGGGCCTGTGGAGACGCCCGCGAATGCTGGCGCGAGCGGCAGTTCGACGTGATCTACCTCGATCCGATGTTCGGCGACCATCCGAGCGGCGCCTTGCCGTCCTCGAGGATGCAGGCGCTGGCAGCTTTGGCAGACGAAATGGACGACGCCGAACTCGGCGAGTTGCTGGCGGCTGCGCGGGGGAGCGCGGCATCCCGCGTCGTGATCAAGCGTCGTCGCCGTGCGTCAGCGGTGGCGCCACCAGACTGGCGCATCCTCGGCCGTTCGGTGCGCTTCGATGTCTATCGTGGCAATGCCTGACTTGGTCGTCCTTATGCTGTACAAGGAATTGATATACAAAGGAATTATGTGGAAGCCGAGTCAACACCAACGTGCGGCCGCATGGCGCCGTGTGAAGCGTCTCGAAGCGAGGGGCCGTCACGCTCCTCCCGCCGAAGGCGAAGCAACCAAGGGTCAGAAGGTGTAATCAGCCTCCTCCCCGCGAGACGGGCCTTGTCGGATGTCCCTCATCGCTCCGTACGAATGCCGGACGACCGTCGCACGGCGTAGCGGATTTCGGCTGGGATCACTTCTTCGGCCTGCTTCAGCGCCGTTGCCAAAGGGCCTTGTGCTGTGTCGTCGAAGCCGAGCCGGCCGTCAGCGTCTTCGCTAGCGAGCCCCAGGCGGAGCAAGGCATCTAGGAAGCCGTGGAACAGGCGTGCGTCGTGGAACTCTGGGGCATTGCTGCCGTAAAGGCGCGAGATGCGTTCGGACGTGGCGCCACACTGTTCCATCAAGTCGGCGCGGCTCAGGATGCCGCTGCCGGAGCGAACGAGGAGCGTGGAGGCGATGAAGTAGCGTTCGAGCGCGGGCATCAGGATGCGGGCGAGGAGTTCGGTGCGAAAGCGCCGTTCGAGGTCATTCGGAGCGGTGATGCCCTCCGGTGCCGTCTCGACCAGGCCCATCGCGCGCATGTGGCGCAGGCAGCGACGGCAGGTGCGGGCATCTAGGTGCGTATGCAGTTCGTTTGCGACCAAGGGCGCAAGGCCGGCGAAGGCGCGCATCAAGGCTCTGGCCGAGATGCTGCCGCGTCGCTCCACCACGAAGCAGGCGATCAGCGCCGGAGCGGCGAGAGTGTGCAGCGCGTTGTTGGCGTACCACGTCATGCGCACCGCGCCGGCGTCACCGAGGCTGACGACGTCGCCTACCGGGCTGTGCTCGCGCCGCACGAGGCCCAGTTCCTCAACGCGGTCAATCAGGCGATGGGCGGGACGCCAGTCGATGGCGTGGCTGTGGTGGTTGCGTTCCCTTTCCAGAAGCTCGCGACAGACATCGAGCTGAGTTCCGAGCGCCGCCACATCGATCGCGTGGCGCGGCATGGCGAGGGTGACCAAGGCAACCAGATGGGTCGCGTTGATGCTGGCCGAACGGTTCAGGCGCCTCAAGATCTCGTTTGCCAGCCGGTGGCTGCCGGCCTCCGGCGCGACATAGGCGTCGGGCTCGATCGGCGCCGCGAAGGCAAGCGATACAGAGCCGAACTCCTGCCGCACGAGCCGCCTTGCGCGGAAGATTCCGCCTACGGATTCCGGCCGCTTGCTGCCACCCGACAGTTCCTCGTCGAAACTCGCCGCCTCGATCACCTTTTCATAGGCAATGTGAACCGGAATCACGGCGACGGGGCGGGGCAGGCCTCGCGCCACGGCGTCGAGCGTCGTCTGCAGCATTCCCGTGCGCGGCGGCAACAGGCGCCCTGTGCGCGAGCGAGTGCCCTCGATGAAGTACTCCACCGAATGGCCGCGCCTCAGCGTCTGATAGAGATACTCATCGAGCACGGCGCGATAGATGTCGTCGCCGCGAAAGCTGCGGCGGATGAAGAAGGCGCCGCAGCCGCGCAGTAGGCGCCCCACCAACGGCAAGTCGAGATTGTCGCCGGATGCGATGTGCGGAAGCATGAGCCCTTGATGGTGCAGCACGTAGGAAAGCAGCAGGTAGTCGATGTGCGAGCGGTGGCAGGGCGCAAACACCAGCGTGTGGGTGGCGGCGAGGTCGGATACGTGCTCGAAGCCATGCACCGCGACGCCGTCGTAGATGCGGCTCCAGAACCAGGTGAGGAAGCGGTCGAGTAGGCGCATGGCGGGGAAGGACATGTTGGCGGCGATGGCAAAGGCGGCCTTACGGGCGCGGGCGTGGTGCGCCGGCTGGGCTGGCTGGCCCTTCGACTCGGCGGCGATGGCGGCGTGCACCTGCGGGCTTGCCAGTACGCGCTCGATGAGCGTGCGGCGGTGCGAGAGGTCAGGTCCTAGTGTCGCTTGCCGCTGATTGCGAAAGCGCACCCGCAACAGCCGCGCAATGCGGCGTTCGGCGCGGGCGGCATCGAGGCCACGGGCCAAGTCCCGCCAAGGCAGCGGGCGGTGGAAGTGCAGCAGCACGTCCTTGCGGCTGAGCAGGAGGCCGAGCAGGCGGCGCAGGCGCGATGACGTGCCCCAGGACTCGGAGACCAGTGAGCGCAGCCAGGACCGTTCCTTGTCCGCTGCCCGTCCCCAGAACACCGACACAGGCACCAAGGTCACGGCTGGCGCCTGGCTCTTGCGCAACTGCCCCTGTATGCGCCTCATGCGCGCCGAAGTGCGGCGCATGGTGTGACGGCGGCGCCAACCGGTCGGTCGGTTCAGGAAGAAGAACCGTCGCCCCTCGTCAAGCACTTCGAGACGTTGGCGCGGCGCTGGCAAGCCTTGTGCGGTGGCCACCACGTCCAGCAGCAGCAGGTCCGCCAGCGAACGGTTCGGCAGCACGTAGACGATCTCGTCGCCGGCCGGTGGCGGCGCGCCGGTCACGGTCGGCCGCGCCAGCGCCCGCACGATGCCCCGCCCAAGGCGGTAGTTGAATCGCTTGATGGGTGCTGCCAAACGCATGGCGGCAGACTAACAGGCGCACACACCTTCGGTGGAAGGCGGCCAGGCGTCCTGTCCCTCGCATGGAGAAAGTTCTCGTAAGGCGTTGATTTCCAACGGTAGCGTCTCGAAGCCGACTCAACACCAACGGGCCGGCTGGATGGCGCGGTCCCACACGCCACTCGGAGCGAGGACCTGTCACGCTCCTCCCGTGGAAGGCGAAGCAACCAAGGGCCCGAAGGCGCAACCAGCCCTTTCCCCGCGAGACGGGCGTGTCGGTGGCAGTCAAGCGGCCCTGTTCCCTGCCGTCAGCGGCCCGGCATCCCCGCCGGGCTGGAAACTTCTTTCCGCGAAGTCCGACTTGCCTGCTACCGACCTTGGAACAGGCCCTCGGCGCTCTGCGGCGCCTCGGCAGCATCGACGCGCAGGTCCAGGATGCCATCGTACTTCGCGTCGGTGATGTCGCTGAGGTCCTGGGGCGTGCGCTGGATGGTCGGGCGCAGGAAGAACAGCAGGTGGCGTTTGATGCGGACGTTGGTCGAACTGCGGAAGAGGGCACCCGCCACCGGGATGTCGCCGAGCACCGGCACCTTGCGCAGCGTGTTGCGCTGGTCGTCCTGAATCAGGCCGCCCAAGACGATCGTCTGACGGTCGTCAACCAAAATGGTATTGGTCAGCTTGCGCTTGTTGGTGACGATGTCGGTGAAGCCTTCGAGGGCCGTGTCCACCACGTTCGAGACTTCTTGCACGAGCTCGAGCCGCAGCGACTGACCGTGGATGTGCGGCGTCACGGAAAGGTCGATGCCCACGTCCTTGCGCGATACGGTGGTGAAGGGGTTGCTGGCGCCGTCGCTGGTTGTGGTGAAAGCGCCCGTGACGATGGGCACTTCCTGCCCGACGGTGATCTGTGCCTCCTCGTTGTCAAGCGTCAGCACGCTCGGCGTTGACAAGAGGTCGGCGTTGGCGTCGACGGCGAGGGCGTTGACGATGGCGCCGAAGGAGACCTTGTCCGGGTCCAGTCGGGTCAGCGCCAGCGTCGGAGAGCCCACCGCGGCGGCAGCGAGGGCGGGATTGATGGCCTCGTCGCTGGACGCTAGCTGAGTGAGCAGCCCACCGATGATGCCACTCATGGTAGTGGTGAAGAGCGGCGTCGCAACACCGGTGGGGTCGCCGGCCGCAACTTCGATGCCAAGGCTATCGCTCGCATCCGCCGACACTTCTACCACCGCCACCTCGATCAGCACCTGTCCGCGGGGCGCGTCGAGCTGACTGATGATGCCGCGCAGGTCGTTGACGAAGGACGGGTCTCCCCGCGCCACCACCGCGTTGAGAGACTCGTAGGCATGCACGGAAGGCGGCGGCTGGTCACTGGCGCCGGGGGCGCTGGAGGCCATCGCGTTCAACATCTCCGCCACCTCGGTCGCATCGGCATGGTCGAGTTGGATCACCTGGGTGCCGCCGCTCGAGGTATCGGGCTGATCGAGCTGGCGGATAATGGCCTCAATGCGCCGGACCGGTTCCTCCTTGCCACGCAGCACCAAGGTGTTGTTGCGCTCGTTGGCGACGATCTGCACGCTCGTGGGGCCTTGGGCGGCGGCGCCGAGGCTGCCTGGGGCAAGCTCCTGCAACAGCCTTGCAACCGTGCCGGCCCAGGCGTGTTCGAGTGGCACGACGGTGATGATCTCGGTGCCCGGCAGGTCGGTCTGCTCGATGATGGTCAGAAGGCGGTGGATGTTGTGGGCGTGGTCGCTGATGATGACGACGTTGGCGGACTCCACGGCGGCGATGTGGGCGTATTGCGGAATCAGCGGACGCAGGGTCTTCACCACGTCCGTTGCGAGGATGTGCTTGACGCCGATCACCTCGGTGACGATTTCATCCGGTGCGGCGTCGGCGGAGTCGATGCGCCCCCCCATCTGTTTGCCGACCGTGTTCTGCACCACGGTGTACACGTCGCCGGCACGGGAAAGGGTGTAGCCATGTACCCGCAGCACCGAGAGGAAAAGCTCAAACACGCCCTCGCGACCGAGCGGCGTGTTGCTGATGACGGTGACGTTGTTGGCTTGGCGCACGCGGGGATCGACGACGATGATCTTGTCGGTGATCTCCGCCACCTGCTGCACGAACTCGTGCAGGCCACCGTCCTGGATGTTGATGCGCCATTCCTGCGGTTCGGCCCAGACGGCGCCGCAGAGCACGAGGGCAGCGCCGGCACAGCCGAGTCTCGATAGATGGTTTTGCACGAGTTTCCTTGTCACCTTGGACGGCCGTTCGCCGACTACATCGACACCGTGACGAACCACCGGCGCCCACCTCGCTGGACTTCGATCCGAGCCGTCCCGGCGGCCACGACGCTGGCGAATTCCGCCTGATCGAGTTCGACATTGCCGACGGCACGTCCGTTCACCGAGAGGATGCGGTCGCCCGGACGCAGGCCAGCTTGCCGCAGCACCGGGTTGGCAGCGAGCTCGCCAAGTGCGTAGCCTTCGGCGGCGCCGGGGTTCACCGGCGTCAGCCCGGCATCGTAGAGGATGCTGGCGGGGTCCCCTTCCGGCATCGGCGGACGCGGTGACGGCGGCGGCGACGGAGCCGCCGAGGAACGCTCGACGGCGGGAGTGGCGGCTGGCGTGTCCGGCGCTGCCCTGTCGTCGGCGCTCGGCGACGCCTCCGCGAAGCGTTCTTTCGGTTCGGGAAAGCGGATCAGTTCGCGAACGCCGCCACGGCGGATTACCACCCGATCGCGATACACGGCTTCCAACGTTGCGCGCCCCGGCACGCGGTCGCCGATGCGGTAGCGCTTCGCCTTGCGATTTGGCTGCGCGATCAATGCCGCCGACGCCTGCGTCTCGTCGGCGGCGAAGACCCCCACGAGCACGAGCGAAAGGGCGGTGGTGGCCAGGCCTTCAGTGGCGTCGGTGGAGGCAGCGTCGCCAGGGTTGGCGTCCGCACTGCCGAAGAGCTCCCAAGAGGCGATCTCGGAGGCCGGATACTGCTCTTGCTGGGGGCCAGCGCCGGGTTCGAGCGCGGACACGGGCAGGTCCGCCGGCCCCGCCAGCAAGAACGTCGCCGTGTCGGCCACCACCCAGGCGATGGCGACCACGACGAGCACCTGTGCGCCAATGCGCACTGCGGAAGCGAGCGCCGCTGGGCTCCCCTGCAATGCACTAATCCGGGGCATCGGTCATGTTCTCGGCTCGTTCCAAGGTGATGAGGGAGCCAATCTCGCCTCGCTGGATGACATAGATGTGGCTACCGTCGGCACTTTGCACCCCGCGCGGCAGTCCTCCCGAGGGAAGCTCGGTGCCGAAGCGATCCGGCTGCAGGAAGCCGAAGTAATCGCTTAGCAACAGCTGTTCCGTGTCCGTATCCCACCTTGCCACGAACATTCCATCGAAGCACGCGGCATCGACGGCGGTAATGGTGCGGTGATGGCCGATGGCGCTGCACTCGAACAGGAAAAACGGCCGATATATGTGCGACGGCATCGGGAACAGTCGCTCGAAGGGGTCTTCCGCGTCCGATGCGGTTGAGGCGATGAGGGCCGGCGTGGCCGGCTCCTTCACCACGTCGAACACCAGCACGAGCGGCAAGCCGTCGCCGATGGCGAAGAGATAGTCGCCGCTCGCGTCCAAAGTCACCGAAGTCATGCTCAGGAAGCTGAAGAAGGGGTCCGCGTCGGACCCGGTGAGTTCGTTCAGGTCGATGTTCGAGACGATGGCGAGTTCGCCGGTTTCGGGGTCGCGGCTGAAGGTGACCAAGGCCTGGTCGGTGAGGGCATAGATGTGTGATCCGTCGGCGGAAAGCGTCGCGTCGCGGAGCCCCATCAACTCGCGGTGGGAACTGACGTTGTCGTCGTCCGCGGCCGCTGCCGCCATCCCCTGCACCAGCGATAGGCTGCATGGCTCATCGATGGCGAGCACGGCCAGGGCGCCCTCGTTGGTGAGTGGCGCGTTGCCAAAGAGGTACATAAAGCTGCCGGACGGGTCCGTGAGGGCTCGCTTTGGCGTGGTGTCGCCCGAGAGCGGGAAATCCTCGCCGAGCGCTAACTCGCAGACTTCGACATCGGTCGCATCGCCATCCGTTTCGCGGTAGGCGAGCGCAGCCCCTCCCACGCCAAAGGCATAGAGGGTCTGGTGCGCGGCCCCCCAATGCAGCAGGCGGTCGTCCTCGAACGGCACCACGGTCTCGGACTCCTCCATCGCCACATCGCCATTGTCCGCCTCTTCATCGGCCGCCGGATGCGCCACCTCTCCAGCCGCCGTGATGCCCCCCGTGGCTGCGTCGCGGTCGAAGAGCCTGAGCGAGTCCTTGGTGTTGACGAAGAGGCGAGCACCGGAGTCGTTGATGGCGATGTCGCCGAGATTGCGCAGCTCCGTGTAGCTGCCGTCGGGGCGCATGTCGCCATCGCTGAGGGCGCTGGCGATGCGCAGCCATGCCGGTGCCGTGCTCGGCCCGGTGGCGAGTTCGAAGTCGCCCCGTTCGGAGCCGCTGCGCACCGCCACTTGAACCCAAAGCTCTTGCCCTGCGCTCGCGAGAACCCGCGCTTCGGCTCGTCCCGAAAGCAGGAACGAACGGTCGCTGGTGGCGATCAGTTCGAGGGCGCCGGTCGCATCGCGGCCATAGACCGCAACGATGTGGGATGGGTCGTGACCTGTGAGCGCAAACCGCTGCCAGCCGTCCTCGATGGCGGTCCACTTCCACCACAGCGAAGCATCACCGGCCACAGTGGCAGGCTCGTCTGCGGAACTGGTGGCGTGGCGGCTCGACGCCATGGCGCGGCCAACTGCGAGGGCAAAGGCGGCCGCAGGGCGATCGTTGGCCGGAGTTGGCCCCCAGTCGATCGCCGCGTCGCCGGCATCCGAGAACATCGAGTCGGCACGTTGGCCGGCCGCGATCCAGAGTTGCTGGCCGGGCGCGGCATCGAGCACCACTTCCGAACCGCTGGCGATGACTTCCAGATCGTCGAGCGAGTCACCGGTGAAGAAGGCCAGCGACATGGCGTTGGCGCCGACGCCGCCAAGGCGCCAGGTGAAGGGGCCGTCGCCCGGTGCCTTCCACTGCCACCAGACCGTGCCGGTGCCGGACTCGCTCGGCTCGTTCGGTTCTACGGTGCGACCGCCGCTGGTGGCCACGGCGTCGCCCTCTTCGCCATCGAGGGACGCCGCCCCGGCGAAGGTGTCGTTGTCGGCGAGGGTGGCGAGTTGCCCTTCGGTGGCTGGGGCCCAGGTCAGCGAATAGGGGCTGCCTGAGGATTCCGCGCCGCGTGCCACGACGGCGATGCGGTAGGTCTCTCCGGCCGCAGCGGGAAAGATCGCATCGCCCCCTTCACTGGCGACGATGCCGATGAGCCCCGGGGTCGAGTCATTGCCGCGACCGAATGCACTGGCGGCGTAATGCGAAACCCGACGCAGTGCGCGGATGTTCCTTCCCGTGAAGGCAAACACACGCAGGGGTTCGTCCACCGAGAAGGCGAAATGGCCGTCACCGGGTGCCCGCCAGCGATACCAGGCGGTGGTGGAGTGGCTGCCGAAGAACTCGTGGGGTTCGAGGGTTGCGCCTCGGTTGTCGCCGGCGATGCTTCCACTGGTGCCGGCGATTCGCTGGCTGTCCGCGAAGTCGTCGTTCGCGGGCCGTTGTCGCGGCCCCCAGCGCAGCGTCTGCGGCATCACGTCGTATGCCTCGGTGGAGATGCGCAGGCGATAGTCGGTGCCGCCCTCGGCCTGGAAGGTGAGGGATCGTTCCCGACCGGCGACGTGTTCGAGTGCCGCCAACGCGCCATTGCGGTAGATGTCTATGCGGACTTGCCCGCTGTCCTCGTCGTCGGCACCGCTGACGCCGAAGACGTGCAGGCCGGGCGCTGGTGCCCGCCACGCAAACCACACGCTGCGTGTGGCGCTCCGAGAGTCGGGCTCCGCCGGTTCTCTGGAAGCCGCCAGCAGGTCGACGCTGCGTTCGCCGGACTCTTGCGTCAACGGCGTGGCACCCGCAAACGTATCGTTGGCGGGAAGCGCCGCCGCCGGTGCGGCGTCCTCCGGGGCGCCGAACTCCACACTTGCGTGCCCGGCAATGGCGTTCCAGCCGCCGGCCGTGAAGTGCAACCGATGGGGGTCGGTGGTGGCCGGCAGGCGCAGCGTGACGGTTTGCCGCTCGCCAGCGGTGATTTCGCCGAGCGCCAGGCCGTGGTGCATGGGTCGCGCCTCGATCGGGCGGGAGAGGTCGCCACGCACGATGTTCCCCCCCGGCGGCCAGGCATCGACAAAGCGCTCGCACACGTCAGAATCCTCTGCGAGAGCGCGGCAGCCGAGTCGAAGGATGGTGCCGGCGGCGATGTAACCCGTGCTGGTAACTGCCAAGTCCACTTCGACATTGCCGTCGGGGCGACTGCGGGGGGTGCTGGCCTCGACGCTGAGGGTTGGGGTTGAGGCGCCCCGGATGGCGGTCCAGGCGACCGCGGCGCGGGGGGCTTGGCCGTAGATGCGCTCCGGCACGATCTTGATGCGGTGGCGGCCCGGCGCCGGATCGCGCACGAGCAGCCACTCCACGTTGTCGATGCGTGAGCGCGATGCGCGTTCGCCGCAGGCACCCTCACCGCAGTCGGCGCCTGCGTCCAGCCAGAGGTCGAGATCGCTCAGCACGGCTTCGGTGATGGTGTCGGCTGGTTGCTCGTCCCATGTCAGCACCACGTCGAGGCGGCTGGTGCCCTCCGGCACGTCGATGTCCTGATAGGCGTAGCCCGCCTGGCCCTCGAAAGTGCTCACGGCGCTGCCGGTGGTCCAGCCGTCCTCGGCATCGTGCTGCAGCACTGTGGCGGCTGCGGAGACGAGGCCGAGTCCATAGATGTGCTGCAGCGGCCCAGGTCCCTCGCTGTTGTCCGCCGCAAAGGCTTCGGGCGCGGCAAGGAATGCGTCCGGCTTGATCGCGCTCGCCATGAGTCGGGCTCTGGCCAGCGCCGGCTGCCGCCGGAAAGCCGGTGCCGAGTCGAGCAGCAGGGCGGCGACGCCGGCCACTGCCGGCGAGGCCATGCTGGTGCCGCTGAGGTCGATGTAGCCGTCCGTGCGACCGCCGCCCAGTGCAGAACTGACACCGACGCCGGTTCCGACGACGTTGGGTGCTAGACGCCCGTCGGCGGTGGGGCCGTGGCTGCTGAACGGAGCGATCGTGCCGGTGTCGAACGTGGCACCCACAGCAAGGGAGTTCTTGGCTGCGGCGTAGTTGGAGAAGCCAAAGATGTTGGCGTTGGCCTGCGCCACGACGTAGAGCTGGCGATGGGTCCAAACGGTGGAGTCTAGCTTGCGTTCGCCTACCCCGCGTCCGGTGTGCTGCAACGAGGTCTCGCCAAGGCTCATGTTGACGATCAGCGCCCGTGCAGAAGGCGAAACCACTCCGGCCTGCTCGCACGACGACCGCGTGGCCAGGAAATCCATCGCCTGCCGCACGCCTTCGTCGGTGCCGAAGCCGCGTTGCGAAAGCACCTTGGCGAACCGGATGTGGCGCAACCCTGGCGCAATTCCGGCGTGCAACGGATCGTTGAAGCCGCTGCCGGCCATGGTGCCGGTGACGTGGGTGCCGTGCAGGCCGAGGTCCAGCCAAAGATCGAAGTCCTCGCGCCCGCCGGCGCCGAACAGCGGCTGGGCGAAACTCGCGCCGCAGATGCTGGCCCGGCCCTCGCCAATGTCGCGGTGGCGCACGTTCAGGCCGCTGTCCATGACGCCAATGGGAATGCGAGCGCCCGTGGTGCCAGTGAACCGCCCGGTGCCCGGGTTGTAGCGGCGCAATGCATCGGCGCCCATGACCGGGACAGCGCTGGCATGCCCGGCGCGGATGGTGGCCACCGGTTCGATGGCGAGGACAAAGTCCCGGCTTGCCACCGCCTCAAGCGCCGCGAATGGCACACTCGCCGCCACCGTGCGCAACGTTGCGTCCCACCGCCGGACAGCAACGCCGAGCCCTGTAAGCTCCCGCCGCCAACGTCCATCCTCGTCGTCGGGCATCAACGTGATGCTCACATCGACACGCTCGCTCGCCGGGCGCCCGGCGGCGTGCGTGAGGAACTGCGCGTCCACCTTTGCCTCCGGCGGCGGTGCGCCGAGGCCGATTACATCGGGCAGTGACGCTATGGCATTGAGGCTCTCTGCATCCGCAGGAACCCGCAACCGAACATAGGCACCGACATTGCCGAGCACTTGCGCCCCCGCCTCATGGAGCCGCTCGCTGAGGTCGTCACCGGGCCCGGAGGAACCACGTTGCAGCCAGGCGAAGGTCCAGTCACGCCCAGCAGCTTCCGCTTGCGCCGCAAGCACCCCCGTGCCGGCCGTAGGCTCAAGCCATTCCGCCCGGACCTCCGGCGCGACTGCAGCCCTCTCTGCAAGCGGGGCAACGCGCATTTCGCCACTGTGGCCTGCGTATGCATAGCCCTTTGGGGGCACGGGCGTCTCGGCAGCCACCGCTGGCACGGCTTGGGTCGGAGGGCCGCCGGTTGCCCCGGGAGGTGCTTCCGCGTGCGGCAAATCGGTGCGTGTGCCAGGTGACTCCTCGGGAGTTTCCGAACGGAGAAAGAGCGTCACGAACGCCGCTGCGAGTGCGAGCCCGACTACAGTGGCGGTGACCTTGCGCATGGGCCTTTTGTCCTCCCAAAAGTGGGGTTTTGGCGGTGTCAAGACGAGTATAGCCGTGTGCTCGTTGGCACCTGGTCGTTGCCAACGCACGACGTCAGTCTGGGGACGTCGTTCGCAAGCTCTCTGACACCTCCACGACCATTTCGTTCGCGTCCCCGGTGCCTGACCACGGTTGGCCTGCCAGCGCTTTGGCGACGCGTTCGTTGACCCTCGGCCGATACAGCATTTGTCAGCGTGCGGGAAGGCGTACACCGGCTCCATCGCCTGCTACGCGGGCGCATCACTCAGCCTGCGGCCTTTTTTGTCATGTTTATCGTTGTAAAAACTTGACCAATGGATGCGGCGGGACTAGGGTCCGTCGCAAACGAGGACATCCATGAGCATCGCAGCCTTAGTCAACCAGACCATCGACCGGACTCCAGCCGGGCGCATTTTCGGCTACGAGGTCTTCCCGCAATACCGGGAAGCGCCCGGCGCGGTGGTACGTGCCGTCAACCGAGGCGTCGCAAGCCGGCGATTGGCGCGTGTAGGGAAAGGACGGTTCTACAAGCCCCGGAGAGGTGTGCTTGGCGACCTTCCCGTCAGCGACGAGGAGCGCCTGCGCGACGTGTTGTACCGCAACGGCCGGCGGACTGGGTACGTCACTGGCCCCGCGCTCTACAATCGCCTCGGGCTCACAACCCAGATGCCTAGGACCGTGGCGGTCGCCGTGAACCGCGCCACCCAGATCAAGGATCTCGGGACGATGCGCATGAGGTTGCTGTCGAGGCGGGCGCCGATTTCGGATTCGACAGTGCCGTTGCTCGAGATCCTCGATGTCTTACGCGACGCACGGAAGGTGCCGGATGCGAACGTCGAACGCGTCATCGAAGCGATGAGAAGGCGCTTGGCGGACCTCGCACCAACCGAGTTGAAGAGACTGCAACGTCTGGCGCTCGATTACTACAGCCCGAGCACAAGAGCACTGCTCGGAATGCTGCTGACGCGTTGCCGGAAAGACCTGCTGCCAGAACTCAACGCTTCGCTCAACCCCACCACGCGCTTCGATTTGAGCATCGACTCCGACGAGTGGCCGGAATCCCGAGCCTGGAACATCCGGTGAGATTGCACGAATCGCGCGAGACGTACTTGGAGTTCATTCAGGCCACGGCAGCCCACATCGGGATTCCGGCCGTCCACGTTGAGAAGGACTACTGGGTCACCCGCGTACTCAAGCGCCTCCAAGAATCGGACTACAGTGAGGCTGTGGTCTTTAAGGGCGGGACATCGCTATCTAAGGCGCACCGTCTCATCCAACGCTTTTCCGAAGATATCGATCTTGCCCTGAAGTGGGAGGAGGGACTCAGCAACTCGCAACGCCGAGCCCGCATCAGGTCGATTGAGCGAGAAATCACCTGCGACTTGCGGCATCTGCCTGGCCATCCCGGGGAGTCCAAACACGGACGCTTTCGAAAGACAGCGCACGCGTTCCCGATGCACACCGACGCCGCAGCACTCGGTCAAGTCTCCGATGCTCTGCTGCTCGAAATCAACTCCTTCGCGAGTCCCGAGCCATCGTCGCCGATGCAGATCGGGACACTCATCCGCGAATTCCTGACCGCGACAGGTCGGGCAGACCTCGTGCCGCTCCACGAACTCAACCCGTTCAGCGTGAACACCCTGAGCGTGGAGCGTACGCTCTGCGAGAAGATCATGAATCTAGTGCGCACCGGCTACCAAGCGAATCCCGCCCAGGAGTTCCGACGCCGAGTTCGCCATTTCTACGACGTCGTCATGATCATGCGCGTTGAGCGTTACCGGAGATTCGTAGCCAGCGACGCATTCGCCGACTTGATGGTAAACGTAATGGAGTCTGACCGACGCTCCCTTCCGGACGCGCACGTGTGGCTGTCCCCGCCGCTCGGCAAGGCCACCATCGTGGCCGATGCAGACGGTCTCTGGAGCCAAGTGCGGTCAGAGTTCCGGGGTAGCTTCAGGGACATGGTGTACGACGACTCCCTTCCCGACGACGCCGAGGTGCGAGAGTGCCTTGATGCGATTGGTAGGGCCTTGACCAGAATCTAAGGTCAGACCGCACGGGCACGATGCGAGTCGTCGTGCGCCGCCCGCGCTTCGGCGCGAAGAATGTCAGCGCCTCTGCGAAACGCCTCGACGAGCGCTGCGGTAGTTGGACGTGCCGCTGGTCGAGTGGCGAGACGGGCGCCGCAGCGCCGTATTGTTCACGGTGGAGAAGCAGGCTTGCCTCCCAGCATGATTGGACAGATAGGAACCGTCGTCTTGGTGCGTCATTCGTGACCAAGCCGGTGTTCGTCAGCACCCACGCCTACGAGCACGACGAGCAGAGAAAACGGCTCCCTGTTGTCAATGCACTCTTGGGCGTCTCTGCGATCTGGCGGTCAAAGCTTCTCTGCCACCTCCACGACCATTTCGTCGGTGGGGCCGGTGCCCGGCCAAGGTCGGCCGGCCAGCATGGTGAAGCGGCGGCTGATGGCGATGTGGAGCCAACCGTCGGGGTCCAGTCTGGCGCGGATTAGGGGGGCTCGGACATTGGCGGTGAAGGTCTCGGCTTGCGGTTGGCCGTCTTCGTTCAGGGACAGGATGGCTTGCATCGGTGGCAGAGTGACGTCTTCGATCTCGCCGGCTAGGCGGTAGCGGGTGGTGCCGCCTTCCCATCTGAGGGTGCCGGAAGCGGCGGTTGGGTGTGGCCCTTCGCCGAATGTGAGCGCTATGCCGTCTAGCTCGAAGGTGCCGCGTAGGCGAATGTGATAGTGGGATAGGAGGCGATTGACGAGATCGGCGTCTATGTGGCCGTCCACGGAGATATCGGTTTCGGCAAGCGAGGCATGTGCCGTGCCGCGTAGGGAATGGTTCGCTGCCGCTACTCGCCAGCGGGCGCCGATTGCTCCGTCGAGGAGGCTCGCCGGGTCGAAGTTCCAGCTTGCTCGGCCGAGGTCATGGCCACCGACACTGATGTCGGCCTTGCCGCTCCAGACCGTGCCGGCACTGCGGGAAAGGCTGATGGGCAAGGCATCGCCAAGGAACCGCTCGATGAGGAGCGCAGGCGCCCGGAGCACGAGGAAGACGACGAGGGCGAGTGCCCCGGCGAGGCCCAGCCAAAGGGCGCGTTTCATGCCAGGAGTCTGGCGAGGATGTTCTCGTACATGCGCGTCAGCGGCGCCAGATCGGCGATGTTCACGCGCTCGTTGACCTTGTGGATCGTCGCGTTGACGGGGCCGAGTTCCACCACCTCTGCGCCCGTTGGGGCAATGAAGCGGCCGTCGGAAGTGCCGCCGGAGGTGGATTCTTCCGCTGCTTGCCCGGCGATGCTCCGGATGGCGGCTTGTACGGCGCTAGTCAGCGTTCCAGAGGGCGTGAAAAAGGGAGGGCCGGAGAGTTGCCAGTCCACGCGCCATGGTGCGCCGACGGGTGCCAGGGCCTGTTCGACTTTGGTGCGCAGGCCCGCTTCGGTCTGCGAGGGGTTGAAGCGGAAGTTGAACGCCGCCACCAGTTCCCCCGGAATGACGTTGCCGGCGCCTGTGCCGGCGCGGATGTTGGAGACTTGGAACGTGGTTGGCGGAAATGGCGGGCTGCCTTCGTCCCAGCGCCGGCTCGCGAGGTCCGCCAGCGCTGCCAGGCTCGCATGAATCGGGTTCAGGGCGTCATCCGGGTATGCCACGTGGCCTTGAATGCCGGTGACTGTCACCTCGCCGCTCAGGGAGCCCCGCCGGCCCACCCGAATCACGTCGCCCACCGCCGCCGTGGAGGACGGTTCGCCCACCACGCAATGGTCGATCTGGATGCCTCGGTCGGTGAGCGCTTCCACCACACGCACGGTGCCGTCGACGGCATCGGCTTCCTCGTCGCTGGTGATGAGGAAGGCCAAGGTGCCGGTGGGCTTGGGGCAGCCGCCGAGGAAGCGCTCGGCCGCCACCACCATTGCTGCAAGACTCGACTTCATGTCCGCAGCGCCGCGGCCGTACAGCCAACCGTCCCTCTCCGTGGGCTCGAATGGCGGTGTGTCCCAAGCCTCCTCCGGGCCGGGCGGTACCACGTCGGTGTGCCCCGCAAACACGACGAGCGGGGCGCCGTTGCCGCGGGTGGCCCACAGGTTGTCCACTGCGTTGAAGGGCATGGATTCGAGGGCGAATCCTGCCCCCGCAAGCCGCTTGCCAATCAGTTCCTGACAGCCGGCATCGTTCGGGGAAACCGACGGCCGGGCGATGAGTTCCTTGGTGAGGGTGAGAACTCGTTCGGTCGGATCGTCCACCGACATCGTTCGCCCCTTCAGCCGAAGTCCTGGGCGAATGCCGCCAGCCGTTCGGCGGCTTCGACGCATTCTTCGAGCGGTGCCACCAAGGCGATGCGGATGCGGCCGGAGCCTGGATTGACGCCGTCCTGCTCGCGGCCGAGGTAGCTGCCCGGAAGCACGGTGATGTTCTCGCGCTCGAACAGCGCCCGCGTGAACTCGCAATCGTCGCCGGGGGTTTCGGGCCAGAAATAGAACCCGCCCGGCGGCACCGTGAGCTCGAATGCGCGTGCCAGCACCGGTGCCACCGCATCGAACTTGGCGCGATAGGCGGCGCGGTTCGCCACCACGTGTGTCTCGTCGCTCCACGCTAGCACGCTGGCCGCGGCGACATGCACCGGCATGGCGCAGCCGTGGTAGGTGCGGTAGTCGTAGTAGCGCGCCATCAGCGCCGGGTCTCCCGCCGCGTAGCCGGAACGGAGCCCAGGCAAGCTCGAACGCTTGGAGAGACTGTTGAAGGCGACGCAACGGGCTATGCCGAGGCCGGCCCGTGCGGCGGCGGTCAATAGCCCCACCGGCGGCGCGTGCTCGTTGTGGTAGATCTCCGAGTAGCACTCGTCGGCGGCAATCACGAAGTCGTGCTCGTGTGCCCGCTCCACCAGGCGCACCAGCGCTTGCTCGGACAGCACCGCGCCAGACGGATTGCCGGGGTTGCACAGGTACACAAGCTCCGTCTCTTGCCACACCGCATCCGGCACCTGCTCGAAATCGGGCACGCCGGTGGCGGGCACGTAGTACGGCTCCGCCCCCTTCAGCAAGGCCGTCCCTTCGTAGATCTGGTAGAACGGATTCGGCATCAGCACCCGCGTCCCGGCGCGGCCGCTGAGCATCGCCTGACCGAACGAGAACAGCGCCTCTCGGGTGCCGTTGACCGGCAGCACTTCCGTCGCCGGATCGAGTTCCACGCCGAAGCGGCGCCCGATCCACGAGGCGATGGCGCCGCGCATTTCGTCGCCGCCGCGGGTTGGCGGATAGGCCGAAAGGCCGGCGAGCAAGAGTTCCTCGCGGCCGAGCGCCTCGACGATGAAGTCCGGCGGCGCATGCTTTGGCTCGCCGATGGAGAGCGCTACGTGTGGCCGATTGGTGCGTGGCGAAAGGCCGGCCTTCAGTTCGTTTAAGCGTTCGAAGGGATAGGGTTGCAGGCCGTCGATGTAGGGATTCATGCAGCTTCCGCTGTGGATGCGCGCCCGCGGGCGCGTTGGCAGTTCGCTTGCGCGAACTGCTGGCCTTCGTGCTCGCATTCGCTCGCCACTACGGCAATCCGCCTGTCGCACTTCGCCGCTGTCGCGGCGAAATCCGACAGGCCGATAGGGCATCGAGATGGTCGCGGATGCGGGTGCAGATGTCGTCGGCGCGAGCGCGCTCGGTTACGGCGGTTCGGTCCCGCTCCGTCACTTCAAACACATCCTCCACCCGCTCTCCCAAGGTTGTGATCCGGGCGCGGGTGACGGCAAGCTCGAGTTCAATGAAGAGCCTTCCGATGTGCGCGAGCAGCCCCGGCCGGTCGGCGGCCACCACCCGCAGCGTCGAACTCGAGGCGTCGGGAACCGTGCTGAGTTGCACCTCGGTGGGTGCCGCGAATTGCTTCTGCCGCCGCGACAGGCGACGCTCGGCCTTGCTCCCGGTCAGGCGACCGAGCGCGGCGCGGCCCACCGTTGTGCGGATGCGGTCGCGCAGGTTGGCCTCGTTTGGCACCGGGCCCCGGTCCTTGAGCACGATGTAGGAGTTGAAGCAGACGCCGGACGCATTGGTGGCGACGGTGGCGGCCTGAATGCCAAGCCCGAGGCCGGCGATGGCGGCGACGCTGTCGGCGAACAGGTTGTCGCGGTCCTTGGCATAGACGAAGACCTCGCTGGCGCCGCCGCCGTCCTCCCCGAGCAAGTCCAGGATCAGCACCAAGGCGCCGCCGGCCAGATCGTGCGCTAGGGCGGCTTCCGTGATCGTCAGCACCTCCATCGGCGAGTGGTGCAGGAAGAAGTCGTCGCCGGGCTTGTCCCACAGTGCCAGCACCCGCTCTTCGGCGAGGCCCCGCTCCGCTGCGGCGTCGAGCGCCGTGCGCCGGCAGGCAGCGACGTGTTCGCTGCGCCGCCTGGGCGAGTCGAGCCCTTGGCGTAGGGCGCGTCGGGTTTCGACGTAAAGCTGCCCCATGAGGGTCGCGCGCCAACTGTTCCAGAGGGTGGGATTGGTGGCGTTGATGTCCGCCACGGTCAGGGCATAGAGATAGTCGAGCCGCGTCTCGGTAAGCACTAGGCGGGCGAACTCGTCGATCACTTCCGGGTCGTGGATGTCCTTGCGCTGCGCCGTGGTGGACATGGTGAGGTGTTCCCGCACCAGCCACGCCACGAGTTCGATGTCCTCGTCGCTCAAGCCGTGGCGGCGGCAGAACTCGGCAGCTTCGCCGGCGCCGATGTCGGAATGGTTGCCGCCGCGCCCCTTGCCGATGTCGTGGAAGAGCCCGGCGATGTAGAGTAGCTCGATCTTTGGCAGGTTGCCGGTGACGCGGGTGGCGAGAGGGTAGTCGGCCTCGCGGCTCGCGGCGTGGAAGCGGCGCATGTTGCGGATCACCATCATGGTGTGCGCGTCCACCGTGTAGATGTGGAAGAGGTCGTGCTGCATCTGCCCGACGATGCGGCCGAACTCGGGGATGTAGTGGCCCAGCACGCCGTAGCGGCGCATCCGGGTGAGTTGGCTGACGAGCGTGTACGGCGCCTTCAACAGGTCAATGAAGTGGCGCGTCACCTCAGGATCGTTGCGAAAGGCATCGTCCATGAGGTGGATGTGCTCGCGCACGAGGCGGATGGTGGCAGCCCGCACGCCGAGCGCGTCCTTGCGGTTGGCGAGCAGCACGAACATCTCCATGAGCGCGGCGGGGGTCTTGCGGAAGACATCGTCGCGCGTCACCTCGATGTAGCGGTTGCGCAGCCGGAAGCGCTCGTTCACGGGCTCGATGACCTCGCGCCGGGGAAGCGGGCGGGTTGTCAGGCTCTCGTCAAAATGCTGCAGCACGATGTCGTTGGCCTCGCGCAGATGCAGCACATGGCGATAGTAGTCGTGCATGAACTGTTCGACGCCTAGCTGCGCGTCCGTGTCGACGTAGCCGAAGCGGCGCGCCAGTTCGCGCTGGTGGTCGAACAGCAGCCGATCCTCGCGGCGACCGGTGAGCAAGTGCAGGCCGAAGCGCACACGCCAGAGAAAGCGGCGTCCCTCCACCAACCAGTCGCGCTCCTGGGAGGTGAGCACCGAACGTTCGACGAGCTCGGCGAGGTCGGCGGTGCCGAACTGGCGGCGCGCGATCCAGCCGACGGTTTGGATGTCGCGCAAGCCGCCGGGCGAACCCTTGATGTTGGGTTCGAGGTCGTATTCGACGTCGTCGAACTGCGCGTGTCGGGCCTCTTGCTCCTCGCGCTTGACACGATAGAACCTGCCGGAGGGCCACAGCACCGGTCGGGAGAGGATTTTGTCGAGGCGGCGCGTGAGGATGTCTGAGCCGGTGAGGCGCCGCCGCTCCATCATGGTGGTGACGACGCTGACGTCGCGGCTGGCTTCGCGCTTGCAGTCTGCCAGGGTGCGCACGCTGTGGCCGATGTCGAGCTTGAGATCCCAGAGCAGGCGCAGGAAGGCGGCCACGGCTTCCTGACTGCGGCGACCGCGCAGGACGAAGCTGTTGCGCGCCAGCAGCATGAGGTCGATGTCGGAGTGCGGGTGCAGCTCGCCGCGGCCGTAGCCGCCCACAGCCAGGAGCGCAACATTGCTGTTGCCATGGAAGAAGGCGTGCCACACCTCCGCGAGGAAAGCGTCGATGAAGCGCGCTCGTTCCGCCACCAGGCATTCGACGTCCTCGCCGCGCCAGAAGCGAGCCGCCAGCGCATCGTCCGCCTGGCCTATGCGGCGGCGCAGTTCGCTGAGGTCGCCGGGCACCGGCGCGGACCTCACCAGCGCCGGCTCCTCACCAGTGCGCTCGGGATCAGGGCGTTCCATCGCTCGCGCCGACAGACGCGCCCGCGGCATGCGCTCACGCGGAGACCGCCAAGGACGCGTTCGTCGCCGTTGGCGCTTGCTCCAGCCAGCCGAGTTCCTCCTCGCGCAGGGTCAGCACTTCGACGCCGTCTTCGGTCACCAGCAAGGTGTGTTCCCATTGGGCGGAGAGCTTGTGGTCCTTGGTGACGACGGTCCACTCGTCCGGCAGGATTTTCACGTGCCGCTTGCCGGCGTTGATCATGGGCTCGATGGTGAAGGCCATGCCTGGCTTGAGGACGATGCCGTCGTTCCGCTTGCCGTAATGCAGAATCTGCGGCTCGTCGTGGAACTTCGCGCCGATGCCGTGGCCGCAGAACTCGCGCACGACAGAGAACCGATGCGACTCGGCGTGGCGCTGGATGGCGTGACCGATGTTGCCGATGTGGGCGCCGGGACGCACCTCCGCGATGCCTCGGTAGAGGCACTCCTGGGTCACCGCCGAGAGCCGCCGTGCCAACACATTGGGCTTTCCGATGAGGAACATCTTGCTGGTGTCGCCGTGGTAGCCGTCCTTGATGATGGTGACGTCGATGTTCATGGCATCGCCGTTTCTGAGTACCTTCTTGGTGGTGGGAATGCCGTGGCAGACGACGTGGTTCACCGATGTGCAGATGGACTTCGGGAACGGTGTCTGGCCGGCCGATGCGCTGTAGTTGAGCGGTGCCGGCACGCAGCCGAGTTCGCCCACGATGTACTCGTGACAGATGCGGTCCAAGTCTTCGGTGGTGGCGCCCGGCTGGACGTGCTCGCCGATCATTTCGAGCACGCTGGCGGCGAGCCGTCCGACCGAGCGCATCTTGTCGATTTCCCCGGCGTCGAGGGTGGGCGTCGTGCGCTGATGCCGCATGGTGCGCTGATTCCGCATAGAGGAAGCCAGTCTCCGAGCAAAGACAGGGCGCGAGTATGGTATAAAGCCGCCGCCCGGCAAAGCGCTGGGTGGGGATTCCCTAAAGCCAACGGGCACCAATGCGGTGCCTTCCAGCAAACCAACAGGCTGTCGCGCGGCTCAAGACGAGGCGCTGCGGGTGGTTCCGATGCTGGCTCCGAAGGCCAGCACGGAACGGATTCGGCGCTTTGCCGCGCGGCCTCGACAAACCAACCCGGAGCGAAACTCATGGCCGAGATCAGCATGCGCGACATGCTCGCCGCTGGCGTGCATTTCGGGCATCAGACCCGATTCTGGAATCCGAAGATGGCACCCTACATCTTCGGTGCCCGCAACAAGATTCACATCGTCAACCTGGAAGTCACGCAGCCGGCGCTCGCTACCGCGCTGGAAGAGCTGCGGCGCCTTGCGGCGCGCAAACGCAAGATTCTCTTCGTCGGCACCAAGCGCGCCGCCTCCGGCGTCGTCCGGGAACAGGCGGAGCGCGTTGGCATGCCGTTCATTGACGAGCGTTGGCTCGGCGGCACCCTCACCAACTACAAGACCATCCGCCGCTCCATCCGCCGCCTCACGGATCTCGAGACCCAAGCCGAGGACGGCACGTTCGAGATGCTCACCAAGAAGGAAGCGCTGCAACGGCGTCGCCTGATGGCCAAGCTCGAGCGCAGCCTGGGCGGCATCAAGGACATGGGCGGCCTGCCCGATGCCCTGTTCGTGGTGGACGTGCAGCACGAGCGCATCGCGGTCACGGAAGCGGGCAAGCTCGGCATTCCCGTGTTCGGCATTGTCGACACCAACAGCGACCCGGAAGGCGTCACCTACGTGATTCCCGGCAACGACGACGCCATCCGCGCCGTGCGGCTCTATGTCACCGCAGCGGCAGACGCCATCGAAGAGGGCCGCGCGGAAGGTGCGGGCGAGGTGGCCTTGGAGGAGTTCGTGGACATGGACGAAGGGAAGGAAGCGCCGGCCTAGCCTGGTCTATTCATGAATGCGCGTAGCGAGGGCGACGAGACGCCCAATCCGCGCCCCCGCCACGTTCAACCCAACGACTTAAGGAAGGAATCCAACCGATGCCCGCCACCAACATGCAACTGATCAAGGAACTCCGCGAACGCACCGGAGTCGGCTTTGGCGACTGCAAGAAGGCACTTGCGGAGGCCGGATGGGAGATGGAGGAGGCAATCGCCATCGTCCGCCGGGAAAGCGGCGCCAAGGCGGCAAAGAAGGCCGACCGCACCGCCGCCGAGGGGTTGCTGGGCGTCGTTGCATCGGCTGACGGCGAAAGAGCCGCTATCGTCGAAATCAACATCGAAACGGATTTCGCGGCCAAGAACGAGAAGTTCGTCGCCTTCGTCGCCGAGGCGGCGGAACGAACGCTGGCCGAAGGAGCAGAAGGCATCGCCGAGGCGCTGGAGGGTCGGCGGGCAGAGCTGGTGGCCGAGATCGGCGAGAACATCAATGTGCGCCGCGCCGCCCGAGTGGAAGCCCCTGGCGGCACCGTCGGCGTCTATCTGCATCAGGACTCCCGCCAGGGCGCGCTGGTGGGGCTAACCGTGGGCGATGCGGACTTGGCTCGCGACCTCGCCATGCACATCACCGCCATGCGCCCCTTGGTGGTGGCCCCGGCGGACGTGCCGGAGGCGACCGTGGCCCGCGAACGCGCCATTTTCGAGGCGCAGGCGGCGGAAAGCGGCAAGCCCGCCAACATCGTCGAAAAAATGGTGGAAGGCCGGGTGCGCAAGTTCCTGGCCGAGTCGAGCCTCACGGAGCAGCCCTTCGTCAAGGACGCCCAAGTGCGCATATCCAAGCTGCTCAAGCAAGCGAACGCCACCTGCACCGGCTTCGAGCGCTTCCAGGTGGGCGAAGGGGTAGAGAAGCAGGAAGAGGACTTCGCCGCCGAGGTCGCCGCGCAAGTCGAGAAGAGCGCCTGAACGCGCCATGACATTCAGCCGGATGCTGGTGAAGTTCTCCGGCGAGTCGCTCGGAGGCAGCACCGGCGTTGGCATCGATCCTGACGTCCTCAGCAACATGGCCGGCCAAATCGCCGGCCTCGTGGCTACAGGAGTCGAGACCGGAGTCGTGGTCGGCGGCGGAAATCTGTTTCGCGGGCAAGACCTTGCTGGGCATGGCGTCGACCGCATCGCCGGCGATCACATGGGCATGCTCGCCACGGTGATGAACGCGCTGGCGCTCAAGAGTGCCTTGGTGAGCGCCGGCGCCGCTGCCGAAGTGCTTTCCGCCCACCGCATAGCGACCATCGCCGAAGGCTTCTCGGTCGCCAAGGCGCGACGACTGCTCGATTCTGGCCACGTAGTGCTCTATGCCGGCGGCACCGGCAGTCCCTTGTTCACCACCGATACCGCCGCGTGCCTGCGCGCCATCGAAACCGGTGCAGAGGTGGTGGTGAAATCTACCCGAGTCGATGGCGTTTACAGCGACGACCCGGAAAAGGATGCCGCCGCCCAGCGCTACGACCGCCTGGACTACGGCGAAGTGCTGGCGCAGGAACTGGCGGTGATGGATTTCGCCGCCATATGCCTCTGCCGCGACCACGACCTGCCCATCATCGTCTGCGATGTGGCCGAACCTGACGCATTGACGCGCATCGCCCGCGGTGACAAGGTGGGAACGAGAATCGACGGACGGGGAGAGCGGGGGCCGTGAGCGCGGGGGACGAGTTCATCGACGACATCAAGGAAGATGCCGGCAAGCGTATGGACGGCGCCTTGCAAGCGCTCAAGACGGCGTTCTCCCGCATCCGCACCGGCCGCGCCAATGCCGCCATCCTGGACGGCGTGCAGGTGGACTACTACGGCATCCCCACCCCCGTTACACGCGTCGCCACGGTATCGGTCGAAGAGGCCCGCACCCTCCTCATCTCCCCGTGGGAGAAGAAGCTGGTGGTGGACATCGAGCGCGCCATCCTGAAGAGCGACTTGGGACTTACCCCCAACAGCAGCGGCGACGTAATCCGCCTGACCCTTCCACCCCTAACGGAAGAAAACCGGCGCGACTTGGTCCGCCTCGCCCGCGCCGAAGCCGAAAAAGGCCGCGTCGCCATCCGCAACGTCCGCCGCGACGCCGTCAGCGACATCCGCGACCTCGTCCGTGAAAAAGAAGCCTCGGAGGATGACGGCCACCGCGCCGAAGAGGAAATCCAACGCATAACCGACCGCCACACAGCGGCAACGGACGAAGCCTTGGCAGAGAAGGAAGCGGATCTGCTCGAGATTTAACTTGCGAGACGAGTCGGCTATTGCCTTCGCAAGCGCCACAAGAACCGTTGCCTTCGGACAACGCTTCTTGCCCCAGCCCAAGCCGTCCTATCACTCCGTCGGACATCGCCGAAACGGCCAAGTCCGACAGACTGCAAAGGAAAATTGGTGAAGAACTGCACGCCGACGAAAGGGTGGGGAAGTGCAGAATAGGCGGCTTGTGACGTAAGCGACCCCGCCTTCATGCAAGCAACTGCCGTTCGTTCCTCGGTGCCGGACGAGACATGCCTGCCCTCGCATGTCGCCATTGTGATGGATGGAAATCATCGCTGGGCGCTGCGGCGGCGGTTGCCGGGGGCGATGGGGCATCGGGCGGGAGCCAAGAACGTCCGCACCGTGGCGCAGGCTTGTGCGGACCTCGGCGTGCGCTATCTGACGCTGTTTGCCTTCAGCACCGAGAACTGGAGCCGACCGGAGAGGGAGGTGAAGCTGCTGCTTGACCTCATGCGCGGGATGCTGCGAGACGACGTGGAGGAACTGGATCGGGAGCAGGTTCGGTTGCGCCTCATTGGCGATCGGCGCGAGTTTCCCGCGGACTTGCAGATGGCCATGACGCGGGCGGAGCGCATCACCGCTGGCAATGACCGGCTCTTCCTCTCCATCGCCGTCAATTACGGCGGGCGCTGGGACATCGCCAACGCGGCGCGGGCGATCGCCAAGGACGCGCTTGCGGGAAGGCTGGACCCGGATGCGGTGGACGAAGAGTGCGTCTCCTCGTTCCTGGCCTTGAACGGGATGCCGGCGCCGGATCTCTGCATCCGCACGGGCGGCGAGCGGCGGCTCAGCAACTTCTTGCTGTGGGATTTCGCCTACACGGAGTTTTACTTCACCGACACCTTTTGGCCGGACTTCGAGGAAGGCGAGTTGCGTGCCGCCTTCGGCGACTTCGCCTCGCGCCAGCGCCGGTTCGGTCGTCGGCAATCTGGCTGAATCCCAAATTAGGAGCCTGGGCCGAGAATGAGCGAATCCCGTGTGTGACGAACCTGAGCAGTTTCCGCGTGAGCGAAACTGCCAGAGCGCCGCGAAGCGGCGCTAGTGCTTCGCACACGCCTCCTGACTGCGGCGGTGCTGGCGCCGCTGGCGATCGCTGCCGTTTTGCTGCTGCCGCTTGTACCGTTCGCGGTGCTGATGGGGCTCGTTGCGCTGGCGGCGGCGTGGGAGTGGGCGGCGCTTGCCGGGCTTGACTCGCGGGAGGGCAGGGCGGGTGGCGTTGCCCTCACGGCCGCCTCGTTGGTGATGCTGTGGCTGTTCCCGGGCGTGTGGGATGCGGCGCTCTTGGTGGTGGTTGCGTTCTGGGTGGGCGTCGCCGGGATGGTCCTCACTTGGCCGCGGGCGTTGGAGACGGTTCGCCTAGCACCATTTTCGCTGGCGATGTCGGTGCCGGCGTTGGCAGGCGCCTGGCTCGCGATGGTGCTGTTGAAGGCGCAGCCGGACGGCGGCTGGATCATCGTCTGGACCTTGGCGTTGGTGGCGATTGCCGATAGTGGGGCGTACTTCGCGGGGAGGCAGTTCGGGCGTCGTCGGCTGGCGCCGAGGGTCAGTCCGGGCAAGACTTGGGAAGGCCTTGCCGGTGGGGCTCTAGCGGGAATGGTGTGGAGTTTGGCGGCGGCACTGTGGTTGCCTGAAGGCGCGTGGCTCTGGCTTGTTGCCGGCATTGTCGGCATCATTGCTGCGGTGTTTGGCGATCTGTTCGAGAGTGCGCTGAAGCGCGCCCGGGGCGTGAAGGATTCCGGGGCGTTGTTGCCAGGGCACGGTGGCGTGCTGGACCGGCTGGATGCTTCGCTCGCGGCGCTGCCGGTGGTGGCGCTGGTGGTTTTCGCGGCATTGGAGAAGCCTGCCGGCTAAAGGCGCCCTCAGGTGCGTCGGGAGGCTCCGATGCCCCTTCCGGCAGCGAGGCCCGGTGTAGCGCGTCGGGCGGTGGCGAGTCCTTGCGGCATGGCGAACCAACCTGCTTGGCTTGTGTCCAAGCCCAGGAAAACGACGGGAACTGTCTGTGGAACTCTTGCTTAGCCTCATCTCCGGCGCCTTCTGGTTTGTGGTGATCATCGCCGTGCTGGTGACGTCGCACGAGTTGGGTCATTACTTCGTGGCGCGGCGGTTCGGGCTTTACATCCTGCAGTTTTCCGTGGGTTTCGGGCCGGCGATTGCGCGCTGGCGTTGGCGGGAGACCGAGTGTCGGATTGCCTGCATTCCGCTTGGCGGCTACGTCCGGATGCTGGAGAGTTCGCAGTTAGAGGGGCTTGATGCCGAGGAGCGCGAGGAGCTCAAGGGGCGCACCTACGACGGCCTGGATCCGTGGCGGCGCATTGCCATTCTGCTGGGTGGCCCGTTCGCAAACCTCGTGCTCGCCTTTGTTGCGTATTGGCTCGTGCTCGTGATCGGCGCTACGGTGGTGGTGCCGCATGTGGGCAAGGTGGTTGCCGATTCGCCAGCGGCCGAGGCGGGGCTTGTCGGCGGCGAAGAGATCCTTGCCATCGACGGTCGTGAGGTCGCATCGGTGACGGATGTGGGGCTGGCGCTTGGCAGCCGTCTGGGCGAAACGGGCCACATCGAGATCACGGGGCGCTCGCGCGGCATGGAACGCGCATGGTCGCTGCCCATCGAGTCGTGGCATACCGGCGACGACGACCCCAACCCGTTCCTTTCCCTCGGCTTCGGTCTCGACCATCCGGCCTTGATCGGCGAAGTGCAGGAAGGCTCGCCAGCGGAAGCCGCCGGCCTCGAACCCGGCGATCGCATCACCTACATCAACGGTGCCCCGGCGTCCTTGTGGGATGACTTCCGTAAGGCCGTTCAGGGCAGCCCCGAACGCGCCCTTGCCATTACGGTCGAACGCGATGGCAGGGCCTTGCCGCTGCAGCTGACGCCCGAGCGGACTGCCGACGGCACGGGCCGGGTCGGCGTTCTTGCCCGCGTGCCGACCCGGTTGGTACGGCAGACGCCGTGGGCCGCCGTCCCTGACGCCTTGGCCGATACATGGAACAACACCGCGATGACGGTGGACATCGTGCGCAAGATGCTCACGCTCGCCGTGTCCCACCGCAACATCTCTGGCCCCATCACCATCGCCGACGTGGCGGGAGACTTCGCCCGCGCTGGATGGGAGCACTATCTTGGCCTCTTGGCGCTGCTCTCCATCAGCCTCGGCATCATCAACCTGTTGCCGATTCCGGTGCTCGACGGTGGCCAGATCGTGTTCTGTGCCGCGGAGATCGTGCGTCGGCGGCCGGTGTCGGCACGGGTGCAGGCGCTGGGCAATCAGGTGGGCATTGGCCTTGTGGTGTGCCTCATGCTGCTCGCGTTCTACAACGACATCACTCGGTACATCACGGGCTAAAAGGGACGACAGATGAACCCACGCCGATTTTTCGCCGCCGCCTTGCTCGCGGGCCTCGCTACCGCAGTGGCCGCCCAAGAGTCGTTTCGGGTTGCCGACATCCGCCTGCAAGGGTTGCAGCGGGTCTCCTCCGGCACGGTGTTCAACCTGCTGCCGGTGAACGTCGGCGACGACCTCGACGGCTTCACGCTGCGGCAGCTCACCCGTTCGCTGTTCGAGTCCGGCTATTTCGACGACATCCAGATGCTCCGCGACGGCGACGTGCTCGTGGTCAAGTTTGAGGAGCGCCCGGCCATCGAGTCCATCCAACTCGAAGGCAACAAGGCCATCAAGAGCGAAGACCTGCTCGAGGGTCTCGCCGAACAGGGGCTGCGCGAGGGCGAGATATTCAAGCAGGCGACCCTCGAGCTGGTGGGCATTGGCCTGCGTCAGCAGTACATCGCCCAGGGTCGCTACGACGCCGGCATCGAAACCGAGGTGAAGGAACTGCCGCGCAATCGGGTGGGGATCAAGATCGAGATCGATGAGGGCAAGAGCTCGGGCGTGCGGCACATCAACATCGTCGGGGTGACTCAGTTCGAGCAGTCGGAGTTGCTCGAAGCGCTCGAACTCAAGCACCCGACCTGGTTCTCCTTCATCGGCGGCAAGGACCGCTACTCCCGCGAGAAGCTCCAGGGCGACATGGAGAAGCTGGAGTCGTGGTACCAGGACCGCGGCTTCGTCGAGTTCCGCCCCCTCTCGACGCAGGTGAGCGTGGCGCCGGACAAGCGCTCCGTGTACGTCACCATCAACGTCAAGGAAGGCGACCGCTACACGGTCGGCGACGTGAGCCTCATTGGCGAACTGTCCGACGTCAAGCCAGAACAGGTGGAGAGCATGTTCCTCGTGCGCGAAGGGCAACAGTTTTCCCGTGCCCTCGTCACCGCCACCGAAGAGCGCATCGGCGCCGCCTTCGGCAACGCCGGCTACACATTCGCGAGCGCGAGCGGCGTGCCGGAGGTGAAGGAGGGCGGCATCGTCGACGTCAAGTTCATCGTCGACGCCGGCAAGCGCGCTTACGTCCGCCGCATCACCTTTGCCGGCAACGCCATGACCGAAGACCATGTGCTCCGGCGCGAGCTTCGGCAGATGGAGGGCGGTTGGGCCTCGACGCAGATGATTGACCTGTCCAAAGTGCGACTCGACCGCCTCGGCTTCTTCGAGAACGTAAATGTCGAGACGCCGGCCGTGCCCGGCACAGACGATCAGGTCGACGTGGACTTCACCGTCGAGGAAATCCCCACCGGCAGCATTTCCGCCACTCTCGGCTACGCCGAATACTCCGGCCTCATCATCGGCGGCAGCTACATGCAGGAGAACGTCGGCGGCAGCGGCAACAGCGTTGGCGTCTCGGTGAGCTTCAGCGACTACCAGAAAGCCGCCAACTTCAGCTACCGCGACCCCTACTACACCATGGACGGCATCAGTCGGGGCTTCAACATCTTCGCCCGCGAAACCGACTACCACGCCCGCAACATCGCCCGCTACGCCACCGATGCCGTGGGGATGGGTGTGAACTTCGGCTTCCCTATCGGCGAAACGCGGCGCCTTGCCATCGGCGCGAGAGCGGAATACACGCACATTCGCGAAGGCCGCTTCGCCGCTGGCGAAATCTCGGAGTTCATCCAGGCGGAGGGCGACACGTTCGTCAACTACAAGCTCGAAGGCACCTGGAGCCGCACCACGCTCAACCGCCTGATGTTCCCAAGCCGAGGTACGGCGCAGCGGCTGATCGCGGAACTCGCCGTTCCCGGCAGCGACCTCGAGTTCTACCGCGTCACCTACAACGGCCAGGTGTACATCCCGCTCTTCAACCCGTTGACGCTGCACCTGCGCACGCAGCTCGGCTACGGCAACACCTTCGGCGACTCCGAGACGTACCCCTTCTACGAGCACTACTACGCCGGTGGCCACGGCTCCATTCGCGGCTACGAGAACAGCACGCTCGGCCCCCGCACCACGCCGATTTCCGGCAGCTTCTTCTACCGCCCTGACGGCGACCCCATCGGCGGCAACATGCTGATCGAGACCTCGGCCGAGCTCATCTTCCCAATGCCCTTCATCGACTCGGGGCTCGCCCGCCCCATGTTCTTCGTCGACGCCGGCAACGTCTTCAACAGCAACTGCCCAACCACAAGCGTCAACTGCTTCGACTTCACCCCGGACGAAATTCGCGTCACCACCGGCCTTGCCGTGCAATGGATCACCGGCATGGGGCCGATGACGTTCGCCATGACGCTGCCGCTCAACTCCAAGCCCGGCGACGAGGAAGAGCGCTTTTCCTTCGAGATGGGGCACAATTTCTAGCGCTATCGCCGTGGCGAAAGCGGCGGCGAAGGCAGCAAGAAAGCAGTAAAATGCCGCGCTTTGCGGCTCTTGCTGGCCTAGCCGGCAACACACACTTGGAGAAACCATGGCGAAGAGAATCGCCGCCTTGGCGGCTGTCATGTTGGGGCTGGTCGCGCCGATCGCCGTAGCCGAGCTCAAGGTGGCCGTGCTCGACACGGCCGGCGCGGTGGCGCAGAGCGAGGAGGCGACCGAGGCCATCGAGGTGATCCGCAAGGATCTCGAGCCGGAGCAGGAGCGGCTGCAAGGGCTGCAAGCCGAAATCCAGGCGCTGCAGGAACGGGCGCAGAACGAGGCCGACGTGATGAGCGAAGACGAGCGTCGCGCCATCGCCCGAGAGATCCAGGACAAGCAGTTCGACCTCGAGGCGGACGCGCAGCGACTCCAGAAGTCGTTGCAGGACAAGCAGGAAGACCTGCAGCGCACCATGTTGCCGAAGGTGCGGGCGGTGCTTGACGATCTCATCAAGATCGAGGGCTACGACTTCGTGATGGAGAAGGGCGCGTTCCTCTACGTCAATCCCAAGCACGACATCACCGCCAAGGTGACCGAGAAGCTCAACGAGAAGCGCTGATCGTGCGGTCCCTGGCGTCTATCGCCGAGACCCTGAGGCAGCAAATCGGCGCTGAGGTGGTAGTTCGCGGCGACGGCGACATTGCCATTCGGGGAATCGCTCCCATCGATCGCGCGGGCGAGGGCGAGATCACGCACCTCTCGAGTCCGGCCTATCGTCGGCATCTTGCCGACACCGGTGCGTCTGCCGTGTTGCTCGGCGAGGGCGATGCCGAGGACTGCCCGTGTGTCGCAGTGGTCGTCGACAATCCGTATCTGGCCTTCGCGGTGGCTTCGCAGCTCTTCGAGCAGAGGCCCGAACTCGAGCCGGGTATCGATCCTCGCGCAGAGGTTCACCCGGAGGCGGACATCCATCCCGATGTGCGCATCGGTGCATTCGCGACCATCGGTGCCGGCGCCGCCCTAGGGGCGGGCGTGCAGATCGGCCAGGGCGCGCTGGTAGGCGAACGCTGCATCATTGGCGCTGGCGGCGACATCAGGCCTCGCGCCACCGTCCACCACGACGTGCGCGTTGGCGAGCGCTGCGTTGTCCACAGCGGTGCCGTGATCGGCGCGGACGGTTTCGGCTTCACGCCCCATGCAGACGGTCGCTGGCAGGCCATTGCCCAGCTTGGCGGCGTCGTCATCGGCGACGACGTCAGCATCGGCGCCAACACCGCCATCGACCGCGGCGCCCTGCAGGACACGATCATCGGCAACGGCGTCAAGATCGACAACCTCGTGCAGATCGGCCACAACTGCGAAATTGGCGACCACACCCTCATCTGTGGCTGCGTGGGGATCGTCGGCAGCACCAAGATCGGCCGCCATTGCGTGTTTGCTGGCGGGGCTGGTGTGGGTGGCGCTGCGCCCATCGAAATCTGCGACAACGTGATGGTGAGCGTGGTGACGACCATCACCCAATCCATCACCGAGCCCGGTGTCTATTCGAGCGGAACCCTCCATAATCTGACCTCGCGCTGGAAGCGCAATGCAATTCGGTTCCAGGACCTTGACGGTCTTGCGCGACGGGTTTCGCGGCTTGAGAGCCTTCAGCGTGGGGGAGCGCGAGGGGCCTCCCCTCGCGAGAGTGGCCTTCAGCGGGAGGGAGGGGCCTCCCCTCGCGAGAGTGGCCCTCGGCGGGGGGGAGCGCGAGAGGCCCCTCGCTAGAGCGGGGCACGTCTGACGAAGGATGGACGCCATGCAGATGGACATTGACGCCATACTCGAGTATCTGCCGCACCGCTATCCGTTTCTGCTGGTGGACAGGGTGGACGAGTTGGTGCCCGGCGAGCGCATCGCCGGGCGCAAGAACGTCTCCATCAACGAACCGTTCTTTGCCGGCCATTTCCCCGGGCATCCCATCATGCCGGGCGTGCTGTTGGTGGAGGCGATGGCGCAGCTTTGCGGGGTTCTCGCATTCAAGACGCGAGGCAATCGTCCCGACCAGGGATACCTGCACTATCTCGCCGGCCTCAACGACGTGCGCTTCAAGCGTCCGGTGCGGCCCGGCGACACCTTGATGCTGTCCGGCGTCATCACCGGGGCTCGACGGCAGATGATGAAGTTCGACTGCGAGTCCAAGGTGGACGGTGAGGTGGCCTGCTCGGCGCGCTTGCTTTGCGTTGAACGCAAGGTGTCGTTGTGATCGACGCCCGCGCGATCATCGATCCCGGTGCGGAACTCGGCGCCAATGTATCGGTGGGTCCATGGTCCATCATTGGTCCGGACGTGGTGATTGGCGACGACTGCGAGATTGGCCCCCACGTCGTGCTGAAGGGCCCCACTGAGATCGGCAGCGGCAATCGCATCTATCAGTTCGCGACTGTGGGAGAGGGTCCCCCCGCCTTCGCCTATCACGGCGAGCCGACGGTGCTCGAAATCGGCGACAACAACACCATCCGGGAGGGCGTCACGATCCATCGCGGGCTTGCCACGGACCGCGGTCGCACGGTCATCGGCAACGACAACCTGCTCATGGCCTACGTCCATGTCGGCCACGACTGCGTGCTTGGCGACCGCATCGTCATGGCCAACAACGCCTCGGCGGCGGGGCACGTGGCCATTGGCGACGAGGCGGTGCTTTCCGGCTATGTCGGCGTGCCGCAGTTTCGCAGCGTCGGCGCCTACTCCTTCATCGGCGCCATGAGCCTTGTGGTGAAGGATGTGCCGGCGTTCGTCTCGGTCAACGGCAATCCGGCCGGCGCCACCGGCCTCAACGTCGAACGCATGCGGCGCATGGGACTGGGCGCCGAAGTGCGCGACGCATTGAAGGACGCCTACAACACGGTGTATCGCCGCGGCCTGCCGGTTGCCAAGGCACTGGAGGAACTGGCCGAAGCCGCAGCCCGCTTCAAGGAAGTCGCCTGCTTCGTCGAGTCGGTCGCGGGCTCCGAGTACGGCATCACGCGCGAGCGGCGGCGCCGAGAGGACTGAGGACGCGCATTCACCCCATCTTCTGTCGCTCGATCTCGTCCTCCACCTCGCGCAGACGGTCCTTGCCGAAATAGAGCTCGTCGCCAACCAGGAAGCTCGGCGAGCCGAAGACGCCGCGCGCCACCGAGCCTTCCGTGTTGGCGATGAGTTCGGCCTTCACGTCCGGGTCCTGAATGCCGGCCAGGATGTCGGCGGCAGGAAGGTCCGACTCGGCCAAGGCCGCGGCGATCACGTCGGCATCGTCCATTTTGCGACCCTCGGCCCACATGTGCCGATACACCGCATCCACATAGCGCTCGAAGAAGCCAGCTCGGCGGGCATACACCGCGCCACGCATGATCTGCAAGGTGTTGACGGGAAAGTGCGGATTGCTGTGATAGGCGGTGATGCCGTGCTGCCTTACGAAACGCTCGGTTTCGAGGCGCTGGTACTCGGGCTTGTTCTTGATGCCCTGCAAGGAGACCGCTGGCGAGACATTGCCCGTGGCCTTGAAAACACCGCCCAAGAGCACCGGCACATACTCGAAGGTGACGCCGGCGCGCTCCTCGATGTCGGGGATCACCAAGTGCGACAGGTAGGCATTGGGGCTGCCGAAGTCGAAATGAAACTCGACGCAAACGGTCATTCGTCCCTCCTAGGATGTGGCTGAAGGCGCGCATTCTAGGAGCTTGCTGGGGCGTGCGGGTACACTGCCGCGACCAACCGTCTCCGGAGGCAATGTGGCCGGCTATCGCGCACCCACCAAGGACATCTGGTTCGTGCTTGAGGAACTCGTGCCGTGGCGCGAGATCAACTCCTTGCCCGGCTACGAGGAGGCGACGCCGGACCTTGTTCGTGCTGCCTTGCGCGAGGCCGCACGCTTCGCGGAGGAGGTCATTGCGCCCACGAATGCCGTTGGTGATCGGGCTGGTGCGCGAATCGAGGACGGCGAGGTGCGCGTGCCGCCCGGCTTTGCCGACGCCTTCGATCAGTTCCGCGACGGTGGCTGGCCGGCGTTGTCCTTCGCCGAGGAGTACGGCGGCCAGCAGTTGCCGATGCTGCTCGCCATCGCCACCGGCGAGCTGTGGCAGTCGGCAAACCTCGCTTGGTCCAACTGTCCGTTGCTTGCCGAGGGCGCGGTTCGAGCCATCACGAGTCACGCCTCGGACGAACTGAAGCGCCGCTACCTGCCAAACATGGTAAGCGGTGTCTGGACCGGCACGATGAATCTCACCGAGCCGCAGGCGGGCTCCGACCTTGGCCTCCTGCGTGCCACGGCAACGCCCCAGGGCAACCATTACTGCATCCGGGGCCAGAAGATCTTCATCACCTATGGCGATCACGACATGGCGGACAACATCATCCACCTCGTGCTCGCTCGCCTTCCCGATGCGCCTCCCGGAGTGCGGGGCATTTCGCTGTTCCTCGTGCCGAAGGTGCTGGTGCAGGAGGACGGCAGCCTAGGTGAGGGCAACAGGGTTCGTGCCGTGTCCCTCGAAGGCAAGCTCGGCATCCACGGCAGTCCCACCTGCGTGATGGAATACGACGATGCCGTGGGCTACTTGGTCGGTGGCCCGCACCAGGGCCTGGCCTGCATGTTCACCATGATGAACGACGCCCGCGTGCGGGTGGGATTGCAGGGACTTTCCATCGCCGAGCGGGCATATCAGGACGCGGTTGCCTATGCCCGAGAGCGCGTGCAGGGGGCGGCGCCGGGCTCGGAGGGTTCGGTGACCATCATCCACCACCCGGATGTGCGGCGCATGTTGATGGAGATGAAGGCGCAGATCGAGGCCATGCGCGCCGTGGGCTATGTCGGTGCATCGCATCTGGACCGTGCCGTCCGTGCAAGTGGCGACGAACGGGCCTACCACCAGGCTCGCATCGATCTCTTGACCCCCGTCATCAAGGCGTGGATCACGGAAACGGGACAGCAGATCGCCTCCACGGCGCTGCAGGTGTTCGGCGGCATGGGCTTCGTCGAGGAGACCGGCGCCGCGCAGCACTATCGCGATGCCCGCATCACCACCATCTACGAAGGAACCACCGGCATCCAGGCGATGGACTTCGTTGGTCGCAAGGTCCTGCGCGACCGCGGCCAGGCGCTTCGGGTGCTTGTCGACGAAATGCGGGCGATGGAGGACCAGCTGGCCACGGAATTGCCGGACTTGCTGTCGGCCTACCGCGGAGGTGTCGAGCGCATGGAACAAGGATTGGACTGGCTGCTTGCCAATGCCGGCAACGATCTTGTCAATGCTGGTGCCGCTGCATACAACCTGCTGATGCTCTGTGGGGTGGTGGCTGGTGCCCAGCAAGTGCTGCGGGCGGCGCTTGTGGCGAAGGCGCGCCTCGCGGCCGGCGACCCGGACCGGTCGTTTCTTGAAGCGAAGCTGACGACGGCTGAGTTCTACGTGGAGCACATCCTGCCGCGCGCCGATGCCCATCTCACGGCTGCCACCGCCGGAGGCGAGAGCTTGATGGCACTGCCGGAAGAGGAGTTCGAGCCGGCATCTTTGTAGGGCACGTCCCCCGAGGGGCTAGGCGCCCTCGCGAGGGTGGTAGCGCTCGCCGTCGTAGCGGTTGAAGAACCGGCCCAAGAGGGGGTGATCGATTTGCGTGTGGTCCTCGCTTGGTTCCAAGTGCCGTTCGGCGACGTAGGTGGTGTGGGCATCGCCGTCCACCAAGACGTGATACCACGGACGATCCCTGGGCGGTCGACTGCGGGCCACCGCGTCGTACCATTCCTCCGACAGCGAGAACACTTCGTCTGCGCCGAACACCACGCCTCGGTAGGGGAAGCGGTTGTGTTCGACAATCTGGCCGATGGCGAAGCGCATCGCGTGTGAGGGAGCCGTGAAGTGAAGTACCCACACTATCACGACGAAGTGCTCGAAGCCTTGCAGGCCATTGGACGTCCGAGCTTCGGCCTGCACATGGCAAAGGACCGGCGCTCGAACATGCTCTACGTCGGCATTCGCGTGCCGGCGTTGCGGCATCGGGTGCGAGAGGGGTTTTCGTTCTATGCGCTTGACCCCGTGGAGGTTCTCGACGTGTGGGACGACCTGTGGATGCACAGCGAATGGGGTGATGTGCTGTTTGCCGCGGAGGAGTACTACCGACCGATCGTGCGCCGGCGGATCATGCCGCAAATGTGGCCCGTGATGCGGCGCTGGATCGAGCGGGTGGACAACTGGGCACATGCGGACTCGCTGAGCTGGACCTACTCGCGCTTGCTGGAAGCCGATCCGGAGTCCGTCCTGCCGGTGCTGCGGCGCTGGAATGCCAGCGAAGACCTGTGGCCGAAGCGCATCTCCATCGTCAGCCTCATCCACTACACCGGCAAGAATGCCGTGTTCCTGCCGGCCGAAGCGATGCTGCCGATGCTGGACAACTGCATCGAGGACCGCCGCTACTACATGCAAAAGGCCGTGGGCTGGGTGCTGCGGGAGATGTGGCGGGCGTATCCCGACGAGGTCAACGAATACGTGCACTCCGTCTTGCCACGCATCGCGCCTGCTGCCCTAACCCGCGCCATGGAACGCCAGCCGAAGGAGGAACGCGCACGATTGCGGGCTTTGCGCGAGGCGAGCGTTTGAACGAGACCGGCATCGTGGTTCCCACGCTAGCAGCCTGTCGGGTTGCCACGGGCCTTAAGGAAAGAGGGCGTCTCGCCCTCCATCGTGCCGCAGGCACGAGGTGGGCTAGCGTACAGGGGCGGCCCTCGCTCCGAGGCTGTCGCCATCGGCTACACTCAGGTGGTTGTACAGGCAAGGGAGCAGCGATGTCCGAGTCGAGCCATGTGAGGCAAGCGCCGGTTCCGCCGCCCCGCGACCCTGAAGCCGCCTTTGGCACCAAGACGCCGCCGAGCCTGCTGCCGCGTCCGACGCTGCCCGAAGATGATCCGCCCGGTGCAGACCGCCTTGGGCTGACGCCTGAAGAAATCGAGCAGTTTCGCGAGTCGGGCTTCCTCGTCAAGCGCGGCATGATCGCCCCGCAACTGTTCGAGCCGTTCATTGCTTTGTGGTGGCAACAGCCGCCGGCGCAGGCGGCAGGGCTCAAGCCGGACGATCCCTCCACTTGGGTGGCGCCTGGAAAGCACTGGCCGGTGGAGAATCGCTGGGGACTTGCCCGCAACTGGATGGGCCGGGGCGACTGGCCCTCTCCGGAACAGGAGCGCCCCGGCGCCACGCCGGGGGAGCGGGTTGGGCGCTTGCCCTACAAGCTCACCAAGGACATAAGCAACGACGTCTGGCGTTGGCACGGCATTGGCCACGATCCCGCCTTCGTCAATGCCACCTCGGCGCACCCGAACGTGCTTTACATGGCGGAAGCGCTGTTGGGTGGCCCCGTGAAGCGACCGCGCCGCAATCGCGGCATCTACTCCATTTTCCCGCGGGACCCGGATGGCCCGGAGTCGAAGCTCGGCCCGCACATGGACCAGAGCATGACCGAACTCATCGTCATCACCTACGTGAAGGACGTGGAACCCGGAGCCGGCGGCTACACCTTCTACCCGACCTCGCCGCAGCGGCTTTACCCCACCTCCGAACAGGCCTACAACTGGGTGGCGACCGACGCTTCCAAGCCGGCCATGGACCAAATCAAGTCCGACGTGCAGCCGCTCGAATTCACCGGCAAGGCCGGCGACGTGCTGTTCTGCCACGGCTGGATGGTGCATTCCGCCGGCATCCACGAGTCGAGCCGCGTGCGCATGGCCGCGGTGCAGGACTTCAACCGCGTCCGCCGCCGCAGCCATATGCGCTGGACCGCCGCCGGCAAGAACGGCGGGCCCCGCATCAACTGCACCATGGACGGCACCTTCACCATCCCGGACGACACCGACGACGACCCCACGGACGGCAACCGCGAAGTCACCAACCAGTGGATCATGGACTCGAACGAGTTCGTGGCCGAACGGCGCGCGCCCTTCGCCGACATTTTCCACGAATGGAACCTCGGCCAGCGTCCGGTGGAAGGCAACGTGGTCTTTGAACCGCCGTGGTGGGAGAAGTACGGCCTCCCGTTGCTGCCCACCGCTCCGGTTCCCCGAGGCGGCGGCGGCATGCCTGCCGTTCCGCTGTCGAGCATTGCTCATCACGAGGGCGACGGTATCTGGCGCGTCACCTCCCACGCCAACGACTGGATGGCGCGCTGACCACCGTCGGTGGTGAGTGCAAGCGACGCAAAACGCCAGCGGTTCGCGTGGCGAGCGGCCGGCGCGCCGCAACGGCGCATGGCCATGCCATCGACATTCGCCAGGCGACGCGACTTAGGCGGGTGAAGGAGCGCGGAAATGGTGATCGTGGTGGTCAAATGGTCGATCCAGCCGGACAGGATTGAGGACTTCCACGAGTTCTGGACACACGAGGCGCAGGTTCAGGACCGCTTGGGGCTGGTCGCGGAGTTTCTGAGTGAGGTGGGGGCCAAGGAGGACTTTCCCTACATCACCTGGACGCTCGAGGATCAGGCCGCGGCGCCGGGTCACTTGTACGTAAACGTCGGCATCTGGACGGACCCGGACGCCTTCCGGGACCAGATCGCGACGTACTTCAACGACGATGGCCCGATCCGGGATTTCGAGGCCGCGCGGCGGATCAGGGCGGTGCTGCTGCCCAAGTGGTGGCGAATCGGCGACGCTCCGCTGCCGGCGGCTGACAGCAGCGGAGTGCTGTAAGGCTCGGCGGCAGCGTTTCCGACCCACGCCCGTTCCACCGCAAGCGCCCGCCCTCGCTCAGTGGCGGCAGGCGCGCGGAGCAACCTGGTGGGGTTGCCGAGGGGTCGCTCGTCAGCAGCCGAGCTTGTCGGCGAAGTCGCGGTAGTCCTCGGCGACGATCTCAAAGCTCGAGGTCTCGCCGCGGCTGCCCATTTCGAGCAGCTTCGGCTTGACGTAGCCGGCCTTGAGCCCCGCCCTTTGCGCGGCGAGAAGGTCCGGCGGGTGCACCGCCACCATCATCGATTCGTGGGGTTCGGCGCCCAAGAGGCGCACGCCTTTCTGGTATGCCTCTGCTTCCGGCTTGTACACACCGAGCATTTCGCAGGAGAGATAGGCGTCCCAGTCGATGCCGGCGTGGCGGGAACTGTCCACCACGATTGACAGCGACAACACCGTGAGGATGGAGACGATGTAGCGTTCCCGCAATCGCTTGAGCGACTCCGGAAAGTCCTCCCATACGCCCATGCGGTGCCAGGCGCGGTTGAGCGAGTCGCGGTCTTGTGCCGAGAGTTCGAGCGCCGGATACTGCTCCGCGAGCTCGTCGAGCACTGCGCGGTGCAGGGAGTCGGCGTTCTGCCACGGACGGGTGCCGGCACGCACTTCCCCGAGCTGCTCGAACATCCGCCGTCGCCAGGTGAAGCAGAACGCCTCGTCGTCCACTTCCACGCCACGCTCCTCTGCCAGCGACGCCACCGCAGAACGGGTGGCCGTCTGCCAGTCGAACACGCTGCCGCCAACGTCGAAGACGAGCACCTTGATCCCATCCATGTCTTGCCTTCTCCCCTCTCCTTAGTTGGCCTGATCGGCCACGCTCTTGGCCCACTTGTAGTCCGCCTTGCCGTTCGGGCTGCGGAATATCTCGCCCAGAAACAGAAATGCCTTCGGCAGCTTGTAGCGTGCGATGTGGCGCGCGCACTCTTCGAGCAGTTCCTCCCGCGAAGCGTCCGCCCCGGAGCGGAACTGGACGATGGCCACCACTTCGCTGCCCCAGCGCTCCGATGGCCGCCCCGCCACCACGGCGTCGTACACGGCCGGATGGTGCTTGATGGCCTGCTCCACTTCTTCGGCGAAGATCTTCTCCCCGCCAGAGTTGATCGTCACGGACTCGCGCCCGTGCAGTTCCAGCGTCTCGTCCGCCAGCAGGCGAACCTTGTCTCCCGGCACTGAATAGCGCACGCCATCCACGGTGGGAAAGGTCTCCCGGGTCTTGCCCTCGTCGCCGAGATAGCCGAGCGGGATGTTGCCCGCTCGCGCCCACCAGCCGAGTCCTTCGTGACCGGGCTCGAGAATGCGCGACAGATCGTCGCTCAGCACCGCATTGTGTGCCGAGAGCTTGAAGCGCCCGCTTGCCGCGCCACTCTGGGCGTTGCTCACGTGGGAGGCTTGGCCGCCCGTTTCCGACGAGCCGGCGGTGTCGATGATGTTGATGTGGGGCAAAAGTTCAAGCAACTCGGCCTTCAGCTTCGCCGTCATGATGGCGCCGCCGGTGAGGAGGTTCTTGAGGCTCGGACAGCTTGCACCGCTTGCCCGCAAGGCATCCGCCAAGGGCCGCCCGAAGGCATCGCCGACGATGAGCAGGTTGTTCACCCGTTCGCGTTCGATGACCTCGACCGCGCCGGCGGCATCGAAGCGCTTCACCTCGTCCTGAATCACCACGGTGCCGCCGGTGTTGAATGCCTGGAAGGCGGTCCAATGGCCGGCGCCGTGCATGAAGGGTGGCGCCGGCATGTGACGGCGGTCGCCGTTCAGGGCCCGGTCGCGGTAGTCGGCGAGCGACTGCATCACCTTGCCGCTGCCTCGGCGTCCGCCCAGGGACGCGATGAGGATGTCCGACTGCCTCCACAGCACGCCCTTCGGCATGCCGGTGGTTCCTCCCGTGTAGATGATGTAGAGATCGTCGGCTGGCAGTTCGATGTTCGGCGGCGAGGGATCGGCGGCGGCCAAGGCCTCCTCGAAATCGAGCGCGCCTTCCACCAGTGGATGGTGGTCATCGCGCACTTGCAGCAGAAGCTCAAGCGTCGGCACTTCGGCACGGATGCTCTCCACGTGCTGCGCCAGCGAGCTGTGGAAGATCAGTGCCTTGGTGGAGGCGTTGTTCAGCAGATACAGGAGTTCCTCGTCCACATAGCGGTAGTTGACGTTGAACGGCGCCAGCCGGGCCTTGAACGCGCCGAGCATGCCTTCCAAGTATTCGTTGCCGTTGTAGAGATAGAGGCCCAGGTGATCTTGGCCGGATTCGAAGTCCTTGAGCGAGCCGCGATCTGCATGGCAGCCGTAGCCCCGCGTCGCAAGGAGGTGCGCTAGACGATTCGTGCGCTCCTGAAGCTGCCGATAGGTCAGGCGCCGGTCGCGAAAGACGATGGCGTCGCGGTCGGCAACGGCGTCGGCAATGGTGTCGAACACGGTAGCCAGATTGAAGTGCACGCAAGCTCCTCTCGTGAAACCCCTTCCTGCGCCGAAATGCCGTCGGCAGCCGCAGCCGCCGGGCCTGCAGGGCACCTAAGCGAAGCAGTAGCAGGTGCTCTTGACGCGAATCCCGGCGAACGCGAAACCTACCACGATTCCACGCCCCTCCATGCCCGTACGGGCACCTCCGGCTATCATTGCGCCGGATCGCGAACCCGGAACGCTCCCAAGATGACCGCCGCTGACCTCACGTTCGAGGCCCTGAAGGCCAAGCAACGTCACCTTCGCGAGGGCTTTCCACCCGGCCTGGGCCTCCGTGTCCATCGCGCCATCAGTTGGGTTCAAGGCGCAGAGCGGGCTGCCAGCCGGAAAGACGCCGACACCGCCTTCATCTGCTACTGGATTGCCTTCAACGCCGCCTATGCCCAGGGCCGCGACCTGCACGGGCTGTTCCACGAGACCGAGTTTCGGCAGTGGTACTTCGACATGATCTTCAGCGTGGACGACCGGCGCATCATCTACGAAGCCATCTGGGAGCGTTTCTCCGGCGCCTTGCATCCGTTCCTCAACAACCATTTCGTGTTTGAGCCGTTCTGGCGACACCACCACGGCGAGGGGGGATTCGACGACTGGCGGGAGCGGTTTCGCGCCGACCAACGTCACGTCAACGAAGCGCTAGGCCGGCAGGATACTCCGCGAATCCTCGCGGTCTTGTTCCGACGCCTCTACATCCTCCGCAATCAGCTCGTCCACGGCGGCGCGACTTGGAGCGGCGGGGTCAACCGGCAGCAGGTGGACGGCGGCAAGGAAATCATGGCCTGCCTCGTGCCCCACTTCGTCAACCTGATGATGGATCACCCGAACGAGGCTTGGGGCGTGCCGCCCTATCCGCCGGTTGGCGGTTAAGCGTCACGAGGAGTTCGTGCGCATCGATGCGGCCCTCTCCCAACGAAGGCGTGCTGGCCCTTCTCGCAGGAGTCTGAGCGGCCGAGCCTCTTGACCCGATGCCAGCAGTTCGCCGCCAGCGAACTGCTGGCGCGCCGTTTGGGCGCGCCAGTGCTTCGATTACGATGGCGCCTGGCACGCAGGGGTGAGGCATGGGTAGAAGAACACGGTTTGGGCGAGGCGCTGGCAATGGCCGGCAGTCACGGGCGGAAAGGCGCGGTTTTGGATCGCGGCCGCAAGCCTTTCCCCGCTACGAGGGCACAGGTCGGCACACACCCCTGCCTTGCCGAGACTTCCCCAGGACACAACTTGGCGGCTTGGTCGAGCGGATCGCCGAGACGCGAGGCGCCGGCATGGCGGTGCTTCGAGCAAGCGAACTCGTGATCCGTGGTCCTGACGGCAACACCCGCCGCATCGCGCAGAACAGCCAGGTCGTGTACACCCGCGACACCACCAAGCGTGCCGGGGAACCCGTCGTGATCGACGGTGGCGATCTTCCAGATGTGGTGCTCGAAGCAGATGGCACCGCGGTTGCCCTACGCCGCAAGCTATCGCTCTACGAGAAGTGCGGATTCCCCGAGGTGTGGGTGGTGGGGCCGGATCGGCATGGGCAGCAGATGGCGCGGAGATGGGCCGTGCGCGTTGCCATCCACCTGCGCACGCGAGTCGGCTATGTGCGGGCGCCCAGGAGTGCTGCCTTGCCAAGCTGGAGCGCGGAAGAAATCCAAACGGCGCTCAACGAGCCGGAAGGGTTCATGTCGGACGGGACGATCGCGGCATTGCGCCGCGTTGGACGGCTGATGCGCGCGGACTCCGACCTGGGCCCCGACGACGATCCAATTCTGCCCGCAGACCCAGGCGAATTGCGTGCCGAGCCGACGATGGAAGACCGCATCGACGCACTGGGCGAGATGTTCGGCCTGCGTGGCTTCGCCGTATCACTATCGTTCACCGTTCGAGTGGCCGCGTTGCGGCGGCCCTTGCCGTATCTCCTCCGCGCAGCATACGAGGGCCGCGACGAGGACGACTTCCTCGAGCGCATTGGCGTCGTGCGCGAAATTCCATTGGTGCTTGACGCCTAAACTGTCGGGTCAACTGTAAGAAAATGATTCCGAAAGTAAAATGGCGCTGGCACTGGAGTCGGATCAAGACCGGCGGCTGAAGTACCTAGAGTTCATCGACATGTACGCTGAACTGACGGACAATGAACGACAGGAATTCGAGCGAATGTACCCGGAGGAGAGCAAGGCTATGGCCGGAGGTTTCCAGCGAGCCCGGGACGAGGGCATGCAGCAGGGCATCGAGCAAGGCCGTGTCGAGGGGGAGCGGGCCGTTGTCGAACGGCTGTTGCTGCGTCGCTTTGGTGCGCTTCCGAGGTCAGCGTCAGAGCGCTTGGTTGGAGCGTCGATGGCTGAACTGGAGAGATGGGCGGACAGAGTTCTGGAGGCCAAATCGCTTGACGACGTCTTCGGCCCGCGTCGTTAGCGCCGGGCAGGGTCCCGCAAGGCCACCTCGTCGTCCCCTATGCGCGGACTACCCTTGGGCGTAGCGCCAAACTCTCTCCGGCTGTTCAGCCTCCTCATCCACCGTCCAAAGCGGCAATGCAATCCCGCCGCCCATGTCCTTGAAGACGATGCGGACTCGGGTGCCGATGCCCACCGTGTTGACGAGGTCCTCGCCGGCCATCTCACCATCGGCATCCACCAGGTTGCCGTTGATGCGCAGGGCCTCGTGTTCCGTCGGTTTGCCGAGTTGTTCGTCCAGGTCCACCAGCAGGATGTGGTATGGGACATGCTCGCGGAAAACCGGGTCGATGGCGTGATGGACTTCGGTGTAGGAATGCACCGTGCCCTTGCCGGAGACAGGCGCCCAGTCGTACTCGGCGTGCCCGCAAAACGGACAGGCGGTAGTGGTCGGATAGCGCATGAGGCCGCAGGCTCGGCAGCGTTGCAGGTGCAGGGTGCCGGTCGCGCAGTGGCTGTAGAACTCCTGGTTGGCCGTGTCCAGGTCGTTGATGACCACGTCGCGGCCCATGTATTCGCCTTCGAGTGGCATCGCTTCTAATCTCCCCTTTGCATCACGAGGGCGCTGCCGGTGTTTGGCGTCGCCCAGCCCAGATTCGCGGTTAGCTCGACGTCCTTCACCTGGCGGCAGCCGCCTTCGGAGTGGTCGTGGGTGTGCTGGCGCTTGCCATCGGCGCCGATGGGGCAACTGTCGTCGATGTCGTGGCGCAGTTGGCGCACGTTCTCGATCACCATGGCGATGCCGTGGGTGTAGCCCTCGCAAAGGTGCCCGCCGCTGGTGTTGTTGGGGCGCTTGTTGCCGAGGCGCATGATGCCGGAGCTGACGTAGTCGCCCCCTTCGCCCTTCTTGCAGAAGCCGTAGTCTTCGAGTTGCAGCATGGTGGTGAAGGTGAAGGCGTCGTAGGAGCCGGTTACCTGGATGTCCTCCGGGCCGACGCCAGCGTTGCTCCACAGGATGTTGCGGGCGTAATGGCCGGCGACCGTTGAGATCGGGCCGTGCTGGTAGTGGTTGTCCATGCGCGGCTTCGAGCAGCGCCCGACCACGGCAAGGATTTTGGCTGGCGTGTGGCGCAGGTCCTTGGCGCGCTCCATCGACGTGACGATGATGCAGTTGGCGTTGTCTGTCTCGACGCAGCAGTCGAGCAGATGCAGGGGCTTGCAGATCATGCGGCTGGAAAGCACGTCGTCCACGGTGACGCGATTCTTGTAGTACGCCTTGGGGTTGTTGGATGCGTGTTCGGAGTGGATCACCTTCACGTGCGCCACTTGCTCTGGGGTGGTGCCGTAGTCGTACATGTGGCGCATGAAGCTGTGGGCAAAGTTCTGGCCGGCGCTGGCCTGGCCATAGACGCGCCCGAACAGGGCATCGCCCGAAAGTGCGGAACGACCGCTCGAGCGCCCCGTGCCGCCGATGCGGAACTCGGAATAGCCGTTCATGGCGCGGAAGATGGCGACGGTGTTGCACAGCCCCGCCTCGATGACACCCATGGCGATGCCCACCAGGGCTTCGGTGGAGGAACCGCCGCCCTGGCAATCCATGTAGAAATTGAGCCTCATGCCGAGGTCGCCGGCCACGACGGTGGAGGGAATGGAGTCGTTGCCGCTGTACGACAGCATGCCGTCGACGTCGTCGAAGGTGAGCCCGGCATCTTCGACCGCCGCGCGGACGGCTCTGGTGCCGAGGGCACGGGTGGTCATGCCGGAACCGCGGGTGTATTCCGTCTCACCGATGCCGACGATGGCGTACTTGCCGCGCAGATTCCGGTCGGTGGTGGCGTCGATGTCGCGCAATTGCGGCCCTCCCAAAAAAACGCGGCGACCATACCACGGCGGTTTGATTACAGTGGTGCCACCAAGGCAGGGGGAACAGGGAATGGTGGATGGGACGAAGGCCGAGCAGGTCGGCGAGTTCGGGTCGCTTGCGTGGTGCGTTGCGTGTGCCGAAGCCGGGGTGCGAATGTTGCGCGAGGCGGAGTTGCCGGCGGACATGGCGTGGGGGTTCAGCGAAATCTACACGTCGCCGCCGGCGCGGCTCTTGCCTGCGGGGCGCGAGTTGTCCGCATACCACTTCATGGTGAAGGACGGCGAAGTGCGTGGCGGCGACGGCGCCCCAGAGTCGTGTCGCGCACTGCCGGGATTTCATGTGCGGCTGCCGTGGGCAGCCATCTGCAACCAATCGGCTTCGCAGTACGGACGTGCCGGCCAGCGCCAGCGTTCGGCAGAGGAGCAGGTCATGTACCGCGAGATCGAGGAACATGTCGGGCGAGCCAATCCCTTGGGCCTCGGCGGCGGCCCCGAGCGCGTTTGGCCGCCGGCGATTGCGGCGGCCTTGAGCCGGGGTTCCGAGGAAGGCGGCGGACTGCACAACATCGCAGCGCGGATGCAAGCGCCGTCGCCGGAGTTCTCAGACCTTCCAACCACGGAGCTTGGCGTACCGATCTTCTCGGCCATGACGGAGGAGCAGAAGGAGCGATTCCTCGCGCTTTGTGGAGTGCACTAAATAGTGTAATTCTGCACAGTATTTGGATATGCTCCAAGCATGAAGACGCCGACGTGGCCGCGGGTGGTTGCGCACGCCGACATGGATGCGTTCTACGCCGCGGTGGAGCAACTTGACGATCCCTCCTTGCGGGGACGCCCCGTGCTTGTGGGGCCTCGCAGTTGGCGCGGCGTCGTGCTCACGGCGAGTTACGAGGCGCGGCCCTATGGGGTGGGCAGCGCCATGCCGGTGGCCGAGGCGCGGCGGCGATGCCCTCACGCGGTGATGGTGGAGCCACGGTTTGGCCGCTACGAGGAGATTTCCCGGCGGGTCATGGACGTGTTCGCCGACTTCTCGCCCGTCGTGGAGCCGATTTCGCTTGACGAGGCGTTTCTCGACATGTCCGGTGCCGAGCGGCTGTTTGGGCCCCCGCAGACCATGGCCAGGCGCATCAAGGAAGCCGTCCGGGAGGCAACGGGCCTTGCCGTGTCGGTGGGCGTGTCCGCGACCAAGTACGTCGCCAAGGTTGCGAGCGCATGCGGCAAGCCGGATGGCCTGCTGGTGGTGCCGCCACAGACGGCGCGGCGCTGGCTCGCACCGCTGCCCGTGTCACGACTGTGGGGCGCAGGAAGCAAGACGGTGCCGCGGCTTGAGGCCTTGGGCTACCGCACCATTGGCGACATTGCCGCAGCTGATCCGGCGTTGCTTGCGCATCAGCTTGGCTCCGCTGGGGCGCATTTCCATGAACTTGCACATGCCCGTGACCCGCGCCGCGTCGACCACCGTCGCCGAGCCGCCAGCGTCGGTTCAGACCGCACTCTCAGCCACGACGTGTCCGCGCGGCACGACATCGAGATGCACCTGCGTAGCGCCGCAGATCGGGTCGCACGCCGGGTTCGGGCGAAGAACCACGTCTCGCGAGGGATTCGCGTGCGTCTGAAGACCCATCGGTTTGAGCTCCTCACCCGACAATGTCGCCTGCCCCGACCGGGCGACACGTCCGCTGAGTACTTCGCTGCCGCGAGAAACCTGCTCGACGAGTTCGACCACCCGGGGCCGTTCCGCCTGGTGGGCCTTGCGGCCTATGACCTCGAATGGAGGCGCTATCCTCGACAACTGGACCTCTTCGAGGACGGTGCCGCGCGGCGGCTGGAGACGACTATCGACGGGCTGATCGATCGCTTTGGCGCCGGCGTCGTGCAACGCGCCTGCGACATTGGCAATGCGCCGGGCAGAGCCGCCGAGGTATCGAGCGGCGGCGTCAACCTCGACCGCCTGCGCGCGGAACCATTGGTTGCTTCGCCTGCCGACGCACTTGCAGAGCGCGACAGGAGCTTGCGCCGCAGGAGTTTCGCGTCAGCGAAACTCCCAACGCGACCGAAGGTCGCGCCGGTGCCGTGAGCTTGCCCGTGAACGTCCGCAGGGTCGCGTCACGACCTGCTCGGCTCTCTGGCGGACGGCCCGCGCCATGAGCCTGCTCAACCGCAACCTCGCCATGCTCATGGGCGCCCAGCTTGTCGGCGTGAGTGGCACCGTGGCGATGGTGACGCTGGGCGGGATCGTCGGCCAGCGGCTTGCGCCGACACCGGCGCTGGCGACCTTGCCGCTGTCGGTGCACATCGTCGGCACAGCGGCCACCACCGTCGGCGCCGCCTGGTTGATGTCGCGCATTGGGCGACCGCGGGGGTTCGCGGTGGGTGCGCTGATCGGTTGCCTTGGCTATCTGCTGGCGATAGCGGCGACGGGACTCGCGAGCTTTGGCCTGTTCTGCGTGGCGGTGGCGCTCGTGGGCGCGGCGAATGCATTTGCGCTGCAGTATCGCTTCGCGGCGATGGAAAACGCGCCGGAAGGGCGCGAGAGTCAGGCCATTTCGTTGGTGTTGGTGGGGTCTCTCGGCGGCGCTATCGTTGGGCCGGCACTGGCCGCTCAGGGCGAACACTGGATCGAAGGCATTCCCTTCGGCGGCGCGTTCCTCGTGGTCGCGGCGAGCTATGTCGTGGTGGCTGGGGTGCTCAGTCGCCTCTCCTCGCGTGACTTGGCCGATGACGCAGCGGCAGAGGCTCCGCGCCCGCTTGGGGTGGTGGTGCGCCAGCCACTGTTCCTCGTCGCCGTGCTTGGCGGCGTTGCCGGATTCGGCGTGATGACGTTCGTGATGACCGCTGCCCCGCTCAGCATGCATGTCGTGGACGGGCATTCGATGACTGCCACGGCCGCGGTGATACAGGCGCATGTCCTGGCCATGTACCTGCCCTCGCTGGTTACCGGCTACCTCATTGGTCGGCTCGGCATAGGGCGGATCATGGCAATCGGCGCCTTGGTGCTCGCGCTCACTTTGCTCGCCGGGTTCCTTGGCCGCGAGGTCATGCACTACGCGGCGGCCATGATCGCCCTCGGCGTCGGCTGGAACTTCCTGTACATCGGCGGCACGGCGCTGCTCGGTCATTCGCACCGCCCGTCGGAACGCTTTCGCGCCCAGGCGGTGAATGAATTCAGCGTGTTCGGAGTCTCCGCCTGCGGGTCGTTGGGCGCCGGGGCGGTGATGCATTTCGCCGGCTGGAACGGCGTGCTGCTGGCCGCTGCCCTGCCCATCGCCATGGCCCTCGCAACCCTCGCGGCCGTTCGCCCCGGGCGACGCTTGGCCGGCGCCTGAGGCCGCCTTCGCGTTCGTGCGCTGAGGCCTCGGCCTCGCGCTCCCGACAAGCCCGTCGCCTTATACTCGCCGTCACACAAGCTTGGAGCCGTGGCCATGCGCCGGCGTTGTCTTGGGTTCGTCTTCGTCCTCGCTTGGAGCGGCTCCGTCTGGGGTGCTTCGGTGGACAATTTCATGCTGCTGGACCACCGTGGCGAGGCGCACGAGTTGCATTACCACTCGGATGCAGCGGCGGTGGTTCTCCTCGTGCAGGGCAATGGCTGTCCGGTGGTGCGGAACGCCTTGCCGGACCTCAGGGAAGTGCGCGAACGCTATGCCGGCGAAGGCGTCGTGTTCCTGATGCTCAACTCCAATCTACAGGACACCCGCGAGTCGGTGCGCGCCGAAGCGGAGGAGTGGGGCATCGACCTGCCCATCCTCATCGACGAAACGCAGCTTGTCGGTGAGGGCTTGGGGCTCACCCGCACTGCCGAGGCGCTTCTGATCGACCCAGATGGCTGGGAACTCGCCTATCGCGGCCCGATCAACGACCGCCTCAGCTACGAGCGCCAGCTTGCCGAGGCGAAAGAGCACTATCTGGCAGATGCCATCGATGCGTTGCTGGCCGGTACGCAGCCGCAAGTGGCACAGCAAGACACCGTCGGCTGCCTCATCAACTTCCCTGAACGCGACAATCCGGCGCACGAGCAGATTTCCTACGCCGAGACCATCGTCCCCATCCTCGAACAGAACTGCGTAGGTTGCCATCGTCCGGAGGGCATCGGGCCATGGGCGATGACCAGCTACGAGATGGTGCGAGGGTTCGCGCCGATGATGCGGGAGGTGCTGCGCACGAAGAGGATGCCGCCCTGGCACGCGGACCCGCATGTTGGCGAATGGCGCGACGATGCCGGCATCTCGAACGGGGAGCGCACCACCCTCGTCCACTGGATCGAAGCCGGTGCTCCTCGGGGCGAGGGCGAAGATCCGCTGCCCGGAATCGCCGTCGCACCGGTTTCGGAGTGGCCGCTCGGCGAGCCAGACCTCGTGATCGAGCTGCCCGCCTACGACGTCCCCGCCAGCGGTGTTGTCGACTACCAGTTCCCGACGGTGGCGAATCCCTTGGACCATGACGTATGGGTGCGGGCGATGGACGTACTGCCCGGCAGCACAGAGGTGGTTCACCACGTTCTGGTGGGATTGATCGACGGCGACTCCAACCGACGTGGCGGCGTGTTTGACGACTACCTCGGCGGCTACGCGCCTGGCGTTCGTCCGGTTGAATTGCCGCAAGGCACGGGAATGCTCCTGCCCAAGGACGACCACTTCCTCGCCCAGATGCACTACACGCCGTATGGCAAGGCGGTGACCGATGTGACTCGTATCGGCTTTTACCTACACGACGAAAAGCCGAACGCGTTCTTCCGCCAAGGCGTGGTGATGAACCCAACCATTGCCATTCCGCCGAACGCCAAGCGGCACGAGCAGCGTGCCTATCTGGAGTTCCCGGCCGACGCGCTGCTCTATGACGTGCTGCCCCACTCGCACTATCGCGGTCACAGTTCGACGTTCTCCCTTGTCTATCCGGACGGCCGCGAGGAATTGCTGCTCAACGTGCCGAACTACGACTTCAACTGGCAGCGTGGCTACGCCTTCGTAGAGCCGAGGCCGGTGCCCGCGGGCTCGCGCCTGGTGCACACGACGGTGTATGACAACTCGGCGCAGAACCTCGGCAATCCGGACCCATCGAAGCTGGTGCGCTGGGGGCTGCAGTCCTGGGACGAGATGCTCTATGGCGCGTTTTCGTTCGTGTGGGTGGATGAGACCACCGATCGTCCCATCCACGACGGCCGCCTCATCGACGCCTACCAGACGATCGGCTATCTGGATCGAGACATGGATGGCCGCGCCGAATGGGACGAGCTGCCGGCGCCCTTGAAGCGCCGCATGGCGAAGGACTTCGAGCACGGCGACGCCGATGGCGACCGCGCCTTGACGGCGCCGGAACTGCACGCCTCGCGACAGGCCCGCCAGCAAGCTGCGGACGGCAACGACGTGGCTGCCGCCGGCGGCGACTAGCCCGCATTTCCCACCAGCCCTCTACTGCGGACGACGATGCACTCGCTGTGGCTGCGCGTGCTCACTCCAGCCGGCTCGACATAGTGCCCAGCTATGCCTTCGCCGTCTTCCGCTCCGCGCCCGCAGCCACAGCGGCGCCTCGTCGCCCTCGCTACGTGGGCTGGTGAGAAATGCGGGCTAGGCAGCGTCCAGTCGGGCAAACCGCGCGGCCGGCAAGTAGGCATTTAGCCGTGCGTCGCGCTGCCGCCTTCGCCCCGCCGCTGCGCGACATTGTGCTGGTCGGGGGTGGTCATGCCCACGTGCAGGTGGTGAAGTCGTTCGGCATGAAGCCGCCGCCGGGCTTGCGCCTGACCATTGTTGCCCGTGAACCGCACACCCCCTATTCGGGGATGCTGCCGGGCCATGTTGCCGGCATTTACGACTTCGATGACATCCACATCGACCTTGCCCGCCTGTCGGCGTTCGGTGGCGCTCGCTTCGTCGCGGCAGAGGTCACCGGCATCGACCTCGACCAGCGGCGCCTGCACTTCGCGGGGCGTCCCTCGATTCGCTACGACGTGGCGTCGCTGAACACAGGCGGCGTGCCGGGGGAAGGCATAGCGTCCGAGTTCGTCTCGCCTGTGAAGCCCATCGGCTCTTTCCTGCCCCGCTGGCGGAGATTGCTCCGAGCGGAGCCTAAGCACATCGCCCTGGTGGGCGGCGGAGCGGGGGCCGTGGAACTTGCGCTGGCGATTGCCGGTCAACACCCCAACATCGGGCTCACGCTGCTCACGGACGAGCCGGACTTGCTGCCGAACTACCCACGCCGGGCACGGCGAACGTTGGCGGCGAGCTTGGCGAGGGCCGGGGCCGAGGTCGAAGTGGGCTTTCGCGCTGTGGCGGCCGACGCTGGAGTCGTGCGCGCCGAGGACGGTCGCCAGCTTGCGGTCGATCACGTTCTGTGGGTGACCGGGGTGGACGCGCCGTCATGGCCGGCCGCAACGGGCCTTGCCTGCGACGAGTCGGGATTCGTGCGGGTCAACGAGCACTTGCAGTCGGTCTCGCATCCGGACGTGTTTGCGGCTGGCGATGTCGCCAGTCTCGACGGGCAGCCGCGGCCCAAATCGGGGGTCTATGCGGTGCGCGAAGGCCCGGTGCTGGCGGAGAACCTGCGCCGCCGGGCCGACGGGCGGCGTTTGCGTCGCTATCGCGCCCAGCGCCATGCACTCGCGATCATTGGACTCGGGGAAGGCCGGGCGTTGGCGGTTCGAGGAAGGCGCAGCGTCAGCGGCGCGGGGGTATGGCGCGCCAAGCAGTGGATCGACCGCCGCTTCATGCACCGCTTCGACGATCTGCCCGAGATGGCCGTCGATCTGCCGACGCTTCCTGTCGCCTTGCAGGCGGATGTGCCGGACGAGATGCGTTGCGGCGGCTGCGGTGCCAAGCTCGGTGCCGACATCCTGGAGCGCGTGCAGCTACGATTGGCGGTGCCTGTGTCTGCCGCCACCGAACGGGGCATCGGCGACGATGCCGCGATCATCCGCCTGCCTGGCGCTGCCGCCGGTGGGGCGCCAAGGCTGGCGGCTAGCTGCGACGCCTTCCGCGCCATGATCGACGACCCGTACCGCTTCGGTCGCATCAGCGCCCACCACGCCTTGAATGACCTGTTCGCCATGGCGGCAACGCCAGCCTTTGCCCTCGCGCTCGTGACCGTGCCGTTGATGGCCGACGCGATGATGGAGGAAGACCTGTACCAACTCATGGCTGGGGCGTTGGCCGTGTTCACCGAGCACGGGGTCGATCTCGTCGGCGGCCACTCGGCGGAGGGTGCCGAGCTCAGCCTTGGCTTTGCCGTGAACGGCTACCTAGGTGGGCAGGCGCTGGAGAAGGGCGGCTTGGAGGCAGGCCAACGATTGGTGCTGACCAAGCCGCTTGGCACCGGAACGCTCCTGGCGGGCGCGATGCGCGGCAAGACCAGGGCGCGGCACTTGCTCGCGGCGGTCGATCAGATGGATGTGTCCAATGCGCGGGCGGCCGAGATACTGCTGCGCCACGGCGCCACTGCCTGTACCGACATCACCGGCTTCGGCTTCGCTGGCCACCTGACGGAGATGACGCGAGCATCGGCCACCGGTGCGTGCATTGAACTCGTCAATCTGCCTAGGCTCGATGGTGCCCTCGATTCGCTCGAAGCGGGCATCGCAAGCTCCCTGCAGCCGAGCAACGAGTTAGCGCTGACGGACTTCGCCATTTACGGGTACGCCCCCAATGCCCCCTTGATTCAACTGCTTGCCGACCCCCAGACCGCTGGCGGATTGCTCGCGTCGCTGCCGGCCGAGCAGGTCGCCGACTGCTTGACGGCGCTGCGCGAAGCCGGCTATAGCGATGCCTCTGCCGTGGGCGAAGTGACAGGCGGCGAACTGGAGATCCGAGCGTGAACCCCCGTCTGGTCGTGGTGACCGATCCGATGTGCTCTTGGTGCTTTGCCGCCTCGCGCCATGTGGAGAGCGCCATGGCCGCGTTTGCCGGCCGGGTGGACTTCGACCTCATCCTGGGCGGCATCAACACCCACGCCACGCAGGCCATTGGCGAGTACGGCCAGAAGCGCCTGGACGGCCTCTGGCATCAAGTGACCGCCACGACCGGGCAGGAGTTCAGCCACATCTTTCCCGAGGGCTGCATCTATAACAGCCTGCTGCCCTGCCGCGCCGTGGAAGCGGCCCGCGACCTCTTGGGCCAACCGCCGCTCGACTACCTGCACCGCCTGCAGAAGTGCTTCTTCCTTGAGGCCATCAACATCAACGACCGTGACGTCCTCGCCAGCGAGGCGGCGGAGTTCGGCATCGATGCCGACGACTTCCTGCGGCGCCTGGATTCCGCGGAGGTCGCCACCCGCACCCAATGGGGCTTTGCCCGCAGCCGTCGCCAAGGTGCCGGGGCGCTGCCGAGCTTCCTCTTTGGGCGCGGAGATGACGTGACACTGATGGCTGGCGGTTACCTCGACACCGAGTTCCTGTGCGCGGAAATCGAGGCCCGGCTGGCGTAGAACCTAGCCATGAACAAGGGCGAGCCTTTCCGTCCAACGCCGTCGAACATGTCGCGTCGCTAATCCGCCGCTGCCGCCACCTTGTCATACAGGTCCATGAAGATCTCGTCCCGCTGCACGTCGTGGCCTTCGCGCATGATGTGGCGGCTCAAGTCCTGCCGCCAAAACAACTCGTCCGTCAGGATCGGCGCCCGAGTCAGGTGGGTTGGCACCCAGTTGGGGTTCAGCAGCCATGCGATGGTGATGATGTCCCAGATGATCCAGGTGCGTTTCGCGTCGTGCTGGGACGCCCACATCCGGTGGAGCGGATTGTCGGTGTAGAGGTCGTGCAGCAAGTCGCCGATGGCGCTTCTTCCGCGGACGAAGGCGTCCATCTCCGGGCGCGAGACTCTGAGTTGTGCGCCGACGTGAAAGCCGGGCAGATAGACGAGTGGCGCACCGCAATCGAACAAGAGCCTCGAGGCCAGCGGGTCTTGCATCAGGTTCAAGGAAGGGCGGTTGCAGTGCGGGGCGGAGGAGGGATAGGCAGATGTCCAGACGAGCACCACGTCCCGCACGATCTCCGGTGCCTGCAGCAGCGCGGCGGCAACGTTGGTGACGCAGCCGATTGCGACGACATACAGGGGATCGCGCGAGTCGCCCGACTTGGCGAGGTCGATGATGGCCTCGACGGCCAGCGGCGTGGGCGGTGCCTCAAGCGAGGTGAGATAGCCCGTTGCGCCGCGCACGATCCGCCCCGCACGTGCCATCCGCAGCGCGTCAAATACCCGCAGAATCTCCTGGTAGCTCCGTTCCATCCCCTCGGCGGGTGAGACGAACTCCACATCCGTCGCCCGGCGACCCTCGCTGTGCAGCCGCTGTGCCCATGCAAGGTGGCTCTCATCTACCGCCGCCGCCGTTCTCTGCGACCGCCCTGGGTGTCGTCCGGCCGCCCCGTCGAGCCACGCTTCGGCCGCGAGCAAGCCGGCTCTGTGATGCTGGAACGAGAAGGGCGCGGCGGTGACCGCCTCGATCCGCAGGCGGTCCCGCGACAGGAGCGCCCAGGCGAGGGCGAACTGATCGTCGATCTCGTTGGCCGCATCGGTGTCGATCAGCACCCGAACCGGCCCATCGGGCGGCGCCAATCGCCCGCGCAGCAAGTCGGGCTCCAACCGTGGAAACCGCACCCCAGAACGTCGCATTTGCATGAGCCTCCAGAACGTCGGTGGCATAATCCACCCAAGCGGCAGCAAAGGTCTATACCGCGTGCACGGATTGGAACCTGCACAAAGCCAATCGCGTCTCCGACGCCGGTCTGAGCGAAGCGCGGATGCGTGCATCCCTGTGCTTGAGAACGGCGACCACCTGTCCCGTGGCGAGTTCGAACGACGCTATCTGGCGTGTCCAACAATCAAGAAGGCGGAACTGGTCGAAGGAGTCGTGTACGTGTCGTTGCCGGTTCGATTCCAAGCCCATGCGGGTCCTCATGCCGCGCTTCAAGGGTTGCTGTTCCTGTATGCGGCGCGAACGCCAAGGGTGGAAGTTGCCGACAACGCCACCGTCCGGCTCGACCTCGACAACGAGCCCCAGCCAGATGTGCTGCTGTTGATCGAGAAGGAAGCCGGCGGCAGCACCGCTGTCAGCGAAGATGACTATCTCGAAGGAGCGCCCGAACTCGTCGCAGAGCTGGCGGCAAGCAGCGCCTCCATCGACCTGCACGCCAAGCGCAACGCCTATCGCCGCAACGGCGTGCAGGAATACATCGTCTGGCAAACCCAGGAATCGCGGATCGATTGGTGGGAGCTAGTAGACGGCGACTACGTCCCCCTCCCGGTCAACGAGGCTGGTGTCATCGAAAGCAATGTCTTTCCGGGCTTGCGCCTAGCGACGCAAGCGTTGCTCGCAGGCGATCTCTCCGCTGCCGTCGGCGTGGTGGAGGACGGCCTCCGGTCCTCGGCACACAAGGCCTTCTGCGAGGCGATCGACCCGGCCGAATAGGGCGTTCCTATGCGTGGCCGCAGACGATGCCGTTGCTGACGGCTCTTTGGCCATCCTCCGTCACCGTCCGAAACAACACCCGCTTCTCTCCATCGACGATTTCCTCAGCCATCCCCTCCACGGCAATGGTCGTGTTCATCAGCACCATCGCCCGCAGTTGGCCGCAGAGTCGCGTGATGCGGGCTGGATCGTCGCCGAAGCAGCGGTTGATGACGGCGCTGAGGGAGATGGCCTTCGTCGCGCTGCCGTGCAGGATGATGGCCGGCAGGCCCGCCGCCTTGGCGACGCTGGGCTCGGTGTGGATCGGGTTGTAGATGCGCGCGCACTCGGTGTACTGCTGTGCGGCGTGCAGGGTGATGGGCAGTTCCTCGCGCCACAGCACGGTGTCTCCGGCGGAAGCCAGCGCCGGCCAAGCGGGTTCGTCGTCGATGATGGCATCCGGCCCATCGAGCGTTGCGCCGCGAGTGATGCCGTTGTAGTAGAGCTCTGCGACCAGCTCTCCATTGCTGGCCGTCATCCGGTATCGGTCCACGTTGTACACGCCCGGCCCAATCTGCCGTTTACCGACGACCATGCCTTGCGTGGTGATGGCCTCGCCGGTGCGGAAGGGCCGGTGGATTCTGAGGTCTGTCGAGGCATGAACCCCGAACGGCGCAGCACGCGGATTCGGCTCCACGTCTGGTCGAAAGCGGCTGGGCCATTGCAGCGAGAACACGATCCCCGGATGCACCTTGACGCCGCCGGGAGCGAGGTCGTCGAAATAGGCTGGATTCGCGTCATTGATGCCGGCGGCATAGGCCATGGCAAAGCGCGTGTCGATGAGCGTCGTCTTGGCGATGGACAGGACGCCTACGTCGCTTGTGTCAACGACCCCTGGGCCGGTCTGTGCATTGGCCATTGGTTGCCTCACCGCCTTGCTGTGATGGATCGATGGTAACGCGCCGCGCCCATCAAGGCTCAGACGGGTGCTACTCGGACTGCGTCGCCCGCGCCATGTTGTACACCTTGGCGATGAGCGGGCTCCCCGGCCGATAGGGAAGACCATCCTCGAGGATCCCCTTCATCCGCGTCTCGGCCTGGCGGTAGATGTGGCCGGGATCGTCCTCGGCTTCGGCCATGACGTAGAAAGTGCCACTCTGCATCGCCTCGAAGACGAAGTCGGCGCAGCGCGAAGGCGGCATGCCGAACTTCTTGAATCCTTCGGCGACCGGGTTCGCGCCTGCGGGCACGCGCGGGCCGCCGAATCGCTCCGGCCGGTTGCGTTCCGAAGTGACGATGTTGGTCGCGACCACGTTGGGGCACAGCACGTGTACCGACAGCCGTCCGCCAAGCTCCTGGTACAGCGCCTCGCAGATCGCGACGCAAGCGTGCTTCGACACGCCATAGACGCCTTGCGCCGCGCACAGGCCATCTTGGGACGATGTGGCGACGATGGCCCCGGGCGCACCCTCTTCCAGCATCCTCGGTACGAAGGCGCGGACGCAGTTGGCGACGCCCTTGACGTTCACGCCCAGCACGAAATCCCAGTCGATGTCGCTGGCGCGCAGGATCGCGCCGCCGCCGCCCACCCCGGCGTTGCAGCAGAGCATGGACACGGGCTTGTCCGGGAACCGCTCGCGGACGGCGTCCGCAAGGCCGAGCACCGCCGCCTCGTCGGATACATCGACCGGGTGGCCGAGCACCTCGACGCCGGCAGCGGAAGCTGCGCCCGCCAGTTGCGCCCCTGCAGCGGCGATCGCACCAGCTTCGATGTCCGCGAGCACCGGGTTCATGGCACCAGCGATGGCTCGTTCCGCCAGCGCCAAGCCGATGCCGGAGGCGCCGCCGGTGATGACAGCGACACCGCCGGCGAGGGCAGCGAGATCCGGGTGCGCGTTGCGGCGTGCGCCGTCGTCGTTGTCCGGCACTGGCCATGCCTCCCTGCAGCAAATCGCCACGAGCCTACGCGACCGCACCCGGATGTTCCATATTCAGGCGGCCTTCCGCAGCGAACATTTCGGGCAAACGCGAAACGACCTGGGCAAGGCATTCCAGGGACACGGCATAGAATGCGGGCCGTGAGGGGAGGCACGAACGCGTCGTTGACGTGGCGCGTGCCGTTTGGCAACTGCGGAGCTTCCAACCAAGCATGAACCGCAAACTCAACATTCCGGACTGCGACGGCACCTTCGAGATTTGCTGGGACGATCTCGGCATTCCGCACGTATATGCGTCCACCGTGGCCGATGCGTTTCGGGGCATGGGCTATGTGGAGGGGCACGAGCGGCTTTGGCAGATTCACCTGTCGTGCCTTTATGCCAACGGCAACGCCGCGGCGGTGATGGGGGAGCGGTTCGTGGCGCAGGACCTCCTGCACCGCGCGTTCGACGTTCCCGCGGCGCGTCTCGGCATCCCCGAGAGCGAAGGCGACCCGATCGTCGATGCCTACCTCGACGGCCTGAACGCTTGCATCGCCGCCTTGGACGAGGTACCCCCGGAGTTTGCCGGCATCGACGCCGAGCCGCGTCCCTTCACCCGCGCCGACATCGCCTCGCGCTATCGCTTCACGAGTTGGTTCCAGGCACGAAGCTGGCCGGAAAAGATGTTCCTGGGACGCATCATGGCCCGCCACGGCATCGAGCGCTTCCGCGGCCACGCGCCGAGATTCTCCGAGCATGACGCCGAGGAAGTTCGGCGACTTGAGCCGCAGCTCAAGGAACTGGACCTAACCCCCATCGCCCTCGTCAACATCGGTGCCAAGGTGGGACCACAAGCGAATGCCCCGAGCGGCAGCAACAACTGGGCCGTTACCGGGGCGCGAACCGCCTCCGGCAAGCCCATGCTGGCGACGGACCCGCACCAGCCCCACTCCATCCCAAACACCTTCTTCTACGTCCATCTGCACGCACCGGGATGGGACGTGTTCGGGGCCAGCTTTCCGGGCGTGCCGTATTTCATGATGGGCTACACGCGGGACGTGGCCTGGGGGCTCACCACCGGCATGATCGACAACTACGACGTGTACATCGAAGAAGTGGACGGCGATCGCATCCGCACACCGGATGGCTGGCAGCCCATTCAGACCCGAACCGAGTCCATCGCCGTGCGCGGAGGGCAAAACCGCGACTTCGAGGTGGCGTGCGGCACGCACGGGCCGTTGCTCGAGCCGCTCACCCACCAGCTCGGCATGCGCGAAGCGCCGGAAGGACGCTATCGAACATCGGTGCGCTGGGCCTTGGGGCACCAGGCCACGTCCGCCGGCACGCTGGCTCGCCTTCCTCTGGCTACCAACACCGAGGAGTTCGGCGAGACGCTGTTCGAGGGCGATGTCTCGCCGCTCGTGAACAATATCATCGCCGTGGATCGTCACGACTCGCTGCGGCGCTTCATCGTCGCGACCTTCCCCAAGCGCGTGGATGTGACCGGCGTCGTCCCGCTGGCTGGTTGGGACGCACGCTGGGATTTCGAGGCAACCACCGCGGCCGAGCTCACGGTGGAAATCGACCCGCCGAGCGGCTTTTCGGTGACCGCCAACAACGACACGCTCGGCGACAGCTTCCCGTTCCCGGTGCATACCTTCGCGGCGGCGAGCGCGAGGGCAGATCGCGTGACGGAGCTGGTGGGTGATCGAACCGGCCTAACCGCCGCCGACTTCGAGGCCATGCAGGCCGACCTCAAGGACCTGCGCGCCCAAGCCCTCGTGCCGGAACTCCTGCCTTTCCTTGCCGGCGCAGGTGACGCCCGGCTGGAATTCCTGCACACATCGCTTGCCGCATGGGACTTGCGCGCCGCATCCGAGTCCCAGGCCGCCGCCATCTACTACACCTTCCTCGACCGCATGTGGCACTGCAGATTCCTGGCCCAGAACGTTGGCGAGGACTTCATCGCACAGCCTCTGGCGGCGCCGAACCTGAACAAAGTCGAGCCGAGTCGATACCCGGCACCGCTGTGGGATGTTGACGAAGTGGGGCGCGCGATCCGGCGCACGTTCCTGCAAGTGCACGAGGCATTGGAGAAGCAGTTCGGCGATCCGTCGCGCTGGCGCTTCGGCGACATGCACCAGGTGTGCTTCTGGCACACGCTGAGCAAGCGCGAACGGTGGCAGGCGATGCAGGTGGGGCCCGAACCCTTGGGCGGCAGCCCGACAACATTGGCGATGGCGGTTCACATGGGGAAGGGGCCGGGTCGAGAATCCGGCGCGGATCGAGTGCCGCAACGGGTCTTCCACGGCCCCGCGTTCCGGCTCGTGGTGGACCTCGCGGACCCCGACCACTGCCGTTTCGTCATCGCCTCCGGCAACAGCGGCCGACCGGGGAGCAAGCACGTCACGGATCACTTCTCCACGTGGCTCAAGGGCGAACACCACACCGTCAGCCTCCTCCGCGACGAGCTTCGCATCGAGGAAACGTGGCGGGTCGAATGACCATGCAGCACTCCACGGTGGCTGTCGTCCAGAACGCTTTCGGCGAGCACGAGCTCAAGTGCTTCGACTACGCCGCCGCAGCCAGAGCCGGCAGCGAAGCCGAGTTCGACGCAGATGTTCTCGAAGCGCTCGATCGACACGGGTTCGTGGTCATCGAGAACGCCCTCCCGGCCGCAGACTGCGAGCAACTCGTGGGCGAGATGCGCCCCTACATTGACGCCACCCCGCACGGCCTGCACGGGCTCGGCGGCACGCGCCGGGTCGGCGCGCTGGTGGCGCGTTCGCCCACCAGCCACCGCTTCGTCGCCCACCCCGCGATTCTCCGCCTGGCGCAATCTGTACTCGGCGAGCAGCGTCTCTCGGGCGATGCGGTGCGCATCGGCGACCGCACGGGCAAGGGCGAAAGGGGCTTCCGCTACCCCTGGCAGCTACATCTCACCCAGATCATCGACGTGGGCCCCGGCGGCGGCACCGACGCCATGCCCCACCACCTGAAGATGCATCGCGCCAACGGCATGTGGCTTCACAACTTCGAACAGGCCAGCCTCGATCCACAGATGGAGGTGATGTGGGCGCTGTCCCCCTTCACCCGGGAGAACGGCGCCACCCACATTGTCCTCGGCAGCCACAGGGACCAGCCCCGGGGCGGCCCAAAGGCACACCGCGAACCGACCATCCAGGCCGAGATGCAGCAAGGCAGCGCGCTGATCTGGACCGGATGGTCCGTACACGGCGCCGGCACCAACACCTCGACCGAGCGCCGCATCGGCATGAACATCAACTACGCCCTTGCCTTCCTCGCGCAAGAAGAGAACCAGCTCCTCGCTTGCCCACCACACTTGGCTCGCGAACTATCCGAATCCCTGCAACGCCTGATCGGCTACCGCCAACCCGCCGGCGCCCTCAACTACGTGGCCGAATGCCAGGCCCCAGCCGACTCGGTACTCAAGGAGGACTTCGACGTCCTCGTGCCCGGCGCCCACGGCCACGATATGGACGCCGCCACGGACGGCCCAACCTTCGCGCCGCGTGACGAAGCAGCCTTCGCCGCGAAGCTTGCAGACCTCGAAACCCGCAAGGCCGAAGCCGTGGCCATCGACGACCTTGAGCTGGCCCTCCACCTCAAGCACGCCATCAGCGTGCTCGGAAGGTCTGAGCGGTTTTAGGAGGTTGTGGTCCTACCGATGGAGCCGATTCTCGGTCCCCTCAAGTCAACCGAGTTTCCTCGCCGAGGACGACGGGTCGTCGACGCGCAAGGAACATGGATGGACCGTAGGGGACGGGCTTGTCCCGTGCCGAGCCCGTCGCAAGCGTCCAACACGGGACGGACAAGCCCGTCCCCTGCGAGTCTGTCGGACTTCGGGCGGCGCACTATGCGGCGGTGACGCCCTTGATGCAGGCGTAGGCGCCAATCGTCAGGGAAGATTCCACGTCGTCGAATCCCGCCGCAGACAGCATCGTCAGGTGGCGGCTGAGGGGAATGCGGGTCGGGCCTTTGCCGGATTGGCGCACGAGGTCGGCGTTCAGGAACAGCCCCGGCGAGTGGATGAGTTGCTTGGCGGCCGCGTAGATGGCCTCGTGTTCCGGCTCGTCGCCGACGTCGTGCAGCGCTTGCATCGAGATCAACGCTTGCGGACGCCGCCGAGCGGCTCTCGGCCAGTCGTCGTCGCGCAAGTCCACCTGATGCAGGTGCACGCGCTCGCCGAAGCGTTCGGTGCGTTCCCGCGCCAACGTCAGCATCGGCTCGGAGTAGTCCATGCCTTCGTAGGTGGCGTTGGGCAGGCGTTCGAGCAGGAACTCGGCCAGGATGCCTGGGCCCGATGCCAACTCGACGATGTGAGGCGACTCGTCGTCCAGCAACACAAGCTGGGCGAGGATGTGGTGGAAGACGCTCTCGCGCACGGGATTGCCGACGTCGTGCGCCCACTTGGCAACGTATTCCATGCTGTGGAAGCGGTGCGGAATTCTCGCGGGCCGCTCCGAATCGCTGGTTTCCTGGGGCATTACGTGACGCGCACGGGCAGTTCCGAATAGCCGCGCACGAAGTTCGAGCGCACGCGCACCGGCTCGCCGACGACCTCGATCGTCTCGAATCTGCGCAGGATCTCCTCCCAGACGATGCGGAGCTGCATCTCGGCGAGGCGGTTGCCCATGCAACGGTGGATGCCGAAGCCGAAGGCGAGGTGGGCGCGGGCGTTGGCGCGTTCGATCATGAGGTCGTCGGGGCGCTCCCAGACATCCTCGTCCCGGTTGCCGGAGATGTACCACATCACCACCTTGTCGCCCTTGCGGATGGTTTGGCCGTGCATCTCGATGTCCTGGGTTGCCCGGCGTCTCATGTGCGCGAGAGGCGTCTGCCAGCGGATGATCTCCGACACCGCGTTCGGGAGAAGCTTGGGATTGGCGCGCAGCTTCGCGAGCTCGTCCGGGAATCGGTTGAATGCCAGCACGCCGCCGGAGATGGAGTTGCGCGTGGTGTCATTGCCGCCGACGATCAGCAGAAGCAGGTTGCCGAGGTATTCCTGCGACGACATGTTCTGGGTCGCCTCGCCGTGCGCCAGCATGGAGATGAGGTCGTTGCCGGGCGGGGCATTCACGCGCTGGTTCCACAGGTCCGTGAAGCAGGCAAGACACTCGTAGAGTTCCTCTCGGCGCTGTTCCTCCGTTTCAACGATGCCCATGCCGGGGCGTGCCGTGGCAACGTCGGACCATCGCGTCAGGCGTCTGCGTTCCTCGAACGGGAAGTCGAACAGCGTCGCGAGCATCTGCGTCGTCAGCTCGATGGATACCCGCTCGACCCAATTGAACGTCTCGCCCCGTGGCAATTCGTCGAGAATCGCGCAAGCCCGGCTGCGGATGGTGCTTTCCAGCACCTTCAGGTTCATCGGCGCAACCACCGGACTCACGACCTTGCGCTGCTCGTCGTGCTTGGGTGGATCCATGGCGATGAACATGGGCAGTTCGAAGTCCTCGGCCTGATCTCCAATCACGATGCCGGTTTCCGATGAGAACAGTTCGTGGTGGGTGTCGACGTAGCGGATGTCCTGATAGCGCGTCACGGACCAGAAGGAACCAAACAGCTCCGTGTCCGCGGTGTACTGAAGGGGCGCTTCAGCGCGCAGGCGCTCGAATACCGGACGCCAGGTGTCCTCCGCCTGCAGCGTGGGGTCGGATGGATCGAGGTCCGCGAGCGACGTGGCGGGTGCGTTCATGGCTGACTCCTTGCTGGTGATCGCTCAGGCGGGGTTCATCGACGCGCCGGGCCTCGGTATGGCCGGCGCGTAGCGGTAGCTCGGATCGGCAAGGAAGTTCCTGCGCAGCGCGAGCATCTCGCGCCAGGTGGCGAGGAGGCCGTGGGTTGCCGGCGGCAGGTCCTGTTCGATCGCCTTGCGCAGCTTCGGCAGGTTGTAGAAGGGCACTGCGGGATACATGTGGTGTTCCAGGTGATATTGCATGTTCCAGTAGTAGAACGCCGGCAGCCAGGAGCAGGTGAAGGTGCGGGTGTTCATGCGGAAGTCGGGGATGTCGGAATTGAGTCCATAGTGCTGCGGCACGCCGCAGAGGAATCCGAGCCAGCCGCAGTATTGCGTGCCGATGGTGAACACCACGATCAAAAACCAGTTGCCGGTGAGGATGAACGCCAGCGCCAGAACGCCGTGGCCTATTAGCAGAGTGCGGGCCCAGTTGCGGTGGCGGTGGCGAAGCGCCTTGTCCGACTCCGGCAACACGTGGCCATACCAGTCGCCACGCACCTCGCCGCGCGCATGGCGCCAGACGAGCTTGAGCCGCTGCCAGGTGTTGTTCGGATTCCAGGCCAAGAGGCCCAGCCACACTCGCCAGCGGCGCAGGCTGAAGCGCACCGGCAGCAGCACTTCGCCATCGTGCGCCGCATGGCAGGTGGCTTGATGGTGGATTGCATGGCTTTCCTGATACCAGATGTAGTCCGACCAGCTAATGAAGGCGTACACCTTCTCGAAGAAGGCGTTGAGGCGTCGCGAGCGGAACACGGTGCGGTGCTGCAACTCGTGGACGGCAATCAACCCCATGAAGGGGCCGATGGTGCCGTGGGCGAAGAGGGCGACGATCAGAAGCGGAAGGGCCCAAGGCCAGTTCGAGGCATCGATGTTGAGGTAGGCGAGGCTTGCCAGGGCGACGGTGACGAAGAAAAGCCCCAAGTGGCAGATGGTCTGCAGCCAACCGCGCAGGTCGTTGCGCTGCATGAGTTCCGTCAGGACTTCCCGGTCGATGGGGCTGCGATACCAGTCGATGCGGAAGTCGGGATCGAAGCTGTGCGTACCGCTCACGCCGCCGCTTCCTCGATTTGTGCGGCAATGCGCTGCATGCAGGCGCGATCCAACTCCCGTGCTTCGGCAATGTGACGGCGTTTTTCGGCGGCTGACGACTCTCGGTCCGACGCCAGCCGGAAGAGGTGCGTGAGCTTCTGATACCGGTCTGCCAACCAACCGGCATCTTCCGGCGAGATTGGGCTCTCGCCATTGGCCGCATTTGCGAGAGAGGCGAAGTAGCCGGCTGCGTGTTGCCGGCATTCGGCCCAGACCGAGGCGTTCCACCAGTTTCCATGCACGTCTTTGGGGCCTTGGTCGATGGCGGCCAGCCACTTGGCATAGGCGCCGTCGCCGGCAGCGTAGGGCGGGTTCGTGTGTCGTTCCGGGTGCTCCCAGAGATCGACGGCGTAGGCGAGCGCATCCAGGGCGGGCTGTGCCGACGGCGGCTCGCACGCATCGAGCCGGAAGAACGCGACGGGTGGGCCGTTCTGACACTCTGCCCACGTGCCGTAGGTGAGCCGTGCCGGCGTGCTTTCCATTCCGGGCCAAGGCTGCGCCAACACAAAACCTTCGTCGTCGTGGCCAAGAACCAACTGGTGATCGAGGTGCACCAGCGAGCAGACGGCACCCTCGGCAATCGCTGCACGCACCTGCGCCTCCACCTCGGAACGCTCCGAAGCGCTGGCTGCGGGCACGAGCATCGCCAGCTCGGTCATGCGGATGCCGGCGTTGGGCAGAAGGCGGAAGAACTCATCCCAGTTCCACACATACGGTCCGCTCGGGCAGATCTCGTCGTGGATGTTGATGAGGAAAGCATGGCCCGAGAGGAAGAACGTCTCGGCGAAGCTGCTTTCGACGCCCAAGTGATCCATCGCGCCCTTCACCACTCCCAACATGGAAGTGTCGCAGGGCGGCTGCACCAGGCCCTCCACCATTGTCGCGGTCATGTCCTCGCCCCGTCGGCACGAAAGGCACAAACCATACCCCGATTTACCCGCCCGTGCGCCTTCAGGAAGCGCCGCAAGTCGCGTTCCATGCTCGGCGACATGGATCGCGGCCACCAGAGACGGAACGGCTCAGTCAGAGGTTGCCGCCGCTGAGGAGAATCCCCACCCGGCCCGACACTACGCCGGGGTTGTCGGCCATGCTGGCCAGAGTCGTGGCGGCGGAGGGCTCGACGACGAGCTTCATGATCTGTGCGATGCGCTCCGTCCAGTGCTCGATGGAGGACTCGGATGCGAGCAGGGCGCGGCAGCCATTACGTTGCAGGATGTCGAAGTTGAGGGTGCCTAGGCCCGTGCGCAGGCCATCGGCTATGGTTCGTGGAGGCAGGGCGGGTCGGAGTTCTCCGGCTTCCAGCGAGTCCTTGGCGTCGCGGGCGAGTTCCGGTTCGGCAAGGATCACTTCGCTGGCGTCCGCAGCGAGTGCCGTGCCGGCGGCAAGACCGCCACCGCCTACCGGTGCCCAAATCTGGTCTAGTGGTCCGCAATCCGCAAGCAGTTCGAGCGCTGCGGTGCCGGCGCCGGCGATGATGTGGGGGTGGTCGTACGGTGGCACGAAAGTCGCGCCGGTGTCCTGCACCACCTGTTCAAGCGTGGCGGCGCGGGCCGCGAGCGTGGGTTCGCACTCCACCACGGTGCCGCCGTAGCGTGCGATGGAGGCGCGCTTGGAGGTGCGGGCGTCACTTGGCACGACGATGAACGCGTCGAGGCCAGCCTCACGCGCTGCGAGGGCCAGGGCCGCGCCGTGATTGCCGGAGGAATGCGTGGCCACGGCGCGCACGTGTCGTGGCAGCTGGAGCACCGCGTTCGTCGCGCCGCGAATCTTGAAGGCGCCCATCCGTTGCAGGTTCTCGCACTTGAAGAAGAGCTTGGCACCAAATTCGGCGTCGAGGGTGCGGCTCGTGAGAACCGGCGTGCGATGCACCCGCCCTGCGATCCGGCGCGCCGCAGCCAGCACGTCATTGCGATCCACGGATGGGTGCGTTCTGCCGCAGGCGGACGCGGCGGGCTCAGACGACGCCGGCATCGGCCAGCGTCGCCAACTCGCCTTCGCCGAGGCCCAGCAGCCCAACGTACACCTCGGCATTGTGCTCGCCGAGTTCCGGCCCCGGCCAGCGTACCGTGCCCTGGGTGCGCGAAAGCTTGGGAAAGACGTTCTGCATCTTGAGGCCCGGGAACAGCCGGTGCCCCACTTCGACGATTGCCTCGCGGGCGCGGATGTGTGGATCGGCGAGCATTTCCGGAGCCCGGTAGATGCGCCCGGCGGGAACGCCTTTGGCTTCAAGCGTTGCCAACAGTTCGTCGGCGGGAAGGGTGCAGGTCCAGGCGGCGATGCGCTCGTCGAGCTCCGCTTGATGTTCGCCACGGGCGACGTGACCGGCGTAGCGTGCGTCCTGCGCCAGTGCCGGCTCGCCCATCGCCTCGGCGAGGCGGGCGAACACCGAGTCTTGGTTTGCGCCCATGACGATGTCTTCGCCGTCGGCGCTCGGATAGACGTTGGACGGTGCCGTTTTCGGCAGGATGGCGCCGCTGCGTTCGCGGATGAGGCCGCCTTCCGTGTATTCCGGAATGGTGGACTCCATTACGGCCAGCACCGCCTCGTAGATGGCGGAGTCCACCATCTGGCCACGACCGCTGCGTTCCCGCTCGTGTAGCGCCGCCAGTGTGCCGACACAGGCGAAGGTGGCCGCGAGGGAGTCGCCGATGGAAAGACCCACACGGCTTGGTGGCCGGTCCGGGTCGCCGGCGAGGTAGCGGATGCCGCCCATGGCCTCGCCGATGGAGCCGTAGCCGGCGCGAGGCGCATAGGGGCCGCTCTGGCCGAACCCGGAGACCCGCGCCATGACCAGACGCGGATTCACGGCAGCGAGTTGGTCGTAGCCGAGGCCCCACTTCTCCAATGTGCCGGGGCGGAAGTTCTCCACCACCACGTCGGCGCGTTGCACCAACTCCCGGAGGATGTCCTGGCCGCGTTCGTCGCGCAGGTTCAGCGTCACGGATTTCTTGTTGCGCCCGATCACCGGCCACCACACCGGCAGCCCGCGGCCCCAGGACCGCATCGGGTCGCCCACGCCAGGGGCCTCCACCTTGATGACCTCTGCGCCCATGTCGCCCAAGAGCTGACCGCAGAACGGGCCGGCGATGAGGGTGCCGAGTTCGATGACGCGCAAGTCTGCAAGCGGGCCCTTGCTATCTGCCTTGGCCATCGCTTAGCCCTGCCCTTGTGCCTTGGGCTTCCAGCTGTCGCGCAGGGAGACGATGCGGTTGAAGACCGGGCGTTGGGGGTGGTGGAGCTCGCTATCCTTGACGAAATAGCCGGTGCGCTCGAACTGGAAGCGGGTTTCGGGGGAGGCGGCGATGGCAGGTTCGATGAAGCCGTGGTCGGTGTGCAGCGAGTTTGGGTTCAGGTCGCCCGCGAGATTGTCACCGGCAGGGGCCGGGACGCGGAACAGACGGTCGAAGTTGCGCACCTCGGCGGCGATCGCGGAGTTGGCATCCACCCAGTGGATTACGCCCTTGGGCTTCAGCCCGCTGGTGTCGCTGCCGCTCTTGGATTCGGGCACGTAGCGGCAGCGAAGCTCCGATACCTCCCCGGCGGAGTCGCGCACGACCTCTTCACACTCGATGATGTAGCCGTAGCGCAAGCGCACCATGCCGCCGGGCACCAGGCGCCGATACTTGCGCGGCGGGTTGTCGCTGAAGTCCTCTCGTTCGATGTAAAGGTTGCGGGAGAAGGCCAGGTCCCGTTGCCCCATCTCGGCCCGCTGCGGGTGCCACGGGCCGGTGAGCGTCTCGCCGTCGCCGTGGTAGTTGGTGAGGGTGACCGGGAGCGGGTCCAGCACAGCCATGGCGCGGGGCGCCGTGCCCTCGAGGTCGTTGCGGACGCAGAACTCCAGGAACTCCACCTCCACCAGGTTGTCGGCCTTGCTGACGCCAATGCGGCGGCAGAACTCGCGGATGGCTTCCGGTCGATAGCCGCGGCGGCGCAGACCCGCCAAGGTGGGCATGCGGGGATCGTCCCAGCCCGAGACGTGGCCGTCAGCGACCAGCCTCGTCAACTGCCGCTTGGACATTACGGTAAAGGGCAGCCCCAGGCGCGAAAACTCGATTTGCGGCGGGTGGTAGTTCATGTCGATGTTGTCGAGCACCCAGTCATACAGCGGCCGGTGATCCTCGAACTCCAGCGTGCAGAGGGAGTGGGAGATGCCCTCGAGGGCGTCGCAGATGCAGTGGGTGAAGTCATACATCGGATAGATGCACCAATCATCGCCGGTGCGGTGGTGGGTGGCATGGCGAATCCGATACAGGACTGGATCGCGCATGTTTACGTTGGGCGAGGCCGGGTCGATGCGGGCGCGGAGTACGTGGGCGCCGTCCGGGAACTCGCCAGCTTTCATGCGCCGGAACAGGTCCAGGCTCTCGTCGGTAGGGCGGTCGCGGTAGGGGCTTGGCGTGCCGGGTTCGGTGAGCGTGCCGCGGCTCGCGCGGATCTCCTCCGCGGTGAGGCTGCAGACGTACGCCTTGCCGCGCTCGATCAACCGCTCGGCAAAATGGTAGAGCTCTCGAAAGTAGTCGGAGGCGAAAGTCGGCTCGCCGGTCCAACGAAAACCGAGCCACTCCACGTCCCGCCGGATCGCCTCGACGAACTCCTCGCCTTCCTTCAGCGGGTTGGTGTCATCGAAACGAAGGAAAGTGCGCCCGTCGAACTCTTCCGCCACACCAAAGTTGAGGCATATCGACTTGGCGTGGCCGATGTGCAGATAACCGTTCGGCTCCGGCGGAAACCGCGTCACGACGCCATGCGGCAACCGCTCCGCGGCCACATCGGCGCGTATCCGGTTGCGGATGAAGTCGCGAAGATCGTCCGACATGGCAAGCTGGCAGGGCGGCAAAAGCGGCATTGTAGCCGGCGTGGTGGGGCGGCTTGGATTTGTGCTTGGCGGGAACCAGGGCCCGAAGCGGAAGGACTGCCACAGCGACTAACATGGCCCCATGAGGGTACGAATCGGCGTCGGCGTCGCGCTCTTGCTTGTCGGCGTGACGGGGGGAGCGTGGTGGCTCTTGCCTTCGGCGGCGCTGCCGACGACGCCCGAGGGCCTCCTCGCGGTCCGCATGGCTGGCGAGCGGTGGTATGCGGTGCAACTGCGGCATCGCCCGGTGGGGCACTACCGCACCGTTGCCGAGCGCACGCGGGACGGCTTTCGCTTCTTCAGCGAGTTGGAGTTTGCGCTGACTGCCGGGCCAGCGACGCGCATGGAGGACGAACTGGTCTTCGGCGCCGCACCTCCGCACCGGCTTGTGCTTGCCAGACACGGGAGGTTCGCCGACGGCTCAGCGAAGGCGACGGTGAACTTGGCGGATGGCGTCGCAAGGATCGAAGAGGACGGCACGGTGCGGGAAACCGAGGCCGATTTCGACTTCGATCTTGCCGGCTATCTCGCGCTCGAACGCTGGCTGCAGGCAGCCCCGAGGCGGCCGGGGCAAACGCACGCGGTGCAGTCGGTGGATTTCGACCGGCTGGCGCTCCGGCGCACGGTCTGGCGGGTACATGAAACCGGCGCTGCACCAGGCGGCAGTGTCGTTGTCGGCCGCGACGGTCGGCTGGACGAGACCCGCATCCACCTCGATGCAGACCTGGTGCCAGAGAGACTGGCCTTGCCGCCGCTCTTCACCATTGATCGCGTTGCCAGTGCCGACATGGCGTTAGCGTGGCGCGACGCCGAAGGCGTGGGCGGCCCGCCGTTTGCCGCAGGATGGTGGCTCGCGCCGGCAACGCCGGGCATCGATCGTCCGGACGAGTTGACGCGCCTCGTGCTGGCCGCGAGCGAGGCATTGCCTTGGCCGGGCGAATCCGAAATGGTCGGGGGAGAGGTGCGGCTTATCGGCGACTCGCTGCGGACTCGGCCCGCCACGGAGCGCGAACTCGAAGCCGGAACCGAGGCAACACTGACCTATCCCGCCGATGCACCCGAAGTGCATGCGGTTGCCCTGCGCGCAACCGCCGGCCTCGACGATGCCCGGCAACGCGCCAACGCCCTGACGCTGTTCGTCCACAGCCACCTTTCCTATCGCGAGCAGGTGTCCTTGCGCACCGTTCACGACACCTTGCGAGATCGCGTTGGCGATTGCTCCGAGTTTGCCGATGTGCTCACCTCCTTGGCGCGCGCCGCCGGCCTGCCAGCGCGCACAGTCGTCGGCATCGCCTACAGCGTCGAGCAACAGGGTTTCGCGCCGCACGCCTGGAACGAAATCGCCGTGGACGGCCATTGGCACGCCTTCGATCCCACTTGGGGGCAAACACGCGCCGATGCCACCCATCTGCCCATTCCCGACGAGCACTTCGTCCGCACACTCGCCGATTGGTCCGATGTGCGCTTCCGCGTCGTGGAGGCCATACGGGACGAGCACATGGCGCCAGCGGCCCCGGCAAGGGGCCTTTGACTGAAATCGGCCTCTGCGCGTTCTCGTTGGGTTACGCGAACGGGTCCGTGCCCGTGCGCATCATTCCCGCAACGCGGGTGTAATCCGGTGCCTGCGGGTCTTCGTAGGGGTAGAGCGCCTTGCCAATGACGCGTTCGAGTTCCGGGTATTTCTCCAAAAGCTGCGGCGAGGTGTCTTCGTAGTTGTGCTGCACGCGCATGTAGCTGCGCATGTAGTTCTGCACCAGCGTCACCCTGAGGCCCGGATTCGTCCGGCCGGCGGAAGCGTGCCACGTTGCGCCGTTCCAGATGGCGAGGGAGCCGGCCTTGGCGATGAGCGGCACGAACTTGTAGGGCGTGTCGGTCAGGTCCGACTCGTGGGGCAGCGTCGCTCGGCCGTAGTGATGGCTGCCCGGCACGAACAGCGTCGGGCCGTCCTCCTGCCCCGCATAGTCCGTGCAGACCCAGGAGGCGTTGCACATGTGCGCGACCTGCCCGGCGCCCGGCGGGATGCCGTGGGAGTCGCTGTGGAGCCCCAAGCCCGGCGAGCCTTGGCCCTTGATGATCCAGGTCTGCCCGGAGAAGACCGCGCTTTGCCCCAGTAGCCACCGAACCAGCGCGAGGTTAACCGGGTTGATGGCCGCCTCGACGAACACCTCGTCCTCCTCCAAAAGGTGCCAGCCTTTGCTCGTCTGCTCCCGCTTCACGTTCGCCGTGCGGTAGTCGCCGATCTCTATCCCGTTGCGCTTCTCGCAAGTGCGGATGATGGCGTCTCTGAGCCGCTCCACGAAGTCGTCGGCAATCCGCATCGTCTCCGGCGGCACCACCGTCATGCCATAGGCTTCGAGCTCCACGATGTGCTGGTGGAGGTCGTACTTGTCGATCTCGGCCATGAGGTTGTCGACATCGGGATAGGCGTTGTAGGAGGCAAGACCCATTCTGCTGTTCCGTGTTGGCGAACGCCCGATCATGCAGCGTACGCGGTGTGCCGTCCACCGCTGGACTGGCCTCGGACGCCCGCTCCCGCTGAAGAGGCCGCTGCCCGGGGCGAGCGTCGGGGGCCTCGACCATGGGGATGCCACGGGCCAAGCGACAACGCCACTGCCAGCCTGCTACGCTGATGCGATCCGAGAGTGAGGGGTTCGATGAAGATCACGGATGTGGTGCTGGTGCGGCTCAGGCTGCCGAAGGATCCGGGCCGGGGCCGGCTTTTTCTGCGCGTGGATACCGATGAAGGAGTTTCCGGCATCTCCGAGGCAGGCCGGAGCCAGCGGCTCATGCAGGTGTTCCTCGACGAGATGGTAAAGCCGCTCATCGTCGGGATGGATCCGTGCCAGCCTCGGGTGATCCGCGAAATCCTCGCGCTCGGCGATGGTCAGCGGGCAACGCGGTTGCCGTCGCAGGTGGTGGGGGCCGTGGACGTGGCACTGTGGGACATCACCGGCAAGGCCGCCGGGTTGCCGCTCTATGCCGTCTTGGGCGGCGCGTTCCGCACCGAGATTCCGCTGTACTGGAGTCGCGGCAACGGCTGGCACAAGACGCCGGAGGAGATGCTGGCCGAGGTGCAGGAGGGCTACGAGCGCGGCTTCCGGGCGTTCAAGATCCGCATGGACTGGCGCGACTACCGCCAGGATTCTGACCCACGCAAGGACTTTGCCCTCTTCGAGGCGTGCCGGGAGTGGCTGCCGGACGAAGTGCCGCTCTCCTTCGACGCCAACAACGGCTATTCCGTGCCCACCGCCATCGAGCAGGGGCGGCGTTTCGAGCAAATCGGCATCGCCCACTTCGAGGAACCGCTGCCGCAGTACGACCTCGCGGGGCTGAAGCAGGTGGTGGATGCGCTCGACTGCGCGGTCTCCTCCGGCGAGCAGGAAACCTCTTCGTGGCGCATTCGCGACATGATCCTGCTCGGCAATCCAGACATCGTGCAGCCGGATGTGCTCAACGTCGGCGGCATCTCGGAAATGCTGCGCACCTATGAGATGTGTGTGGCCGCGAACAAGGTGGTGATGCCGCACAGCCCAAACGTGGGGGCGAATCTGGTGGCGAGCCTTCATGCCTATGCCACCGTTCGCAACGCCGTGCGGCCGCACGAGTTTTCCGAGGAGTTCACGGGGCCAGCCGAGGCGGTGGCCGATCTCTTCGCCGAGCCCATCATTCCGGACGGCGGCGTCATCCGCCTACCGGATCGGCCCGGCCTTGGTCTCGAACTGAATCCCGACCTCACCCCGGAGGCGGACTGACGCCATGCGCATCGCCACCTGGAACGTGAACGGGTTGCGGGCACGGCTCGAATTCGTGCTGCACTGGCTCAAGGCGCGGCAGCCGGATGTCGTGGGAATGCAGGAGACCAAGGCGTCCGACGACGACTTCCCCCACGAAGAGCTGGCGGAACTCGGCTACAAGGTGCTGAACCACGGCCAGAAAGGCTGGAACGGCGTCGCCATTGTCAGTCGCGAGGATGCCGATTTGACGACCGCGGGCTTGCCGGGCCGCGACGACGATGGCGCCCGTTTGCTGCGGGCGCGGGTGGGCGGCATCGACTTCACTACGGTCTATTGTCCCAACGGCAAGACTCTGGAGCACGCCGACTTCCCCATGAAGCTCGATTGGTTCGGCAGCCTCAGGGAGTTCATGGACGGCGGTGTAGGTGCGGATTCCGTGCTCTGTGGCGATTTCAACATCGTGCCCGAACCCGCCGACTGCTGGCGCGGCGAGGCCGCTGACGGCACCATCTTCTGCACGGAGGAAGAACGGTCGCGCTATGCTGCGCTCCTGGAGCTTGGCTTAACCGACCTCTACCGCCAGCTCCACCCCGACACCCAGGCATTCTCGTGGTGGGACTACCGAGGTGGTGCATTCCATCGCGGCATGGGGCTGCGCATCGACATGCTTCTCGGCGGCGCGAACGTCGCCGGCCGCGTTACGCACGTCGAAATCGACCGCGAGTACCGCAAGAAGAAGGACGGCCACATCGCCTCAGACCACGCGCCGGTGTTCGCGGACCTGACGGACTGAGCGGCGGGGTTGCCCGAATCAGCGTTGGGGTAGGCTTGCGGTCGCCAGCATGACCGGGCGAGGGGAAAGTGCATGCTTGAGGACCTAAGGCTCGATGGCCGTTCTGCCATCGTCACCGGCGGCGGGCGCGGGCTCGGTCGGGCGATGGCGAAGGCGCTCGCCAAGGCCGGCGCCAATGTCCTCGTCGCAGCGCGGACGCAGGCGCAGGTGGACGAAGCGGTTGCCGAGATCCGGAGCGAAGGCGGCAATGCGCTGGCACATACGGCGGATGTGACGAGCTCTGCCCAGGTGGATGCCATGGTCGATGCCTGCGTTCGCGAGTTCGGTGCCATCGACATCATGGTTGCCAACGCCGGGGGTGGTGGCGTGCAGGGCGACTGGCCCTTCTGGGAGTATCCGGACGACGCCTTCGAGACGGTGCTCGCCACCAATCTCAAGAGCAACTTCTACTGCGGTCGCGCGGCGGCACGCTACATGGTGGAGCGGGGCGAGGGCGGGGTCATCATCAACACGTCCTCCGGCACCGCTCTCAGAGGCAATCGCTCGTTTGCTTACCCCACCGCCAAGGGCGGCCAGATCAGCCTCACCAAGAGCATGGCCACGATGTTGGGGCCCGAGGGCATCCGCGTGAACGTCATCGTGCCGGGCTTTGTCGCCCAGCAGCCGGCCAGAGATGAGCGCGAAGCGGCGACGCGAAAGCAGCGTGGGGCGCGGATTCCGGTGCGGCGCATCGGCGAATGGTGGGAACTGGGCCCGCTGGCGGTGTACCTCGCCTCCGATGCATCACGCTACGTCACCGGGCAGATGTTCATCATCGATGGCGGCGGTCTTGCCGGCGGCATCGGCCCCACCGGGTTTGTGCCGGAGCACGCCGGCGAGGCGGAGGGGGCGGGCTGATGGACCACTTCGAGCTCGATGGTTGGCGGGCACTGTTGCTCGGTGCCGGGTCGGCCGCAGGCGGCGCCATTGCCGATGCCTATCGGGAAGCGGGTGCAGAGGTGGTCGAAGTCGATCGCATCGATCCGGCGGCAGAGCCCTTCGACGTGCTCGCCATCGCTCGGGATGCGTTCGAGGCGCAGCCCATTGCGAATGTGGACGACGAGGCGCTGGGCAAGGTGATGGCGACCAACTTCGGCGAGGTGTTTGCCGCTGTTCGCGCGGCCCGGGGCGTCATCCGCAATCCGGGGCGCATCGTCATCGTCACCAGCGTCCTTGGCGAACGGGGTCTCGCCAACTGCACCGCCTATGCCGCAGCACAAGGCGCGGTGCACAACTTCATCCGTGCCGCTGCGCAGGAGTTCGCGCCGGCGGGCATCTCGGTCAACGGTATCGCCCTTGGCTGGATGGACTGGATGGACGACCGCGTCGATCCGACCGATCCGGAAGCCGCTCGCGCAGTGCGCTTCACCATCCTCAAGCGCGCCGGGGCTGCCGCCGAGATCGGCCCGCTGGCCGTCTGGCTGTCCGGCAGCGGCGCCGGCTTCGTGACCGGGCAGATATTCACGGCCGATGGCGGCTTGACCGCGCATCTTTGAACACACGAGTCCCCAGGCAAGGAGCGAGAGCATGAAGGCAACTTGGAACGGCACGACCATCGCCGAGAGCGACGACACGGTGGTGGTGGAGGGCAATCACTACTTCCCGCGTTCGTCGGTGGCCGACGAGTTCCTGACGACGAGCGACACCGAGACGTTCTGCCCGTGGAAGGGCACCGCGAGCTACTACAACGTGGTCGTGGACGGCGAGACCAACGCCGATGCGGCCTGGTACTACCCAGCGCCGAAGGACGCCGCCGCCGAGATTCTGCACCGCGTTGCGTTCTGGCATGGCGTGGAGGTGTCGCCGTAGGGGTACGGTGGTCGATGTCCTGCCGGCGATGAAGGGCATCGACCCTGCCTGCGCACCTCGCGCGTTGGAGGGCGAGACGCCCTCCCTCCAGATGGGGCAACCGATGCGACGTGCATTTCCGGAGGGAGGGCGTCCCGCCCTCCAACGCGCCGCAAGGCGCGTCACGGCGTCGAGCCTGTGGTTGGTGCTGCTCGCGGCGCCGGTCGCAAATGCCCGCGACATCACCATCGCCTTCGGCGCCGAACCCACCCAAGTCGATCCCACGCGCTCTTCCGCTGGCGTGGACCTCTACTACACGGATCTCTTCTACGAGGGCCTGCTCACCGTCGACGCAAACCTGAATCGGGTGAACTGGCTCGCCGAGTCCTGGCGGGTGGTGGAGCGCGATGGCTTGCCGCTGATCGAGATTACGCTGCGCGAAGGTGTCCGCTTCCACAACGGCGAGACGCTCACGGCGGAAGATGTCGCGTTCTCGTTCAAGCGCCTCACCGATCCAGAGTCTCGCACCGCCGGCCGGCTGCGCTACGTCGAGCGCGTGGACGTGCTGGACGAAAGGCGTCTTGAGATGGTGCTCACGGGCCCGGACGGCTCGCTGGAACCCCTGAACCTGCTGCTCCTCGCCATTCCCAAGCGCTACTTCGAGGAGGTGGGAGACGCCGGCGTGCAGGCGCATCCGATCGGCACGGGGCCGTGGCGTTTCATCTCCCGCAAGCCGCGGGACGAGCTCGTGGTGGAACGGTTCGAGGACTACTGGAATCCCGCCGCCGCCCCTTCGCCCGACATCAACCGCCTCACCATCAAGATCATCCCCGAAGACACCACCCGCGTCGCCGCGTTCAAGACCGGCGCGGTGGACTGGATCGACGCCGTGCCGCCGGCGCAGCTCGCGGAGTTCAAGGCGATGGAAGGCGTGCGCGTCGCTTCCCTGCCGACCCCCAACAACCTCTTCATCGGCTTGAACGCCATCGACCCGGCGAGCCCGTTTCGTTTCGAGAAGGTGCGTCGCGCAGCCGCCCATGCCGTGGACTTCGACGCCATCGTCAAATACATCCTCTACGGTCAAGGCATCCGCACGGCACAGCTCGCGCCGGGCTCGCTCGGCTACGACGAAACCCTCAGGCCGTGGCCGTATGATCCGGACCGGGCCCGGCAACTCCTCGCCGAGGCAGGCTTTCCTGCCGGCGTCAGCGTCAATTGCTACAACCTCACCACCCCGCGCGAGGCCTACATCAAGGAAATGGGCGAGACAGTTTTTGCCTATCTGACGGAAGCCGGCATCCGCTGTCGCGTCGTCCAGCTCGAATACGGCGCCTGGATCAACCTAGCCCGCAGGTTTGCCCGCCCGGAGATGGACGGCGTGCTGAACACCATGTGGGGGCAGGGGTTGCCGGGCGACCCCACCGATGCCTGGGCCGGCCATGTCCACAGCGCTGGCGACGGCTGGGGCAACTACTCCTACCACTCGGACCCGGAACTCGACGCGCTGATCGAGGAACTTCGCACGACGATGGCGCAGGGGCGTCGGGTGGAACTCATCCGTCACATCGCGCGGCTCAAGCACGAGCGCGTCGCCGGGGGGCTGCCGAGCTATCGCCCCATGATCACCCTGGCCTGGCGCGACACGCTGGATTTCTCGCCTTGGCCAGGAGCGTTCTGGCGCTCGATGCGTGGCATGGGACGTCCCGGGCCGTGAAGGTCTATGTGCTCAAGCGCATCGCGCAAGGACTGGTGGCCATTGTCGGCGCCCTCCTGATCGTCTTCGTGGCGCAGCGCCTCTCCGGCGATCCGGTGGCGCTGATGCTGCCGATGGACGCCGGCGAGGAGGACTTCGCCGCCATGCGTTCGGCGCTCGGCCTCGACAAGCCCCTGCCGCTGCAGTTCGCCATTTTCCTCGGCAACGCGCTGCAGGGGGATTTCGGCCAGTCCTACCAATGGAACGCGCCGGCCATGCAGCTCATTCTGGAACGGCTGCCAGCGACGCTGGAACTCGCTATGGCCGGGCTCGTGTTCGCGCTGCTCCTCGCGGTGCCGCTCGGCGTGCTTTCCGCCGTGCACCGAGGCGGTGCTATCGACCGCGCCGGCAAGATCTTCGCCATGCTGGGACAGGCGGTGCCGGGGTTCTGGATTGGCCTTTTGCTGATTCTCTTCATCGCCGTCGAACTGCAGTGGCTGCCGGCGTTCGGCCGCGGCGACCTCTCGCATCTGCTCCTGCCGGCGATTGCCCTCGGCTGGTACCCCGTGGCGGCCATGACGCGGACGCTGCGCTCGTCGATGCTGGACATCCTGGAGAGCGACTACATCCGCATGGAGCGCGCCATCGGCCTGCCGGAACGGGCCATCGTCTGGCGCTATGCCTTGCGCAACGCAATGGCGCCGCTCGCGACCATGATCGGCGTCTATTTCGCCAACATGCTGGGCGGAGCGTTCGTCATCGAGGTGGTGTTCGCCTGGCCGGGCGTCGGCCGCACCGTGGTGGAAGCGGTGTTCGCGCGGGATTTCCCCGTAGTGCAGGCTGGCGTCGTGCTCTCGGCGGTGGTCTTCGTGGCCGTGAACCTGCTGGTGGACCTTTCCTACGGCTTCATCGATCCTCGCATTCGCCATGACTGAAACCACGCTGCCACGACCGCTCCTGGGCCGGCTGCTGCGCGGCGCGGCGTCGCGCATTCGCGGTGGGGAAGGGGGATTTCCGTGGCTTGCGGCCTCCGTTCTCGCCACGGTTCTTGCCTGCGCCTTGTTTGGCCCCTGGATCGCACCGCATGAGGCCGGGGCGATATCGCTCGCAGACGCCATGACGCCACCGGCATGGGAGGAGGGCGGCAGTTCCGAGTTTCTGCTTGGCACCGACAACCTTGGTCGCGACATCTTGAGCCGCATCATCGCCGGGGCGCGGGTGTCGGCCGTGGTGGCGCTCTACGCCATCGTCATCTCCGGCCTCATCGGCGCGGTGCTGGGCATGGCCGCGGGCTACTTCGGCGGCGTGGTGGACGCGCTGATCTCGCGCCTCATCGATATCCAGATGTCGGTGCCCTCGATCCCCCTCGCCATGCTGTTCGCCGCTGTGCTGCCGCCGGGGGAGGCGATGGTGATCTTCATCATCGTGCTGAGCTACTGGACGTGGTATGCCCGCATCGTCCGCGGCGAGGTGCTGAGCCTGCGCGAACGCGACTTCATTGCGCTCGCGAAGATTGCCGGGGTGGCGACGCCGATCATCTTCATCCGCCATTTGGCACCGAATCTCCTCAACATCCTGCTAGTGCTGGCTACCCTGCAGTTCGGCAGCGTCATCGTCTTCGAGGCGGGGCTCTCCTTCCTGGGCCTCGGCATCCAGCCACCGCAGGTGTCCTGGGGCGGAATGCTCGCGGACGGGCGAAATTTCATCGAGGTGGCGTGGTGGCTCATCACCATCCCCGGCATCGCCATCATGGCGGCGTGCCTCGCCTCGAACCTGGTTGGCGACTGGCTCCGCGACACCTTCGACCCCGTGCGGCGGCAGATCTGACAGATGGTCACATCGGCAAGCTCTTCGAACGAAAGCCTGCTTGAGGTGCAGGACCTCAAGACCCACCTCTTCCTCAAGCGTGGCGTGGTGCGGGCCGTCGATGGCGTCAGCTTCGATCTCGCTGGCGGCGAGACGCTGGGCCTCATCGGCGAGTCCGGCAGCGGCAAGACCATGACCGGGCTTTCCTTGCTGGGTCTGCCGCCGAAGCCGGCAGGACGCATCGTCGCCGGCTCCATTCGACTCGGCGGAACGGAACTCGTGGGCATGGGCGAGGAGGAGCTGGCGGCGGACGTGCGCGGCAGCCGCATTGCCATGATCTCGCAAGACCCCATGACCTCCCTGAACCCGGTCTTCACCGTCGGATCGCAAGTCGCCGCGCCGATTCGAGCGCACGTTGCGGACGGAAACTCGCGCGGTGCGGCCCTCGACATGGCCGTGCGCGAACTCGACCGCGTTCGGGTGCCTTCGGCCAGCGCCCGAGCCCGCGACTACCCGCATCAGTTCAGCGGCGGCATGCGGCAACGCGTGGTGGCGGCCATGGCCATCGCCTGCCAGCCGGAAGTGCTGATCGCCGACGAGCCCACCAGCGCCCTCGACGTGACCATTCAGGTGCAGCTCATGGACCTCATCGAGCGCATCCAGGGGGATACCGGTGCGGGCCTGTTGTTCATCACCCACGACTTGGGTGTTGCAGCGAGCCTGTGCCATCGAATCGCGGTGATGTACGCCGGGCGGATCGTCGAACTGGCCGAGGTGGAAGCGCTGTACCGTGATCCGCGACATCCCTACTCGCAGGGTCTGTTGGCATCCGTGCCGAGGCTGGGCCAACGCAAGCGACTGACCTCGATACCCGGCAACCCGCCGAACCCGCTGTCGTTGCCAACCGGCTGCGCCTTCCATCCGCGCTGCCCCCACGCGACGGAGCAATGTCGCAACGAAGCGCCACCGGAAGTGACCTTGAACGACGGCGACACGCTGTCGAGGCGCGTCGCCTGCTGGCTCGAAGCATGACGGCTCTACTGGAACTTGAAGACGTCGCCTGCCATTTCCGCGTGCCGGGCGGCTTGGTACGCGCCGTGGATGGCGTTTCGCTGCAAGTGCAGAAGGGCGAAACCTACGCTCTCGTCGGCGAGTCTGGCTGCGGCAAGAGCACGCTCGCCAAGACGATCCTGCGTCTCCACCCCCTTGTGGCCGGCACGATTCGCTTCGATGGCGAGGACGTCGCCGCCATGCGCGGCGCCGATGCCAAGCGCTACCGGTCCAGGGTGCAGGCCGTGTTCCAGGACCCCTACAGTTCCCTCAATCCGCGCCTGAGAGTACGGACCATCCTCGCCGAACCGCTACGCGCCCACGGCGTGGCTCGCGCCGACATTGCGCCGCGGGTGGATCGGGTGCTCGGTCTTGTGGGATTGCCAGCATCGTCAGCCACGCTCTACCCGCACGAATTCTCCGGCGGCCAACGCCAGCGCATCGCCATAGCGAGGGCGCTCATCCTGGAGCCAGACCTCGTGGTCCTCGACGAACCCATCTCCGCGCTCGACGTGTCCATCCGCGCCCAGATACTGAGTCTGCTGGAGAAGCTGCAGCAGGAACTGGGGCTAACCTATCTCCTGATTGCCCACGATCTGGCCTTGGTGGAGTACGCCGCCGACAAGGTGGCCGTGATGTACCTGGGCGAAATCGTTGAAACCGGCCCCGTAGAGCCGCTGTTCGAAGCCCCCAAACACCCCTACACCCAAACCCTCCTGGCCGCCGTCCCTCACCCAGACCCAACCGCCCCTCGCGCCTCCGCCGACATTCGCGGCGAAGTCGCAAGCGCCCTGACTCCACCCTCCGGCTGCCGCTTCCACCCCCGCTGCCCGTCCTGCCTGCCGATATGCAACCAGCACGCGCCGAAAACCGTGACCGTCGCCCCCACCCACACCGTCGCCTGCCACCTCCACGACTAGTAGCTAGCCCGCATTTCTCACCAGCCCCCTACTGCGGACGAAGATGCACTCGCTGTGGCTGCGCGTGCTCGCTCCAGCCGGCTCGACGTAGTGCCAAGCTATGCCTTCGCCGCCTTCCGCTCCGCGCCCGCAGCCACAGCGGCGCCTCGTCGCCCTCGCTACGAGGGCTGGTGAGAAATGCGGGCTAGCCGCTCGGCGGGTGGTGCGCTGTGAGGTGCGGGTTGGCGAACGGGGGGCGTTCGGTCCACTCGAGCTCTTCGGGGTTGGCTCGGTTGAAGCTCTTCTGATAGGGGTAGTCATCGCCGACCACCTGGCTCGGACAATCGCCCGCCGGCGGGATGATCCAATCGCAGCCGGGCGTGTTCTCGGGTCCGTTCGTCCAGCAGGACAGCAGTTCCTCGAAATGACCGGTCAGGCTGCCGGGGTCATTCGGGGGCATGTGCTGACTTGGATGCCAATGGTCTCCCATGAACTCCTCGACCGTCTTCATGCCTATGCGGTGGCAGCCCAGGCACTCGTTGTCCTCGATGTGGATCGTCCGCATGTCCCAGTCGGCGCCGCCAATTACGTAGTAGGGCGTGTTGCTCCTGCTCCTTCGACCGCCGATTCGGGGAACGACCGTCTGATTCGGCGCACCCGCTCGCGTCGCGCCGTCGATGAAGGGGTTGTGGATGAACGGGTCCGCCTGATGGCACGCCACGCACTGGGTATCCGATCTCACATATGCCCTGTCGAAGGCTTCGGGATCGTCGATCCCCGGCATTTGGCCCATCAGCTTGTTGGTAGCGGGATCGACGTGGGTCCACTCCCGGTTGTCCGCGCTCTCGAAGAACGCGGTCGCCCCCGTCACGCGGTTGTAGCCGATCATCTGCACCGAGTCGGGCATGTCATAGCCGAACTCGTCGTCGCGACCGTCGTGGCGGCAAAAGCTCACCCATACGACTTCATGGCGAGTCGAGCCGTCGACGTCCTTGCCGACATAGCGCTGCACGCTCGATCCCGACATGCAGTCTCCGACCTGCAGGCTGGGGTTGTCGCACTGGTGCAGACCAGGATCGCCGATGGTCTTCGCGCCGTTGACATAGATGGGCAACTCGACGTTGGCGCCGCAGTCAACGGTCGGCGGAACGCCCAGCTCCTTCTCGATTAGACGCGCGTACGCGAGCGCGGACGAGTTGCCGCCAATGCTCGAGTTCTCTGGCTGGCATCCTTGCCACGCTGCGCTTTCTTCCTCTTGGCCCATCACTCCGTCGGACTTCGCCGAAGCGGCGAAGTCCGACGGAGTGATGGGGCGGCTTGGGCTGGGGCGAGAAGCGTTGTCCGAAGGCAACGGTTCTTGTGGCGCTTGCGCCGCGACGATGTCCGCTTCAAGACCGAACCCGATTGCCAGATTGACGGCCACTGCAGCCAGCAGCGCCCCGGTTTTCCCCACCTTCATCCCAACTTCGGTCGCTTAGGCGAATGATGCCAATCACGGTCATCGGCGGCAAACAGGGCGGATGGCCAAGACGCGTGGACCACTTTCACGAACGGGTGTTGGCGCGAGTGGACGGTGCGGTGCGCCGCCCGGGCTACTCGGTGCTGGGTGGGTTACAGCTAGGGGCATGTCCTCGCGCCGCCACGACGCCGAGCCGGGTTGCGGTTGCATGGCTGTAGGATATCCGCCGCGTTGCAAGCCGTCTGCCGTAGCGCCAGCACGCTCGAGGACGTGTTCCGCAGCCAGCAACCTGGGCCGTAGAAAGCGGCGCTGGCTCCTGGCCCGTGGTGAGCGACGGCGGATACTGCCTTGAATCGACTTGCAGGAGGCTCTTCGATGGGTGCTGTACGGATTGCGGTCCTGGCCGCGCTGGCTCTCGTTGGCGGTGCCGAGGCCCAGACGGTCCGCACCGCGGTGTTCGCGGGCGGGTGTTTCTGGTGCATGGAACCGCCCTACGACAAGCTCGACGGGGTGATTGCCACCACGTCGGGCTACACCGGCGGGCACGCGGAGTCGCCCACCTATGAACAGGTCACCTTCGGCGACACCGGTCACCTCGAAGCCGTCGAGGTGACCTACGACGCGGAGCGGATCGACTACGAGACGCTGCTCGACGTGTTCTGGCGCAACATCGACCCGTTCGACGACCTGGGCCAGTTCTGCGACAGGGGCGACAGCTATCGTGCCGCGGTCTTCGTTGCCAACGACAGCGAGCGCGAACTGGCGGAGGCGACCCGGCGCGCGGGGGAGGAGAAGCTCGGGCGCGTCTTCCTGACCCGAATCCTGGAGCGCGGGCGCTTCTACCCGGCGGAGGACTATCACCAGGACTACTACGAGAAGAACCCGATCCGCTACAACTACTACCGCTTCCGGTGCCGCCGCGACGACCGCCTCGAGCAGGTCTGGGGCGAGCGCCTGGATTGAGCGGTTGCGCTAGCGTCCGCGCCGGCCTACCGGTGTCCGCGCCGCCTCAAGGCGGCTCCACCCGGACGATGTCGGCGTCCGCGCCGTCCTCCACCAGATACAGGTAGCCATCGTGGACGCGCACGTCGCGGATGCGGCGGCCGAGTTCGGTGAACAGTGCTTCCTCGGCCACGACTTCGCCGTTCTCGATGTCTAGCCGCCGCACTTCCTTGTCCACCAGTGCGCCGACGAAGAGGTCGCCCTGCCATTCGGGGAAGCGCTCTCCTGCGTACACGGCGAGACCCGAGGGGGCAATGGACGGGGTCCAGTGATGGATGGGGCTGGCCATGCCGTCGGCTTCGGTGAACGGCGAGATGTAGGCGCCGTTGTAGTCGATGCCGTGGGTGAGCGCCGGCCAGCCGTAGTTGGCGCCAGGCGTGAGGACGTTGGTTTCGTCGCCGCCGCGGGCGCCGTGTTCGTGCAGATAGACGGTGCCGTCCGGTGCCAGCGCGAGCCCTTGGGCGTTGCGGTGGCCGTAGGTGTATGTCTCCGGCAGCGCCCCGTCGACGCCCGCGAACGGATTGTCGGCGGGAATGCCGCCATCGGTGTGGATGCGCACGGTCTTGCCGAGCAGGCTGCCGAGGTCTTGCGCCTGCTCGCGGAAGTCGAAGCCGTCGCCGCTGGTGAGGAGCAGCGTACCGTCTGGCAGGAAGGCCATGCGGCCGCCGTAGTGGACTGGCGTGGGTTTGCGTGGCGTGACCGAGAAGATCACCTCGCCGTCCACCAGCGTCTCGCCATCAAGTCGGGCGCGGAGCACTTCGGTTGCGTTGTCGTCTTCGGGCAAGGCGGCGTAGGAGAGGAAGAGGGTGGCATTGTTGGCGAAGTCCGGGTGCAGCAGCACGTCGAACAGCCCGCCTTGGCTGCGGCGAAACACGGGCGGAACGCCGACGATGGGGTCGCTGACGCTACCGCCTTGGGAAACCCGGCGCAGGGTGCCGCCGAGTTCCGTCACCAGCATGTCGCCGCCGGGCAGGAACGTGACGCACCAAGGAAAGTCGAGCCCTTCGGCCACCCTTTCGAGACGATACTCGGTGGCGGACACGGCGCTGGCGCAAGCGAGGGCGAGGGCCGCCATGGCCCGTCTGGCACAACCCCGCCAATCGGCGATCATCCGACGGATGTCAATGGACGGCTGGGCTGGGCCGGAGGCGGAGCCGGCTCCGCGCGAGTGCGGGGTGCCGGTCCGGCGTTGGGGCGCTCTTTCCTTCAACACGATACTCCGGTTATTTTGGCGGCTTGGCGTTGAGGGCGCAGAGTACATGACACGACGCATCGGGGCCTTCGCTTGCGCGGTGTTGGTGACCTATCTGGCCGGATCCCTGCTGTCCACGCAGATGATCCTGCAGGAGGTCGCCTCGTTTGGCGTCCCGGTGGATTTCGCCACTCGCATCACGGCAACCCTGCACGACCTTGCAGGGCTCGCCGTCACCTACCTGCCTATCATCGCCATCGCCTCACTGGTCGCCTATCCGGTCACGGCACTCGTGCTGCGGTTCGTCCCTGGGCCACGCGCGGTGGCTTATGCCATCGGCGGCGCCGCGGCGCTGTTTTCGCTGCACTCGCTCATGTTTGCGGTGCTGGGCATGCATCCGCTGCCGGCGACTCGCACCGGGCTTGGCATGGCGCTTCAGGCCGCAGCCGGCGCCATCGGCGGCTTGACGTTCGCCGCCGTTGCCCGCCCACGCTCGTCCGGAGCTTCGGACTCGACCTGAACGCGCCATTTGCGCGGCGCTTGCGCGAACGCTGGCGCTGGCCGCCTGAGCGCGTCTTCGCTCATCGCCTCCAGCGGAGTGTGAGGTAGGTCGCTTGCGCAACGTCGACGGACATTCTGGTGCCGGGTGGGCTGTCGAACTCGAGTGCCCGTTGTCGTTCGATGCCGATGGCGACTGCCGCCTGCTGCCGGGCCGGCAAATCGAGGGCCAAGTCGGCTTCGAGCCGCCACCCGCGTCGGGCGAACTGTGTCTGGTTCTTGAGCTCCCTGTCGAATGCGTGCCACGCACCGCCCGAAGGCGACAGTGCGAGGCCGACTCGCAAGGCGGGGCTCAGGCGATGGTGGACGCGCGAGTCGGGATAGCCCAGCAGCACCTCCGTGCCGGCGTGGGGCTGCCAGCGAATCGCTGCCGATGGCTGGACGCGGACTTCGCCCTTCCGGCCGTCTCGACAAATGCCGAAGAGCACGGCGAGGCCCGGCCCGAGGGGTTCGATGCGGCGCACAGAAACGTGCCAATCGACCATGCTCGCGTCCAGTACTTGAGGGTGGCGGCCGGCGTTGGAGGAAGCAGCCAGCGTAGGCGCGACGGCCATCTCCCAGTTTGGCGAATGCCGGCGCCACTCAAAGCCGAGCCGGTGCAGGTGGCCGTTGGTCGGCATCGGAACGTGGGCATCGATCCGGTGTGCCCCATAGTCGTGCACGAGGCGAACGACCTGCTCGGCACCCGCGCTAGCGTTCTGCCACGATCGAAGGCGAACACGCAGCTCGGATTCCTCGACGGACACTGCATCCACGGCAGGGCCGTAGGCCACGGCCTCTTGGACGCGACTTAAGCCCACGAAGACGCGTTCGGACACACCTGTGGGCGCGCACACCGAGGCGCCCCCTGCGCTGCAGGCCGCTGCGCAGGCGATGGATCCGAAGAGCCTCGGCAGGTTCATGCAGCTCCCGTTGGCGTTGCCGTGCGTACGGGCCATCAGTTCTGACGCCCGGGCCAGCAAGGGCGTACCATGGTCACAAAGGCAAGGTAGCGGAGCAACGCAACGTGAACCATCGAACCGGCCCGATTGCCTTCCTTGTGTTCGTCTCATTGAGCCCGCTGGCCGCCGAGGAAGCCCCGGCGAGGGACGGCGCCGACCGCCTAGAAGAGATGGTTGTGGTCGGCAGCCGGGCGCGCACGGAAAGCCGCGCCGACGAACTGCCCGTTCCCGTCGATGTCCACCAAGGTTTCGACCTTGCCAGAACCGGCGAAGTCGATCTCGGCGCCGCGCTCACCAAGCTCGCGCCCTCGTTCAACTATTCGCGCCTCTCCGTGGGAGACGGGGCGCTCTTGCACACCGCCACCTTGCGCGGGCTCGGCCCGGACCAAACCCTCGTGCTGGTCAATGGCAAGCGCCGTCACAGCATGGCCTGGCTTCGGGTGCTCGACGGCGTGATCGGCTACGGCACCGGCGGCACGGACCTGCGCGCCATCCCTCAAGCGGCCGTCGGCCGCGTGGAAGTGCTCCGCGACGGCGCCGCGGCGCAGTACGGTTCCGATGCCATCGCTGGCGTCATCAACCTGGCGCTGAAGGAAACGCTTGCCACGGAGACGACCCTTCATGCCGGCACCAGCCCTGACGTGCAAGGGGCCACGGTTGGACTTTCGGTCAACAGCGGCATGCGCTTGGGTGATGGGGGATTCCTGAACTGGACCTTGGAGGCGCATCAAGCAGACTCCATCGAACGCAACGGCGGCAACGGGGGCCTAGATCCGGACTACCAAGACCAGCTCATCTCATTGAGTTCGCCATCGCACTCCGGTGCTGCCGTGTTCGCCAACGCGATGCTGCCGCTGGGCGCCTCGGAGCTGTACGCCTTCGGCGGTGCCTCCCGCCGCGAGGGCCGTTCGAGCGGCGCCTACCGCTTCCGGTACGGCTATTGGGACGGCATCGAGACGGGCGACCCCACCTGGGATTTCGTGCTGCCGAACTTCATCACGTTTCACGAACGCAACGCGCACCCGGTCTATCCGGACGGCTTTCTGCCGACGGAGGAGTCCGAGATCGACGACATCTCTGTCAGCGGCGGGTGGCGGTTTTCCGTTCGCGACTGGGAGGTGGACTTGAGTGCGGGCTATGGCAGAAACCGCTTCAACTTCGCCGCCGCCAGCACCATCAACGCCTCCATCGCGGCGTACTACCTCGCCGGCAACCCCGAGGCTAGCGTGGCGCAAGTGATTGCCAACGCGGGCCCCCGGGGCGGCAAGAGCGGCGGCATCGACTTTCGCCAAGCCAGCGTCAACCTCGACGTTCGCCGCGACTTCGACGACGGGCCGCTGAGTGCGGTGGCCGCTGGGGTAGAGCGGCGTGGGGAATCGTATCGGCAGCGAGCGGGAGACCCCGCGAGTTGGTCCTGCGGTCTGCCGCACGTGGCGGACTTCCGCGCCTTTGCCGTCGGTCCGGATGGGCAACCGCTCGATGGCGTCGTCGCTGCCTGCGGCTTCCAGGGCTATCCGGGCTACAGCCCCCGCAATGCGCGCCTGAGCGACGACAGTCGCTACAGCATGGCAGCGTACGTGGACCTGGAAAGCCGTCCTGCCGAGGGCGTGTTGCTCGGCGCGGCATTGCGCGCCGAGGATTACAGCGACGCTGGCGCCCAGACCACGGGCAAGGTGGTGGGCCGGTTCGAGCTCTCGGATCGCATAGCCCTACGCGGCGGAGTTTCCACCGGATTCCGGGCGCCGAGCCTGTCGCAGCGGCGCTTCAACTCCATCCTGTTCGTCGCCAGCGACGCCGGCCTCACCACGACCCTGTCGGCGGGCGAAGGGCACGAAGTCGCCCGCGCCTTTGGCGTGGATTCGCTACAGCACAAGACGGCGCAGAACGTCAGTGCCGGCCTTGTCGGCGTCTGGGCCGGGAATCGCCTGCGACTGACTGCCGACATCTTCTCGACCCGCATCAACGACAGGGTTGTGCGCTCGCAGGGACTCGGCTGTGCCGGCATTGCCGCATGCGATGCAGAGCTCGTGAGCACCGCGGCGTTCTTCTTCAACGGCGTTGACACGGAAACGACGGGTATCGACTTTTCGGCGCGCTGGGGCTTGCCGGCGGCTGGTGGCTACCTCTGGCTCTCCGCCAACGCGCACGCGAGCGAGACCGATATCGTGGGCCGCAACCTTCCGGCCGGCGCTCCTGCCGGGGTGGGGTTCGGCGATTACTACGGCGGTTGGGCGGCGGACCAACTCGAACGAGGCCAGCCGGGGCGGCAAGCGAACGTCACCGCCGACTTCACCCGCGGCAGGTGGGGCGTCGTCGTCCGCATCAACCATTTCGGCGACACGGTGCAGCACCCTCTCGACACCGGAATGATCGAGGTGGACGCCGGCAACACCGTGGATGCCGAGGCCCGGCTCGATTGGGGCTCGCTCAAGCTGGCGGCAGGGATCAACAACCTGTTCGACGAACTGCCGACGGAACTACCCAAAACGCACCTTTCCAACGTGCTTTGGGGCATCCGCTATCCTACGGACACCCCTTGGGGACTCGGCGGACGGTTCGTGTACCTGCGCCTGAGCCACGGACTCGCGCCGTAGGGGCGACCGTTTTGGTCGTCCGCGCGTATTCCAACCCGCCGTTCGACGTCGCGTGAACACGGGCGGGGACAAGGCCCGCCCCTACGAGGCCGCGCCACACGGAGAATGCAAGCGAAGGTCGCTGGTGCTACTGTGGCGCCAATGTCCAAGCAGGAGGACATGCCATGAAGACTCGAATGCCGGAATCCTTCAGCAGAGCCTGCATTGCTGCGCTCTGCATGGTCCTCTCCACCGGTAGCGTGGCGGACATCCGGCGCACCAGCACAGGACTTCCCGATCTCACCGGCAACTACGACAGCGGCTCGATCACGCCGGTGGAACGGCCGCGCGAACTCGGCGAGCAGCGATTCATGACGCCCGAAGAAGCCCACGAGAAAATCAAGGGTGCGGCCGACGCCCTGGCATTTGCCGAAAACCGTTCCAGCGATCCGAACCGTGGTGCCCCGGTGAAGGGGGGCGATGGCATCAATGCCTTCGGCGCCGGCAATGTCGGGGGCTACAACTCGTGGTGGGTGGATCCCGGCAGCGACATCGTGGCCATCGACGGCAAGTTCCGCACTTCCATCCTCTACGACCCGCCGAATGGCCGGTATCCGCCCATGACCCCCAAGGGCATGATGAAGATCGCGGACAACTTCAGCTCGTTCATCCACGACAACGACGGCACCGCATCGTGGCTCGACCAGCCTCGCGGTCCGTTCGACAATCCCGAAGACCTTGCCCTCGCGGAACGATGTCTGCTCGGCTTCAGTGCCGGGCCGCCGATGCTCCCGGGCCTCTACAACAACTTCAAGCGCATCGTGCAGACCGAAACCCACGTGATGATCTTGGTCGAGATGGTTCACGACGCCCGCATCATCCGCCTGGGCTCAGAGCATCCGCCAGAGGACGTGCAGCTTTGGCTCGGCGACTCAATCGGCCACTGGGACGGCGACACCCTGGTCGTGGACACCACCAACTTCCGCGAGGACACGGGCCTCTACGGGGGCGATGAAAACCTGCACCTCGTCGAACGTTTCACGCTGCGCGAAGACGGCAACCTCCTCTACAACTTCACCGTCAACGACCCCACCATCTGGCAAGCCCCGTGGAGCGGCGAGTACGTCTGGAAGCGCAGCGACGTGGGCGTGTTCGAATACGCCTGCCACGAAGGCAACTACGCCATGGGCAACATCCTGCGCGGCGCCCGACGGCTAGAGCGAGAGGAGATCGCCCGGCGGGCACAGAGCGCCGGGGAGTAGGTTGCTTGGCGTGAGAGGCCATCCCACCGAGGCGCTAGCGCCAGAACACCGCGGGGACCGGGGGACCCGGAGGGAGGGCGTCCCGCCCTCCAGAGGCCCGGCTATGTCCGACAGGCGTCCTCGCGTTGGTGACGTTGTTTGAGGATGGCACTTCGTTGGCATCGTCTGGGACGCATGTTGCGGTGGCCTAAGGCGGCTCCGCTGCGTGCGTGCCTTCGGCACGCTTGGAGGGCGGGACGCCCTCCCTCCGAAGGCCGCGCCAAGTCCGATAGGCTACCGCCCCGTGTTCACCATCACTCGATGCATGACGCGGTCGTAGGGCTTGTCCCGCACGACATAGTGCTGCGTCTTCTCGTTGTCCCAGATCACTAGCGTGCCGGGTTGCCACGACACGCGCAGCTGCAACTCCGGCACCGCGGTCTGACGGAACAGGAAGGCCAGCAGCACGTCGCTTTCGTCCTGCCGGAGTTCCAGGATGCGGGTGGTGTAGAGCTGGTTAACATACAGCGACTTGATGCCGGAATCCGGGTCTTCCATCACCACCGGATGCACCACCGGTTCCGCCTCCGGCTTCGACGCGCCCCAACTGTTGAGCGCCGTCAGGCCCTCTAGAAATCCCTTCAGCGGCGGCGACAGGCGTTCGTAGGCGCCCACCATGTCTGCAAACAAGGTGTCGCGTCCGAACGGCGGCACTTCGATTGCCTGCCGTAACG
>JAPPDJ010000107.1 GCA_028824555.1 Gammaproteobacteria bacterium | reverse complement strand
CCTCGCGGGGGAGTCGAGAAAGGCCGTCCTCGGCCTTTCTCGGAGGGGGGGCTAGGTCGCACTTGGGGCGATGATGACGGCGGGCCTCTTCGGATGTGGAGACAAGGTCAAAACGGAGCGAGGCGGCCGGCCAGCCCCCCCTCCGAGAAAGGGCGAGGACGCCTTTTCTCGACTCCCCCGCGAGGGGGGAGTGACAGGAGGAGCGGGGGACGGCGCTTGGCTCGGGGAAGGCGCCGGCAGCCCCCCCTCCGAGAAAAGGCGGGGACGCCTTTTCTCGACTCCCCCGCAAGGGGGGAGTGACGGTTCTGGGCCCGCGCCGGGCGTCTGAGGGGGAATCGGCGTTGATCGCGCCGACGGACTCCGCTACTCGCCCTCGCCGTCCCCGGCGGAACCTTCCTCTGCCGCCGCGAGCAGGTCCTCTTTCTTCGGCAGCCCCTTGAACCAGGTTGGGAGCCAGGTGTCGTCCACGGCGTCCGGGTTCTCGCGTTCCTGTTCCCGCGCGCCGGAGAGCATCAGGTGCATGGCGACGTTGCCTTCGTGGCAGGCGTATTCGTACACGTCGTCGTCGGTGCGGCGCATGTCGTGGATGACGCTGAAGGGCGCCTCGAACGACTCCGGGTCGTTCACCGTGTACTCGTAGCGCAAGGTGTCGGCATCTACTCGGCTGAACTTCTCGGTCAGGTGCATGTTCTCGCCGGAGCCGCGGAAGTTGGTTTCGGGGCGGAAGTTGGTGGTCTCCACCACCAGCTTGTCCCCTTCCCAGCGGCCGACGGAGTCGCCTTGCCAGAAGCGCATGTGCGCCGGCGCCGCTTCGCCCCCGCCGGTTGGAATGATGCGGTGATCGTTCACCATCTCGTTCAGGATGGCGACGTAGCCCGGCCCCTGCACCAGCTTCATCATGTTGTTGTACGCGCTCGACACCATCGGCGGGCCGGCGTTGAAGCCGATCAGGCAACGGGTCGCCGGCGGCCGGTCGGCTGGCGTGCGCGGCGAGCGGCTCCACGTCTCCCGATTCTCCGCCATGCGCCAGAGCGCGCCCGTGGTGCTTGCCGGCACGCGACCGTTCGGCGGATCCACGACCAGCGAGGTGCGCATGTGCGGGCTGGTCTGGGTGCCGGTGTCGATGAAGAACGAGTTGTAGCCCGCGTCAAGGTCGCCCTGACTGGCGTCGGCTTCCGCGTTCGGCGTGATGTCGCGCTCGGCCTTGCTGTCGGCGGCGCGGGCCTCCCACTCGGCCACTTCCTCGGCGGTGAGGAACTCGCGATCTGCCAGTTCCTCCGGGCGCTGGAAGGGAGTGATGGTGCGGAAGTCCCAGTTGCCTTGCAGGTCCGGCACTCCCCAGGAGGTTCGCAAGGGTTCGGCGGCTTCGTCGGCAGTTGCCGGCAGGAGCCCGCCGACCGCGATGGCCGCCGCGAGGGCGGCTGATAGATGCGTGTTCAGTCGCATGGCATGTCTCCTCTGACGCGTTGCTGCGGGGCTTACGTGAGGTTCAACCGTCGCCGGCCTCATCTTCGTCGGTAGCGTAAAGATGCCCATAAACCGCCTCTTCGGCGAATTCGACGCACTTGAACTCGAGCAGGCGCGCGCCTTCCTCCTGGCGCCGATAGAGCGGCATGGCGATGCTCCAGGGCTCCGTGAAGACCTTGGGATCGTCGATGGTCGCCTCGTAGTGCAGGAGGTTTGGCGACACGCGCGTGTAGCGCTCGGTGACGCGAAGCTCGTCGCTGTGGAAGTTGCCGGCGCTGTCGAACCAGGTGTCGGGCACCTGCGCCGTCACGTCCACCACCAGGCTCGCGCCTTCGTAATGGCCGAGGGAATAGCCCATCCACGACGGTAGCGGCGCTTCGGTGCCGGGGCGGTCAAGATGGATGATGCGGGTGGAACTGGTGAATTCGTAGGCAACGAAGATGCTGTCGGTGCCCTGCACGATCTGGAACGGGAACGGCATGTAGGCGGCGCGCGGGATGCCGGGCATGAAGCACTTCACCGCGGGGTCCCGAGCCACCCAGTCGGCGGCGTTGGCATCGCGCTCTTCGGCCGCCCAGGGCTGGTAGGGAATCGTGCCGCCCACCACCACGCCGAGGCCAGCGGGAATCGCGCCCAGCGCGCCGAGCGCGGGAACGGGGCCCTCGCTCGCCGCATGGGCTTCGAGATTCCAGTGCGCGGTGCCGAGCGCCTGCCAGATGCCGCCAACGTCCACCACGCCGTCTGGCGTGAGAGGCACCGCATCGCTGGCATGGCTTGGCGCATGCGCCAGCACCCACGCGGCGGCGGCAGCCACCGTCAGGAGTCGATCGAGCCGCATGTCTGAACCCCCTCCTTGGCCGGCCCCCGTTTGGCCGACCGGTTCAGTAAACCCCATATCGCCCCGCGCCGCCACCGCCGCCGAAACGGCGACGGGGCGGGGAGGGGCCGAGGGGAAAGGGATCGCCTACACCAAGCCGACGTGGTCGAGGTTCATCACCTTGTTCCAGGCCGCCACGAAGTCCTCGGCGAACCGCTGCCCGGCGTCGTCGGACGCGTACACCTCTGCAAGGGCGCGCAGTTCCGAGTTCGAGCCGAACACGAGATCGACGCGGGTGCCCGTCCAGCGCAGCGCCCCAGTGGCCCGGTCCCGCCCTTCGAACACGTCCGCGCCTTCGGGCACCGGCGTCCACGCCGTTCCCATGTCGAGCAGGTGCACGAAGAAATCGTTGGTGAGGAGTCCGGGCCTTTCCGTGAACACCCCGTGCGGGGACTCTTCGAAGTTCGCGTTCAGGGCTCGCAAGCCGCCCACCAGCACGGTCATCTCGGGCGCCGTCAGGCCCAGCAGTTGCGAACGATCCAGCAGCATTTCCTCCGCCGGAGCCCTGCACCCCTCGGCGACATAGTTGCGAAAGCCGTCGGCGTGGGGCTCGAGCACCGCGAAGGACTCGACATCCGTCTGTTCCTGGGAGGCGTCGCCGCGGCCGGGTGCGAACGGAACCGTGATCTCGTGGCCGGCGTCCCTGGCAGCCTTTTCGACCGCCGCGCAGCCGCCGAGCACAACCAAGTCGGCGACCGAGACCGCCTTGCCGTCCGCGCGCCCGTCGTTGAACCCCCGCCCGATGCCTTCGAGCACGTCCAGCACGTTGGCGAGACGCGCCGGCTCGTTCACCTGCCAGTCCTTCTGCGGCGCCAGGCGAATGCGCCCGCCGTTGGCGCCGCCGCGCAAGTCCGAGTTGCGGAAGGTCGATGCGGACGCCCAAGCGGTGGCAACAAGGTCAGAAATCGACAGCCCTGACGCCAGAATCGTCGCCTTGAGGCCGGCAATGTCCTCTGCGTCGATCAGCCGGTGCGCCACTACCGGGATCGGGTCCTGCCAGATCAGCACCTCGTCCGGCACTTCCGCGCCGAGATAGCGACGGCGCGGCCCCATGTCGCGGTGCGTGAGCTTGAACCAGGCGCGCGCGAACGCGTCGGCGAAGGCGTCCGGGTCTTCGTGGAAGCGCCGCGAGATGGGCTCGTAGATCGGGTCCATCCGGAGCGCCATGTCCGCAGTCGTCATCATGGGCGCATGCCGTTTCGAGGCGTCGTGGGCGTCCGGCACGGCATCGGCGCCGGCGCCGCCCTTGGGCTGCCACTGCCAGGCACCGGCCGGGCTCTTGGTCGCTTCCCACTCGTGGCCGAACAGGGTGTCGAAGTAGCTGCCGTCCCATTGCACGGGCGTCGGCGTCCACGCGCCCTCGATGCCGCTCGTGATCGCGTCCGCGCCCTTGCCGCTGCCGAACGTGCTCTGCCAGCCGAGCCCTTGCTGTTCGATCGGCGCGCCTTCCGGTTCCGGGCCGACATGTGCCGTGTCGCCGGCACCGTGCGCCTTGCCGAAGGTGTGCCCGCCAGCGACGAGCGCCACCGTCTCTTCATCGTTCATGGCCATGCGCGCGAAGGTCTCGCGGATGTCGCGGCCTGAGGCAACCGGGTCGGGGTTGCCGTTCGGGCCTTCCGGGTTGACGTAGATCAGGCCCATCTGCACGGCGCCGAGCGGCTGGTCGAGGTCGCGCTCGCCGGTGTAGCGCTCGTCGCCAAGCCATTCGGCCTCGGCGCCCCAGTTGATGTCCTCCTCGGGCTCCCAAACGTCTGCCCGCCCGCCGCCGAAGCCGAACGTCTTGAAGCCCATCGACTCCAAGGCACAGTTGCCGGCCAGGATCATCAGATCCGCCCAGGAAAGGCTCGCGCCGTACTTCTGCTTGACCGGCCACAGCAGGGCGCGCGCCTTGTCGAGGTTGCCGTTGTCGGGCCAGCTGTTGAGCGGGGCGAAGCGCTGCGCGCCGCTCTTGGCGCCGCCGCGACCGTCGCCAACGCGATAGGTGCCGGCGCTGTGCCACGCCATGCGGATGAAGAGCGGCCCGTAATGGCCGTAGTCGGCGGGCCACCAGTCCTGGGAGGTGGTCATCACCGCCTCGATGTCCCTCTTCACGGCGTCGAGATCGAGGCTCTCGAATGCCGCGGCATAGTCGAAGGACGCGTCGAGCGGGTTCGTGAGGCTCGAATGCTGGCGCAGCACGGCGAGATTCAGCCGGTTCGGCCACCAATCGGTGTTCCGCGTGCCGCCGCCGGCGCCGTTCGCACGGGGTCCGTGCATGACAGGGCATTTGCCTTCGCTCATCGGTTGGTCCTCAAAAAAAGTGGGCTTGTGGAGAGCGTATGGCGTCGCGTTGTTCGTGTATAGCGATTAATATTGGTTGAAACAATCGTAAATTACGAACGACGGCCGACGAGGAAGGTCGAGAAGGAAGGCCGAGAAGGATGGTCGAAAAGGAAAGGAGAGGACGAGCGATGAAGCGATTGCCGACCATGAAGCAACTCCAGTACCTGGCGGCGCTTGCCGACACGCAACACTTCGCCCGCGCCGCCGAGCGCTGCCACATCACCCAGTCGACGCTCAGTGCCGGCATCCGCGACCTCGAGACGGTGCTCGGAACCCCCGTCGCCGAGCGCTCGAACCGACACGTGCTGATGACACGGGTGGGCGGCGAGATCGCCGAGCGGTCGAAGACGCTGCTCGCCGCCGCCGAAGAGCTGATGGAGGTTGCGCGGGCAGCACGCGACCCGATGACCGGCGAACTCCGCCTCGGCGTGATCCCGACCATCAGCCCCTTCTACCTCCCCCGCGTCCTCCCGGCCCTGCGCCAGCGCTTCGGGCACCTCACGGTGTACCTGCGCGAAGAACAAACGGCCCCGCTCCTCGCACGATTGGAGAACGGCGAAATCGACGCAGCGTTGATCGCCTTGCCCTACGATACGGGCGACCTCACCGCGGAAGTAATCTTCGAGGACGAATTCCTCTTCGCGTGCCCCCAAGACCACCCCCTGGCCGGCGCCGCCACCGTCCCCCCAGAAACGCTGGCCGACGAACGCCTCCTCCTCCTAGAAGAGGGCCATTGCCTCCGCGGCCACGCCCTAGACGCCTGCGAACTAGGCGACAAACGCACCCGCGCCCAATTCGAAGCCAGCAGCCTCCAAACCCTCATCCAGATGGTCGCCGCCGGCATCGGCGTAACCCTCGTCCCCCGCCTAGCAGTAGAAGCCGGCATCCTCCAAGGCACCAACATCACCCTATCCCGCCTAGCAACCCCAGCCTCAAGACAAATCGGCCTGTCGTGGAGGAGATCGTCCCCGAAGGCGGAAGAACATCGGTTGCTGGCAGAGGAGTTGAAGGAACTCGCAGTAGTGATGGGTTTGTCCCGTCCCATGTCGGATTTGCCGATGCGCGCAAGACGGGCTCGCGGACCTCGGAGGGAGGACGTCCCGCCCTCCATCGCGCCGACAGGCGCGTAGTCCCGGGGCGGTGCTTTCAACACGGGCGGGGACAAGCCCGCCCCTACGGGGGACGTGGGGAGTCCATTGGGGCGTTCAAGACGGGGATGGTCTCGTGGGAGGCGCCCGGCCTTTGCTGCGCCGCCGGCCGAAATGTCACCTTGGCGACCTTCTGGTACTGGTCGAGGGTGACCGCCGTGTCGGCGCGGTGGGGCAGGTCGCGCATCATGGCGAGGGTGACGCGGTCGTAGTGCTGGACGAAGCGGTCCACCTCGGCTGCGGTCATGCGCAGCTCCGGGGGCCGGTCTTGCTCCTGCTGCAGGCGCCAGCGGCGCACGGCCGCCATGTCGGGGGCCTGCAGGTGGACGAGGGACTCGAGCCCGTCGAAGAGCTCCGCGTAGGCCGTGCCCAGCGCGTCGTTGACGTGGCTGCGCCAGGTGGAGTCGGGGTCCCGTTCGCGTTCCAGGCTGTTGACAGGCTTGGCGAGCAGCTTCGGCGGCGACGGTCGCGCGCCGACGCACCAGCCTTCGAGCACGACGACGTCGGCGTAGCCGGCCACCGTGCGCGACCCGGTGCGGTCGTCGCGCCCCTTGTCGAACACGGGCACGGCGACTTCGCGGGCGTGGGGGAGCGCGTCCAGCACGGAGCGGCAGAGGGCGACGTCGTGGGTGCCGGGCGGCCCGCGGGTCGCCAGCAGCGGATGCACCTGCCGGGCGAGGGCGAGCCGGTCTGCCCGGGGCAGGTAGAAGTCGTCGATGCTGAGCACGCAGGTGTTGAGGCCGGAAAGCTCGCCGGCCTGCATCAGCAGGTGCCCCAGGGTGGATTTGCCGGCGCCCTGGCCGCCGCCGATGCCGACATGCCGCACGCCTTGCTCGTACCAGCGGTCCAGCAGCAGCGCCGCCAGCTGTCGGTAGTCTTCGGGCGCCATCGGGTCCAGCGCCCGCCAGGTGGATCGAGCCTCCACCGACGACGAGATCCCGGCGAGCTCCGCGAGCCGCATGGGCTCCTCTAGCGAGGAGAAGCCCTCCGCAGACACGTCGAGGTCGGCGCGGCGCAGGGGCACGGCGGGCGGAAGGTTCGGAGTTGGTGTCGGCATCTGTCGGCGTCGGTGCATGGCGGTCGCGGAGGTGCCTGGCATTCTGGCCGGCTTCGGTGCGGCGGGAAGGCGTCGCCGCGGCGCTCCTGGGCGGCCGGAATCGGCCGCGGGCACCATGCCGGGAGCGGGGGGCGGCGAGGTTCGATCACGCGGAATTACTTTTCCGGCAACGGTTTAGGGCGCTGCGGTGGACGCGGCACGGGGGCTCGGGAATGGGTGTTGGTGGTGGTTCGCGACGCCGCGCCGGCTACCCGTGCGGGGGGTCCGCCGGGGAGTTTGTCGGTGAGTTCGAGACGGGCGGGGACAAGCCCCGCCCCTACGCGTCCCTTGCCGAACGCATCCATGCGTTTCAACGCGCTTTCTGTAGGGCGGGCGCCAGTTGCGAGTCAGAACGGGGGATTCTGTACGGACGGGAGGCTATGGGTCGGGGATTACACCTTTGTCCCGTGCCCAAGCGCGCCAATCGACCTCCTCTTCTGACAGGGGATCGAGCCTTTCGGTCAGTGCGTGATTCTCCCCGAAGATCATTAGGTTTTCGCAGGACCAACGAGCGGAAGGAGCGATGAGCCCATCGATTCCCAGAAAGGCGAGGGCTGCCCCGATCCGCTGCGTGCGGCGGTAGTCCCGCTCGCCGTACTGAGCCGGGTCGACGCCGAGGCGAGTCAGGTCGGCGAATGCGAGGCGTAGCGTGCGCGCAGTGGTAGCGGCAAGGCGCGTTACCTTGATCGGACGAGGGCCCGGTATGGGTGTCAGCTGGGCAAGGAAGGAGGCGACCTCCGCTATGGCGCCATCGCGATCAAGACTGGTATAGAGCACGTAGACGCCGGGGCCGTCTCCAGGTGGGGGGCCCCACCTGCCACCGCTAATCGAAGGGGCGGTGGGATCGGCGCCCGTTCGAGTTGCGCGGAAGACCTCACCGGCAAAGCGATCTGTTCTGAACTCGGCCAGAAGATCGACAAGATCCTGATCGTGGACGACCACGTTTGGTGGAACTGACGGGATCAGATGTATACGGCATCGCGAAGCTGGTTGACCAGCCGCCGGACCTCATCGATCTGTCCATCCTGGATCAGCTCGGCTGGCGACGCGCCGCGCAAATGTTTCTGTGGCGAAAACACCCAATGCCGCGCCTCGTTTGGTTCATAGAAATCCGAGAGCTGGTCGACGATGAACTCCAGTTCCAGCAGGGTCTTCTCCGTGCGGGCGTGGGGGTAGGAGCGCCCCAGGTTCCAGCGCGATACGGTCTCGGGGCGCGTGCCGAGAAGGTTGGCGATTTCGACGTGCCGCATGGCGCCCTTGCTGCGAATTGACGCCAGTCTCCTGGCGACGGCATTGCTCACGGGCACCGCTTTCGCTCTTGACATCGTGTGCTTCCTTGAGGCCGCGCTTAGACGTGACGGCTCCTTTGAGATTGACATTATCCTAGCGTAATTCGGCGGTATTTCAAACGGCATTTCGATGTTGGCAGGAAACAGACCGAACCGCCCGCCCGTCTTGAAAGTGCCGACGGACTCGGCATGGAACCCCCAATTGAACGCCTCGACAGATTCAACACGGGCGGGGACAAGCCCCACCCCCACGAGGCCCGTGCGGGCGTAGAACGCGCGTCTGGTCCCTCATTCCCGCCCCTGTCGCCGGGCCAGTTGCGCGGCGCCGCTGCGGTGGGCCAGTAGGCGTTCGCCGTAGCGGGTGACCATGGTGGCGGTTTTCCAGCGGCCGGCGTGGAGGATGGCGGGGAGTTCGACGCCGGCGGCGATCATGTCCTGCGTGGCGCCGACGCGGGCGCTGTGGCCGGAGAGGGCCGCGACCACCTCGTCGTCGAGGCCGGCGGCGCGGGCCATGGCCTTGAAGATGCGGGGAATCTGGCTTGGGGGCAGGCGCGTGCCGACCTTGCCGCCCTTCGTCACGGAGCGGAACAGGTGGCCGTCCGAGACGCCAGCGCGGCGCAGCCACTCGGCGACGATGGATAGCGTGTCGCGCGCCAGGTACACCGTCGCGGTGCGGCCGTGGGGATCGGTCTTGCTGCGCCGCACGAGGAGCGTGGCGCCGCCTGAAGGGTCGCGGGCGAGATCGGCAACGCGGGCGCCCGCAAGTTCGGACCGGCGCAGCATGGAATCGTAGGCGACCGCCACGAGGGCGCGGTTGCGGGCGTCGATCAGGCGCTTGCCGGCCGCCTTGAGGAGCTGCTGGCGCAGGGGCCAGGTGAGGCCGTGCGCCTGCTGCTGCTGGCTTCCGCGGCGGCGGTGCATGCGCTTGAGGGCGTACTTGACGCGTGCGTTGGTTGCGGGGTCGGCGGCGTCCGCGGCGCGGTGGGCGGCGGCGATGCTGGTGACGTAGCGCCGCACGGTGGCCGGTGCGCGCGAGTCCGTCATGGCGTCGACGAACGCGGCGACGAGCTCGGGGCGGGCGGGCATGGCGCAGGCGTCCCGCTCCGCGCACCAGGCACGGAACACGTCGAGATCGGCGCGGCGCGCCCGCTCGGTGTTGTGGCTGAATGCGCCGCGCGCCGGATCTGCATCGGCGGGGCGGCGCAGGGCACGGCGGACGGACGGTTCGGGGTCCGTGGCGGCATCTTCGCGGTGGTGGCGCATGGGGGCGCGGTCTTCGCGGTGGTGGCGCATGGCTGGCGCGGTGCTGCCGGAAATTCTCGCAGGTGCCGGTGCCGCAGGGAAGTCGTTGCGACGCGGATTGGCGGCCGGAAGCGGCGGCGGGCACCGCGCAGCGAGCCGGCGGTGGGGGGCGGTTCGATCAGGCAGATTCCTTGAATGGCGCGGGTTTCGGGGCCGGCGTTGGGCGCGGGGTTGGGCGTTGGCGGTGGTTTGCGACGCCGTGCCCGCTACCCGTGCGGGGCCTCCGCCGGCGGGTCTTTCGGCGCATTCGAGACAGGCGGGGACAAGCCCCGCCCCTACGAGGCACGTCTCGCCCCGTTCGACCTCGTCTTCATGCCCGAGGCGGCCCGCATTCGCCATCGCCCCAGCCCAACCATGCCCCCCTCCCGGCGCGTATTCTCCATCGCCCCCAGCAACCTTGCCCCCCTCCGAGAAAGGCCGGGGACGGCCTTTCTCGACTCCCCCGCGAGGGGGGAGTGACACAGGAGGAGCGTCGCGCCCGATTCCCCCTCAGGCGCACAGCGCGGCCCCTTTCCTGTCACTCCCCCCTTGCGGGGGAGTCGAGAAAAGGCGTCCTCGCCTTTTCTCGGAGGGGGGGCTGGTCGAATCGTCCGCGTTCCTCGGCGCATTCAAGACGGGCGGGAAGCCCCGCCGCTACGCGTCCCGTGCCGAATCCGGTGGCTCCGAGGTGCTGGGCCGCTCCGGCAGGAGGCCAAGGTCCGTCGCGCGCCGTACTGCCTCGAGACGGCGGCGGACGCCGAGTTTGGCGAAGATCTTGCGCAGGTGGTGGCGGGCGCCGTCTGGGGAGAGCCCCATCGCCCGGCCGATCTCCTTGTTCGTGTGGGTGGCGAGCAGCCGCAGCACCTTCATCTCCTGGCCGTCGAGGCGTACGGGGCCGGCGGCCTCGGCGCCGGCCATGGCGAGCAGGCGGCGGGCGTGGCGGGCGCGGGGGCCGCTCGGATCGGCATCCAACACCCGCTCGAGCGTGGCCGTCGCGGCGCCCGTGGCGAGCAGCGGTCGCGCGTAGTCGGCGCGGGCGTAATGATTGAGGTACTCGTCCGCGGCAGCATGGGCGCCATCGGTATCGCGCGCCTCGTGGGCCAGGCGCACGCGCAGGGCGAGGGAGCGCATGAGGGTGCGGCAGAGGCCATGCCGCTCGGCGGCGTGCGCGAGGGCCTGTTCGAGTTCGGCTGCCCGCGCGGGCTCGCCGGTGGCGCCGAGAAGGCGGATGCGGGCGCAGGCGATGGCCTCCGTGCAGCGCCAGCCGCGGCCGTCGATGTCGACACAGGCCGCGTCCGCGTCCGGCAACTCGGCGGCGCGCCACGCCGTGTCCGCCTCGCCAGCACGCCCCGCGTCCGCGAGGAGCGCGACCCGGTGGGCGGTGAGCAGTGGCGCGAGGTAGCCGATGCCGGAGGCGCGGGCGCGTTCGGCGAGTTCCTCGACGAGGTCGAGGGCCGCCGCAGCGCCGCGGGCATCGGTTTCCAAGGCAACGGCGACGTCGGTGGCGGCGGCGTAGCGGGTGTAGTCGTAGCCGCCGCGGAGCATCTCGAGGGCGGTGCGCCGGTCCTCGGCCTCGTGTTCGGCGCGGCTCCGCTCGACGTCGAGTTCGCGCACGGCGAGTTTCGTGTAGGCGGCGATCTGGGGGTCGTGCAGGAACCCGGCGGGGACGATGCGCCTGGCGTTGTCGGCGTGGCGGCGGGCCTCCTTCGGGCGGCCGCGCAGCATCGCCTGCTGCGCTAGCAGGCAGTCGAAGAGCATGGTCAGGAAACGCGACTCGCCCGCCGCCAGCGCCCGGCCGCGGCGCGCGCTCTCGACCGCTGCCCCGAACCGGGCGTAGGTGAGGCCGTTCGCGGCGCGCCCGTACAGGCTGCCGGCCCTGGCGATGCGCGGCGCGCTGGGCCGCACCGCGACGGCGACGGCCTCGGTAAGGGTCGTGCGCCACTCGGCCGCGTCGGTGGCGCGCACGCCGTTGTATTCGAGGAAGCCGCGCGCGAGCAGCCGGTCGATGTCGAAGCCGGCGTCGCCGCAGGGCGCCTTCGCCTCGGTGCGCTCGAACAGCCGTGCCGCGTCGTTGGGGCGAGCGGCCAGATGCAGGGCCACGCTGCGAAAGAGGGCCAGCCGCGGATGGCGGGCGACCGTGCGTTCGGCAAGCAGCCGGTCGGCGGCCATGGCGGGCCCGGCGCCTTCGCGCAGCCACCACTGCACGCCGCCGGCGTCGAGCAGGATGGTGCCCGCGAGGTGGGCATCGCCGGCGCGGACGGCTTGGCGCATGGCGTCCAGCGTGGCGCCCCGGCGGGCGAGCGCGCGGGCGATGCGGCGCCCGAGACGACGGGCGTGCGCGGGACGCTCCCGGCGCAGTGCCGAGGCGCCGTGCTCGCGCAACAGCGGATGCAGCCGGTGGACGCCGCCCGGGCCGCCGGCGGCGGGTGTGAGCAGGCCGGCGAGGCCCGGCAGTGCCGCCGCACGGTCGAACGCGCCGGGGCTCTCGAGCGCCTCATCGACGAGGTCGCGGTCGATCCAGTCGAACAGGGAAAGATCGAGGGCGAGGCGGCGGTCTGCGGTGGGGAAGGCGCGCCAGAAGCCAGCGCCGATCCAGTTTCCGACGGCGTCGCGCAGCGCCGCGGCCGGCGGGTCGTCGGGTGCGTTGCGACGCATGCGCAGCGCGATCGGCCAGCCGCCGGACTCGGCGGCGACGGCGGCGATGCGGTCGCGCGACAGCGTGAGGTCGAAGAAGCGGGCAATGTCGGGCTTGTCGAAGCGAAGGTCATCGGCGGTGACGACGGAGGCGTCGTCGAGCACCCGCCGCGCGGCGCCGAGCCCGGCGGGAAGCGCCCGGTAAGCGAGGGCCAGGTGCAGGCACGGGGGGGCGTGGTCGAGCAGGCGGTCGAGGACGGCGACGGCGTCGGGGCGGGCGAGGTTCTCGAGCTCGTCGAGGGCGAGCACGAACGGCCGGCCACGGGCCTCGACGGCGCGAAGCAGGATGTCCGTGCGCGGCGCCGGCGATCCCTGGGCCGGGCCGTGTTCGGCGGTCGCGGCGTGCACGTCCAGCCCAGCGCGCGCGAAGGCGAGGGCGAGGTAGGCGTCGAGGGTGTCGGCGTCGTCGTCGGCGAGGGTGAGCCAGGCGACGGGCACGCGGGCGGCGAGGGCCGTGCGACAGGCGGCCGCGAGCGCGGTGGTCTTGCCGAAGCCGCCGGGCGCCATGAGCACGGTGACGGGACGCCGCAGCGGATCGCACCGCGCCGCCAGCGCCGGCCGGTCGCAGTAGTCCTGCGGCGGCTCGGGGACGCTGGCGCGATGCGCGAGCAGCCACGCCGGAACGGGGTCGGGGCGGTTCAAGCGGGCGGATTCGCAGGCCGTCTGCGCCGGAGACGCACGGTCGCGCGGACGCCGACCGGGGAACAAAACGAACACATGCCTGTCTGATAGATCATGGTAGAACAGTCAGTTCTGACGAGATTCCTGCAATGCAGGCTTGGTGACAGGCGCCCAATTTTGCTCGCGATAACTGTAGTTATGGAGAGCAAAACGGTCAATCTCTTTCTTCCCTAGCCCTAATCCGCCTCCCCCGGCCGCCGCGCGCAAGGCTTCTTCATCCCAACCCACTGAGATAATTCGGTTTTACAAAAAAGCCCATCCTCCACAGAGCACTCGCGCCCAGCAATCCCCCCACCCCCACCCCACCCTTTGCTCTCGATAACCCCCGAAATTCCCCCCCAACCCACCAACATCCCCTCCCACACCCAACATAGCCAACATCCCACGCTCGCGGGATGCACCGATGGACTCGGCACATTCCCGACCGTGGACGGATGGGGTGGTGCCTCACCTTGCCTGCACAGCGCGGTGCGCCGCGCCGGAGGGAGGGCGTCCCGCCCTCCACCG